>NZ_CP021642.1:1316962-1646202 GCF_003048375.1 Campylobacter concisus | reverse complement strand
ATAGCGTGGATGGATGTAAAAGGCGCGCTTCAGCCAGGCCATCCTCTGGAGTACTACGAGGATGCCTACACGCACGCAGTCGCACTTGAGTGGGACATCAGGCTGGTTGATAGCGAGGGCATTGACGAGCTTAAATTTAAAGAAAAGGTGACAAAAACTTACAAAAGCGTTTGCGAAGAGATCAAATTTGATAACGCCGCGACAAACAAGGCAGTTAGCGAAAATATCGCTAGAACGCAGCTTTATATAAGCGTGCCGATGATCTATTACGCAGCGGAGCTAAACGGGCTTTTTAGCGCTCAAGTCGTGCCAAATGACGAGAGTGTGAGCGCAAAATGTGGCAAGAAAATTTTTGCCTTTGTAAATCACGTCTATGAGGGCGCAAAAGCAAAGCCTTTTATGAAGCTTGGAGCTGAAATTTTTAGCAAGGAATTTTTGGATTTTGGTAGGGAAATTTTATTTTTAAAGCCAAAAATTTGGAAAAAAGTATATGAAATTTCAACGATCGGCCATGAGTTTGGGCACATCCTCTTTATCGGACTTGATACGGAGATGAGCATGAATAAAAGTGGCGTCTTTAAATTTATAGAAGAGTACAAGGCGACGACTGGTGGGCTAGTAAATTTCTTTTTGCACGAAGAGGCGGAGTATAAAATGGCCGTCTTTCATGAGCTAATAGCCCGTGCGGTTGGGCTTATAGCGTGGCGAAAGGTCGATGAAGTTAGGGCTTATTACTGCGAGGGGCTCATACATCTTAGCCTGCTTTTTAGGGCTGGAGTGCTTAAATTTGATGGCAAACTAAGTGTTGATATGAGCGAGCAAGCCTACGCTAAATTTAAAGAAATTTGCTTACAAAACTACTTCGATCTAGCGCAAACATACGCCAAAAAAGCTGATGCGAGCATGTTTTTGGAGAAATTTTGCCAAAAAGATGAGCCAAGCTATCTGCCAAAAGATGAAGAGTGCAAGAAATTTGTTGAGCATTTCTACGCTAGGTACGAGGCTATCGGCAACGACGTCGATGATAGCGGCGAGTGGCAAAGGTGGCAAAAGCTAGCCCAGGAAGCGGAGAGTGGCCGTGCTTGATAGGATAACAAATTATCACAACGGCTCATTTTTATTTATATTTGCCCTGATTATTGCTTATTTTTTTGCTATTTATCTGGGAGATCAGTTTTATCTGACAGCTATATCAGTAGGCACTGATGTAGTGATCGCCTTGTTTTTGTTCTTTTTCTTAAAAAGTAGTAGAGATTTAAACTCATACTGGACTTATATATTTTTAGCTATCGCGAGCTGGGCGCTGGCTGATATCCTTTTATTGCTTTATGATAGATTATTGCTTTATGATAGATCGCTTCTTATGCAAGGAAACATCTCCCGCACGGATCTTATGCAAATTTTATATTTGATCCCATTTTTTATGTTTCTTGTATCTGCTATTGCTTTTTTTGCAAGAATTTTAAAAAGAGTGATATGGCAGCAAGTTGTGGTAGATGCGCTTGCTTTGATGCTTATTACGGTTAGTTTTTTTTGGTTTGTAATTTTTGATAGAAGTCTAGCAGTAGTGCTTAATAAAGAATTCGTGATTAACCTTTCATACATCATAATGGATATTTTTATCTTTTGCTTTGTCTTTGTTGTCGCATTTTCACTAAATTTTGTATCAAAAAAACCAATTTTTAGCTATAAAAGAGTTAGCCTACTTTTATATCTATCAGCCTTGCTTATCATTTGCATTTGCGACGCATACTACTCATCAAAGGCCTTTTTGGCATACGGTGGCACAAATGTTCATTACAAGTTTTTCTTTAAAGTTGCGTTTTTTATTATATTTGTAGCTTGCTTGCACCTAAAAGAAAACGAGGCAAATATCAAGATAAGAAGCTACAGAAAAGACTATACAAGAGCGCTTATATATAAATTTGTCACCTTGCTTTTCATCTCTTTACTTTTTTTGGGAGCTGCTAATACCGATAAAATTTACTCTGTATGGATAGTTTTTCTACTTATGGTTTTGCTAGCCTATGCAGCGCTAATTTACAGTATCTCAAGCACAGTTGCTATGAGGGATCTAGCTAGATCTGAAAGGCATATCATCGCTAAACTAGATGAAGAGATCCAAGATAGTTTAAGAGAGCTTGAAGAGAAAAACGAGCGCTTAAGGCAGCTTAGCGAATTTGACTCACTCACTGGACTTTTAAATAGACAGTCATTTTTAAGCAAATTATCAGAGATGATAAAGACTAAAGCGCTTGGTGAAAAGATAGATATTTACAGCATCGATATCAACCACTTTAAGGCTATAAATGACTCATACGGCCACTACGTAGGCGATGAGGTGCTTTTAAAACTTTCTAAAAATATCAAAGCTATCTTGCCAGAGGGTGCTATCATCTCAAGGTTTGGCGGTGATGACTTTATGATAGTTTTAAAGCAAAAAAATGAGGGGCATTATAGAGAATTTTTATACTATCTGCTAAACATCATAGCCGAGCAAATCTCAGTTGGCGACTATAAGATAGCTCTTGGAGCAAAGGTTGGCGTTAGCTCAACGCAAACAAGCGAAATTTTAGCTGATGATCTCATCATGCAAGCTGGAGCCGCACTTGATGCAGCCAAAAGAGATGTCAATACAAAATATGTCTTTTATGATGATATAAAAGAGATCATTCAGGAGAAAAACTACATAGAAATTTTGCTAAATTCTATGAATTTTGATGAGGAATTTAGCCTAAATTTCCAGCCGCAGTATCTACTAAACGGCAAAAAGATAATAGGCGCTGAAGCTCTTATAAGGTGGAACTCTCCAGTAAAAGGCTTTGTAAGTCCGGCTAAATTTATCCCAGTAGCAGAGCAAAGCTCTATCATAAATACAATAGGAATATGGGTGGCAAAAGAGGCCATAAGGCAGATGAGCTACTGGAACAAAAAGTATGGCATCAGCCTAAAAGTTGGCATCAACATCTCGCCAAAACAGGTTGATAATGTAAATTTTGCATCGGACATCTTTGGCTATGTTGAAGAATTTGGCATGGATCCAAAGTGCGTTGATATCGAGCTTACAGAGGCAAGCCTCGTCAATGCCGAAGAGATCATGCAAACAGTCTTAAAGAAATTTTCAGATAAAGGCATGAGCATCTCGATCGATGACTTTGGCACTGGCTTTTCATCGATGAACTACATCAAAAAGTATCCGCTAGATAGGTTAAAGATCGCAAAAGAGCTAGTCGATAACATCGCTATAAACGAGATCGATAGAGACGTTGTAAAAAGCGTTATAACTCTAGCTAAAAATATCGAGCTAAAGACGATCGCTGAGGGTGTTGAGGATGAAACTCAGCTTGAAATTTTAAGAGAGCTAGGCTGCGATGAGATACAAGGTTATTTCTGGGGCAAGCCGATGAACGCTAAAGACTTTGAAGAGCTTATAAGAAGCACACTTGATCACATCTAAGCTTGTAAATTTACAAGCTTAGCCCATAACGCTTTTGTAATCTAAATTTTCAAAAAGTAGTAGCTCTTTTTTGCTCTCTTTTATAAGCGCTTTTACTAGTTCTGAGGTCTCTTTATTTTTTGGCAAGACTAGATGGATTTTTTCATTTATAAAGATGATAAAGATATTTTTAAGCTCGTAAATTTCACTTACATCTTTTATGTCAAAGATTTCATTTTCTTTTGGCTCATTTTCGTAAAATGCTAAATTTTTCTCATCTATTTCAAAGATCATCTCTTTTTTAAAGTCTGAAATTTCTAAGCTTTTTAGCACCGATTTTCGTCTATTTTTTAAAAAAATTGGATAAAAAATGATCCAAAAAATAGCAAAAATGACGCCGATAATAGTAAAAATTTTGGTTTTTAAAAGCATATCAGCGACAAATCCAGCTATAATAGCCTCCGTAAAAATCATAAAAACATTTATAAAATACTGTTTTCTAGCCTTTTTTGAGAAAAATAGATTAAATGCTTGGTAGTCTATTAAATTTTCTCCAGATAAGACGATATTACATTTCATAATAAACCTTAAAGAAAAATTTGCAAAATTATAACTAAAAATAAGGTTTTAAACAGAATAAACAATGGAGAGAAACATTTTTTTTACGTCAAATTCGTCACTTATCGTAAGACAAAAACAAATTTTCTATGCCGTTATAGCTCTTTTTATATTTTCTCAGTTTGCCGGCATCTTAAACTATAAAATTTTTGAAAATTTGTTGATATTTTTTGGCTTTGGTCTTGTAGTTCTTGGTATCTACATCTCTATGAACAGATCAAAGCTTAAAGCTATGCACTGGCTTGCTGCATGCTTTGGGGTCTTTCTTTGGACGATTATTGATGCCATTAGAAGCGTCAATGAAGACTTTCTTTTAAGAAGCAAAGAGCAAATTTCTTATCTTGATTTTTTTGATCTGCTCCCTATGTTTTTACTATTGGCCGCTGTTGGTATATTTTTTGTGGTCAAATTTATAGCTAGCGATAAAAAGATCCTAGTTCTAGCCGATAGCTTTAACGTTCTTTTGCTAGTTTTCACGCTTGCTTATTGTATTGTTGGTGATATGGGCGATTTTGATATATTGATCCATCCTAAAAGCCCTAGTGAGCTTGCTGCTAGCATTGCTATTTTTGTAAATTTATCTATTTTATTCATCGCTCTTAGTGAAATTTTTAATAGCAACCATCTTTACATTAGACATAGCGGCTTTTTTTTGATAATAGCAAGTGCGATTTTTACGCTGTTAAATTTATATGTTTTTTATAATGAGCTTATAAACAAAGGGCATGACTTTACTCTGCACTCTATCTACCTTGTGCCATTTTTCCTCTTGATGCTTGGAGCTTTTTACTTAAGGGGCGACAACAAGCGTATAAGCGCAGCAGATGTTGGCATAAAAACAACATCTAAGCTCGTACCTATCATCTCAGCTGCACTAATACTTATAAAAGCCAACCTCTCATCTTATGTCGATCTACTTATAATTTTTGTTATTGTAGCTGGAGCGGTCATTAGCTATTTTATGAAGGTGCTTGATCAAAGCGAAGAGATATATAACGCAGAGCAAAATTTACATGATGCTAAAAACAAAGAGAAGCACCTAAAGACAAACGAACTTGAGATGATAAATTTAAGTTTAGAGGGCGTATCTGAAAAAGACTATCTAACCTCTCTTGGCAACAGAGACTCATTGCTAAATGAACTTAAAGGTATGTGTAGCGTTTTGGGCGAGAAGCAAGAGATCGCAGTTTATTATATAAATATAAGTCGCTTTAAAAATATAAATACCTCTTACGGACATGAGGTTGGCGATAAAATTTTAAAAGCGATAGCAAAGCGCATACGTGAAGCGTGCAACAGACAAGAGGTTACCGCAAGGATCGGCGCTGATGAGTTCATCGTGCTTTCAAAAATGGAAGAAAATAGCCACACTAAACGCATGAAACTTGGTATGGAGCTAAGAGATACGATAGAAAAACCTTTGCAAATAGATAAGTATCACTTTGCGATCAAGAGTGTCGTTGGTATCCACGTTGTCACAAGAGATAACATCAGCGATCCTAGAAATATCATCAAAAAAGCTGATATGGCGATGTACTACGCTAAGCAAAATCCAGCCAAAAACCCGATGGTTTATAATAATGAGATAGATAGCGAAATACAACAAAGCTCAAACATAGAGATAGCTCTTAAAAAAGCAAATTTACAAGAGGACTTTGAGGTATATTTTCAGCCGATTTATGACATTAAAAATTTAAAGATCATCTGCGTAGAAGCGCTACTTAGATGGCAGTCAAAAGAGTATGGACAAAAAGAAGCTGGCGAGTTTATGGATATAGCTAGCTTAAATAGCGACATCTTAAACGACATCTGCACGCTTTCTGTCTCAAAAACAGTAGAACAAGCCGTAAGATGGCAAAACAAAAAGCTAAAAGTGCCAAAAATAAGCATAAACGTAGCGCAAATTCAAAGCACATCTGAAAAATTTGTAAATGAATTTATGCTAACTTTAAACTCGCACCACCTAAATCCAAAGCAGTTTGAGCTTGAATTTAGCGAAGATATATGGAAAAACGACCAAGAGACGCTTGATAAAATTTTCTCACTTTTGGAGAAAAATAGCATAGATGTTTGTATAGATGACTTTGGATCTGGATATACGTCGTTTGTCTATATCAGAAAGTATAAGATCGATCGCATAAAGATAGCAAATGACTTTGTTGCTCAGTCAGTGATCAACAAAAAAGATATGCAAGTAGTCGCTGCTATCATAAATATAGCAAAATCAATGAAGCTAAAAGTGACAGCAAAAGGCGTGGAAAGCCACGAGATAAAAGAGCTTTTAAAAGAGCTTAATTGTAATGAAATGCAAGGATATTTCTTATCTCGTCCGATGAGTGCGGAGGAGTTTGAGAATTCTTTAAGGCAGAATTCTCACATGGTGGCTGATATTTAAATTTCAGCCTTTATCTCTTCGTTTGATTTTACGACCATGCCTGAGCCATGTATCACACTTGGGATACAGCTTGTGCAGATATCGACCTCTTCGCCGTTTTTGTGAGCGTGGATGAAAACTGCATTTTTATCATCGCTGCTTTTTAGTCCGCAAACGTTGCAAACTACTAGATCTTTCTCTCTCATCTTTTCTCCTTTGAAATTTTGGGTGATTTTACATCTTGTAAGCTTGCATTAAGATGATTTAGGTCAAGCTTGTCGCTTGAGCATTAATTGTTTTTTGTTATAATCATTTAAAATTTAAAAGGTTTAAAAATGGATGAAAGAACTATTGTTTTAGAGATGTTAAAGATGCAACAAAGCCTAAATGACGAGACAAACGGGCTTGGTTGGGAAAATGGCTATACAAATAAAAATAAACTCATAAGCTGGAGGCGTTGCATATATATGGAGTGCGCTGAGCTCATTGACAGCTTTGCGTGGAAGCACTGGAAGAGCATAGATGCCAAGACTGATGAACAAAATTTACGCATCGAGGTTGTCGATATCTGGCACTTTATAATGAGCCTAGCGCTACAAATTTACAAGGCAAAACAGCTTGGCGATGTTGAGACTTTGGCTGAGGATATCTGCCAGTCAAGCGGCTTTAGCGACTATTGCAAAGAGCCATTAAAAGTTGAAGATGAGAGCATTTATGAGATCATGAACGACGTTGAGATGCTCATACATGAGTGCAGCGGCTTTGACTATGATATCTTTGATATCTTTAAAATTTATTTCTCAATGTCTTTAAAATGTGGCGTAAATTTATACTCGCTTTATGAGTGCTACATCGCTAAAAACGTGCTAAATCGCTTCCGCCAAAATAACGGCTACAAAGAGGGAAGCTATAAGAAAATTTGGAACGGACGTGAAGATAACGAAGTGATGAGCGAAATTTTATCAAATGGCGTTAGTAAGATAGATGAAATTTACGCCGCACTTGAGCGTGAGTACAAAAAGGTAAAATGATAAATCTTCTTCGCCTTGGCTTTAAAGACTTTTTTACAGCCAAATTTATAACGCTATCTATATTGCCGCTTTTTCTTAGCATCGCAAGCCTTGCGTGGCTTACGATCTGGGGAGGCGGCGAGATATTTGACCTTTTAAGCGATGGCGCTAAAAACGAAAATTTCGCCTTTTTAGAGTCAAACTCGACGCTATCTTTTATAGCTATTAAAATTTTAAGCTTTAGCGCTACAAAGTGGATAGTTAGCATACTTTTTTACGTCTTAAGCACATTTTTAACGATCATCATTAGCATCGTGATAGCTCTAATCGTAGCTGGCTTTTTAACGCCAGTTGTAGCCAAAGAGATAAACAAAAGGCACTACAACTACGTGCTTAAAAGCGAGGCTAGCACGGCTAGAGTGCTAAAGGTGATGATGGTTGAGATCGTGAAATTTCTTGGGATCTTACTCGTTTGCTTGCCACTTTTGTTTGTGCCATTTGTAAATTTCTTCATCATCAACGTGCCGTTTTTTTACATCTACTATAAGCTTTTACTAATAGACGTCGGCTCAAACACGCTTGATAGCGATAAATTTGAGCTAGCGTTGCTTGAAGGCGGTGGGGTTAAATTTATAGCTTTTACACTTTTATTTTATCTGATCTCGCTTGTGCCGCTTGTGGGATTATTTTTTCAGCTTTATTTTGTGATAGTCTTGTCGCACCTCTTTTATCAAAGAGAGGCGCTGGTTAAAATTTAGAGCCAAAAAGCTCTAAATTTATGCGTAGTAAGATACTTTTTTGCTCTCATCAAGCAATGTGTCAAATAGCCTTTTTGTCGCACTTAGTAGGTTTTTATTAGCATCATTTTTAGCTAAAAGTTCGTCAAACATCTTTAGCATATTATCATTTATGAAATTTTTATGATCCATATCTTTTGCGTCAGGCAACATCTGCTTGATCTTGTTTGAAAGCTCGCTTATGCTTTGGCTGCTACCTGCGATCTTGTCGCCCTCTTTGACATTTTTCATAAACTCATCAACCTGTGGGCGAATTTGCTTCATCGCCTCTTCGATCTCTTTCATATCTTGCTCGTCTATACCGTTGCCTTTATAGGCAAACTCATAGCCGTATTCGTGCGTGAGAGTTAAGCTCCTTTGGCTTGAACTGCCATTTTTTTGGCTAGAAAACTCCAAACTTTTGTTGTCATACATCGAAAAGCTTATCTCATCGCCTGAGCTAGTCTTCATCGAAAAGCTCATGTTGTTGTAGCTTCCTTGAGAGTAAAAATTTGTTTGCATTTTTAAATCCTTTTGAGGCTAAATCGGCAAATTTTTAATTTCATAAAGCAAAATTTTGTAAAATGCGTCAAAAAAGGACGGGCGATGTGTTGTTTTGGGACTAGGATATTTTTGCTGATGCTTATCACTGTTTTAAGCTTTGTTTTTGCTAAGCTTTGCCCAGTTTTGCCAGTCGTTGGCTACTACTTGATACTTGCAAATTTGCTTGCCATTTTGATGTTTACACTATTTTTTAAAGGGCTTTTGCCAAGCTTTGTAAAAGTAAATGCGATCCACTATTTTTCGCTAATTGGTGGTTTTTTTGGGGCGTTTTTAACAATGCTCATTTTTAAAAAGGTTGCAAAAGATAAATTTACTTTAATAGAGCTCATTATTTTTACGCTTTGGGTGCTGATAATTGCCATAGTCATCTTTAAATTTCAAACCATTCTTGACATTTTTAGGGGAATTTAGATGGATGAGAGGATAGTTAAATTTTTAAAAAAGATGCATCTTGCAAGTGTTTGTACCATTGATGATGAGGGACAGCCTTATGCTTTTAGCGCATTTTACGCCTTTGATGAGGTAAATTTTTGTCTTTTACTAGCTAGCTGCGATGAGAGCTCGCATGTTAAATTTTTAAAAAACTCAAAGCTCGTTGCTGGCACAGTCGCTCTTGATACAAAGATCGTTGGCAAGATAGAGGGCGTGCAGTTTCAAGGAGCGATGAGAGAGGCTAGCACAATTGAGCGAGAAATTTACTTTAAAAGATTTTTTTACGCAAAGGCGATGGATCCAAAAATTTGGTCTATAAGCCTTGAAAAGGTTAAATTTACGAGTAACACTCTAGGTTTTGGCAAGAAAATTTTTTGGCAAAAGTAGCTAAAAATCGCATAATATTTTCGTGTTAGCTTAAAAGATGCTCTTTCTTAAGGCGTTTAGAATAACGCTTTTATGAAACGAAAGGTACATGTACCATATAAAAATTTTTTTTAAAATTTTTTACACAAAAGTTACACAAAATGCCTTTTTTAGGGGGAATTTTAAAAATATTAAAGTGCGTTAAAAGAGTATTAAATAACTAAAAATAAACTTAAATTTACCCAAATTTTACTTAATATCCCCAGCCTCACTCTTATTATATAATCGCCGAAAAAATTATTAAGGAGAGTTTTATGGCTAAAGAAGCGGGTGTAGTAAAATCGCTAAGTGGCAAGGCGGTCGCAGTTGATCAAAACGGAAACGAGAGAGAGCTAAAAGTTGGCGACATCGTTTATATGGGTGAGAGTATCAAAACTAGCGATGCAGCTGACAAAGTAACTATTGTTGCAAATAACGGCAAAGAGCTAACTGTACTAGGCAGTGACACGCTTTCTTTAAATCCAAATACGATAGGCGCTGAGGGCTTAGCTGATATAAGTGCTTTGCAAAATGCTATTTTAAATGGCGGTGATCTAACAAAACTTGAAGAGACTGCTGCTGGTGGTAACGCTGCTGCTGGTGGTGGAGATGGTGTTAGCCTTGGCGAAGCTAGATTTGCTGAGGGCGGTCACTACTCAAATATCAATGAAACTTATAGAAATTTAACTGATACAAACAGAGCTTTTGCTTCATATGATAACCCAGTAGGTGGTTACAGAGATGGCAATGATGGCGACGATACTATAATCCCAGGTGCACCGCTTGTAACTTTTGTAAATGATACTAACAATGACGGCACCTTAAGTAGAGTTGAGCATGGAAACGATACAGATATAAATACATCTAAAGTTCTTATCACAGTGCCAAATGACGGTACAGTAAGAGCTGGCGATGTGCTAAATGTCACTATAACTGACCCGGATGGCAATAAAACTGTAACAAACGTAGTTATAACACCAGCTATCATAAGTAGTGGCTATCCGCTTGACGCACCTATAAAACCAGGCAAAGTTTCAACAGTAGATGCTACTATTACAAATTTCCAAGGACATGTTAGTGGTAGCAGTGAGGATAGTGTAACTCCAAATAGATCTAGCGTAAGTGTTGAATTTACAGAAGATAAGAGCCCAGATGATGGATTTTTAACATATACAGAAAATAAAAATGATGGTAAACAAAATGAGTCGCCAGTAACTATAACTGCAACAGACGTTATCCCTGGCGATATTCTTCACGTTACTCTAACAAAACCAGATGGTACAGTAACACCTTTACCACCTATAACCATCAATGCTACTGACATAGTAAATAATACTTTTACTAAAATCATCTCTGATATGCCAGTTGCTGAGGGTAAAATTTCAAAAGTAGATGCTTATGTTACTGATAGTTCAAATTCTAACACTTGGAAGAGCGATATAGCAACTGACAAGGTTACTCCAGATGTAAGACCGACTTTAGTATTTACTGAAGATGGTGACAACAATGGCTTTCTAACAGACGCAGAAAATAAAGGAACAGATGGAAATTTTAGAACTTCACCAGTAGATATAACACTTCCAAAAGATCTAGTAGCTGGCGATAAGATCGTTATAACTTATACTGATCCTTCGAACCCTACAGGACCAAAAAAAGATTTGACAATCAAACTTACTGATGAAATGATTACAAACCACAAAGTAACTGGCATTGAGCTTCCTATATTCCCAGGTGTGAAGACTGAAGCTAGCGTTCATGTTGTTGATAAAAGTGGCAACCAAAAGAGTGAAGAGTCGGCTCCAGATAGTGTAACGCCTCAAACTATAAAGATGGATATGGATTTACCAGAACAAAAAACTCTTCATGAAATTTCAAGGCAAGAGAGTGTTAATAATTATAAAGACACATATAATGGAGTAGAGATAGATCTAGGTGATCAAAAAGTAAATCACACAACCGCAAAAATCACATTACCAAATAGAATTGATGATGGCGATAAACTTACACTCCATGTAACTAAACCTGATGGAACTACTTATGATAGAAATTTCACTATACACATGAATGAGAAAGGTGTTATAGAAAGCGTAGATGAAGTTGATAGTGCAGGTAGTGTTATTGGTCGTTATAATACTTCAAATAAGAATTTCTTTAAAGAAGACACCAATCAATGGGCTATTAAAGTAGATGGTTTTGAGCTAGAGAATGGAAAAGATACAAAGATAAAAGCTGAAGTTACGCACCCAACACATCCAACAAATCCGTATTTACCTACTGAAGAAAATAGCAAATCAGCTAGCTTAGAGCTTGTAAAAAAACCTGAAGTTATCTTTGGTGAAGCTGATGGAGCTAAAACTATGACTAGAGAGCAAGCTATCAGCGACGGTGATCTTAATAGCACGACAGTTACCATTAAGCTTCCTAAAAATGCAGTAAATGGAGATAAACTAACTGTAACTATAAAAGAACCAGATGGAAAAAATCCAGATGGAACTACTAAATTTCATGAATATACTAAACATTACACTGTTGAAAAAGATGCTACTGGCAAGCTAGTTGGTATAAAAAATGATGATAATCCTAGTGACCATGTAACTATAAAAAATGGCAATAGTTTTGAAATACCTAATATCAAAACAGCAACTGGTGTAAAAACCGAAGTGACAGCTGAAATAGTAGATAGCGATGGTAGCATCCAACATGCCGAAAGTTCAAGTAGTGTTATGATAGCTGGCATAAATGATATGGCTGTAAGATTTGTAGAAGATGGTGATCATAATGTATCTTTGACAAGAGGTGAAAGTAAAGATGGAGATAATAAACTAGACGAAACTACAATCGCAGTAAAAGTGCCAAATAATGTTATAGCTAATGATATAGTAACTGTAACAATAAATGGCACTTCACCTAAAACCTATAAGATTACAGGTAGGGATGATCATGGTAAGATAACGCTAGAAGATACTTTTACTCATACTTCTGTGACCGTAAATGATAAAAATGAGTTTGAGATTAAAGGCGTTCATATAGAAGCTGGTAAGCCTATCAACGTAACTGCAGAGACTACCGATGCAAGCGGTGGTAAAAAAGCTGAAGCACAAAATCATAACACTCTTGAAAAACTTCACGATGATATGAAAATCACTTTTGGTGAAGATAGTAATAAAGACGGGATTTTAAGTAGTACAGAAATTGGAACTACTACTCCTGAGGCAACTATCAAGTTACCTTCAAATTTTGTTGATGGCGACAAGCTTATAATAAACAGCAAAACAGGCAATAATAGCTTCTCTCCGGAAAATTATACAATACATAAAAATAGTAATGGTGTTATTACTGTTACAAATGATAATGGAGGCGCCCCTTTAACAGTAAATGGCAATGCAGTTAAATATCCTCTAACAAATTTACAAAATGGCGAAGAGACTATCATTACTGCTAAAGTAACTGGTGCTGCTGGCGATGTATCAGAGACAAAGAGCAATATCATCCTTGATACAGGAAACGGCTCTGGAACAAGATTTAGACTACTTATCGATGAAGATGAAGATAGAAATGGTGTGCTAGATAGAAAAGAAGCTATGACAGATACACATCTAAATACAACTTCAGCTACGCTTCAGATACCAACAAGTGTAAAAGTAGGTGATACTATAACTGTTAATGTAGATGGAGGATCTCCTAAAACTTATAAAGTTGCTTCAAATGATGGTACAAACGTTACTATAAAAGACGCAGTAACTAATGCCCCTGTCACGCTTGGGGCAGATAATAAGCTAAAAATACCTGATGTTCATATAGACAAAGATCATCCAGCTAAAGTAGAAGCTACAATAAATGGAGTAACAAAAACGGCTGAAGCTAAGCTAGAAACATTTGATGCTACAAATTTAAAGGTTGAATTTAGAGAAGATGATGCAAGTAGAGATGGCAAGATAGATAGAGATGAGTCTATATCTGTTGATGGCGTTAAAGTAACAACTATAAGCGTTCAAGTGCCATATAATGTTATAAGCGGAGATAAAGTATCAGTAACTATCAATGAGCCACAAGCTGATGGTACTATGGCATCTAGAACTTTATCTTATACTGTTTCAAAAGCTCCTAATGGTGATATATCACTAGTAGATGCGGCTGGCGCTCATCCTTTACGTAACAATACTATTGAGATTGGCGATGTTAAAATGCTCCCAGGCAAAGAGACTAGCGCAACTGCAACCATAACAAACGCTGCTGGCGATATGTTTGCAACTTCTCATGAAGCTAAAGCACAACTTGCTCCACTAAGCGAGGCAGGACTAAGCGTAAGCATAGCTGCTGATAGAAACGATGATGGTGTGATCTCAAGAGATGAGTCAGGTAGTAATACTTCAAAAGTAAAAGTTTCTATCCCTGGAAATGTGATAAAAGGCGATAAGATAGATGTTGAGATAACAAATCCTGATAACTCTCAAGTAACTAAACATTATGAAGTTGATAGTAAAGATGCCAATGGCAATATAACATTAAAAGAAGTAGTAGGCTCTACTACTACCTATATCCAAGTCTCTGCAGATCATCCTCTTGAGCTTGATGCAGCTATCGCAGTTGGCAAAGATACAGTAGCAAAAGTAACTCTAACTGATGAATTTGGAAATACTACAAACCCAGTAACTGATACAGCACATGCTGAGGTTGATGCCATAAGAGGTATTCAATTTACGGAGGATACAAGTAGGGACAATACATTACAGGGTTATGAAAATTCTAAAGATCAGGACACAACGCCTATTAAAGTTTATCTGAACGAAGATGCAAGAGCTGGCGATACAGTAAAGATCGAGTATACTGATCCAGATAACCATGCGCAAGTTAAGACACAAACACATACGCTATCAGCTGAAGATATAACAAATGGTGCATTTGAGCAATCACTTGATATCAACGCAAGATCAGCTTATGATCTAAAAGTTGATGCAACATTTAAAACTTCACAAGGATTAGAGACTAAGCTTCCAACGCAAACACTTCATATAGAGACCGAAGACTATACGGTTAAATATGATGAACACACAACTATGAAAGGTGGCGATAACAAGAGTGATACTTTAATAGTTGATGGACAAACGGTTGATTTTAGTCATGTGGCTGGTCTTGATGCTAAAGTTGAAAGCTTTGAAAATATCCAACTTCAAGGCAACTCTGAGATCAAATTTGATGCAAAAGCTATCTTTGACATCACTGATAGTCTAAACACTATCCTTAAGATAAAAGGCGCTGTTGATGAGCATGGTAACTCAACTACAAAAGTTGATCTAGATCACAAATGGACTGCTGACTCTAACTACGATGCTGGCGGCTTTAAGGGCTACTCAAGCGTAGATAAGGTAGATGTAGATGGACACCAGCACACTATCCATATTCAAATAGACGATAAAGTCCAAACAGACCTATAATCCCCAAAAAAGTGAGTGCACTCTAAGCACTCACTTCACTAACCTAACTTCAAATTTACATCATTTTTTAAGCCTTATTTTACTAATATCACCCCTTTTAAAGGAGAAGACATGAAAAATTTAATAGCCATAGTTGTGGTCATCGCCGCACTTGTTTTTGGCGCTTTCAAATACGCAAATTCATTTGTCGTGCTTGATGAAAACACCAACGAGAAGTGGTCTCAGGTGCTAAATCAATATAAAAGAAGAGCCGATCTCGTGCCAAATTTAGTTGAGACCGTAAAAGGCTACGCAGCTCACGAGCAAAAGGTCTTTGAAGATGTGGCAAACGCAAGAAGCAAGAGCATGCAAATAAGCATTGACGCAAGCAGTCTTAGCGACGAGGCAAAGGTTAAAGAATTTATGGCGGCTCAAGGTCAGCTAGGCTCTGCGCTTGGCAGGCTAATGGCAGTTAGCGAGAGCTACCCAGAGCTAAAAGCAAATCAAAATTTCCTCTCGCTCCAAAGCCAGCTTGAAGGCACAGAAAACCGCATAAGCGTAGCAAGACGCGACTACATCGAGGCCGTAAAAGAGTACAACGTAGCTCTTAGAAGCTTTCCAGGTAAATTTATAGCTAGCATCTTTCATCCAGAGATGAAGCCAAAGCAAGGCATCGAAGTTAGCAGCGAAGATATGAAAAATCCAAAAGTTTCGTTTGAGAAGTGATGAAAAAAGCTCTTGCTCTTTTGCTCTTTGCATTTTGCTTTTGTTTTGCTCTAAATTTCAATGAGCAGATCAACGATGAGGCTCATATCTTTTCACAAAACGAAAGAGATGAGCTTCTAAATTTAGTACAAAATTTTGAGCAAAATAGCACCACGCAAATCGCCATAGTGACTTTAAATTCGCTTGAAAATAAAAGCATCGAAGAGCTGTCTCTTGAGATTGCTAGAGGCTACAAGCTAGGTCAAAAAGAAGATAACAACGGCGTGCTTTTAGTGGTCGCTCCAAATGAGAAAAAGGTCCGCATCGAGGTTGGATACGGGCTTGAAGGGGTGCTAACTGATGCCGTGGCAAGCGAGATTATAAATAGCGTGATGATACCTGAGTTTAAAAATGGTAAGATGAGCGAAGGCGTGAAAGAGGGCGTTTTAGCGATCATAAAAGTGGCTAGCGGCGAGGAATTTAGTAGCAAAACTAGCCTTAGCGACTTGCCTTTTGGCGTATTTGCCTTTTTTGCTGGCATGCTCTCTTGTTTTGCCTCTGTGATCTTTGGCAAATTTTTTATGCGAACTGGCTTTAGCACGTGCTTTGCTGGACTTGTATCAACCGCACTTGAGCAGGGATTTGGCGTGCAAAACTACCTTATCATCTTTGGCGCCTTTGCCTTTATATTTGCGGTATTTTTCTTTATTTTAAAAGACGTTTTTAAGAGAAATAGCCAAGGCGGCTCTTTACCAATGGGCTTTAGACGCGATAATTCTGGCTCAAATGGTGGCGGTCGCTCAAGTGGCAGAGGAGGCGGCTTTAGTGGCGGCGGCGGTGGCTTTGGCGGAGGCGGAGCTAGCGGCAGCTGGTGAAATTTGTCTGCCTTAGAAGTAAATTTATTATTTTGCAAATTTTAAAATTTGCTAGAGTTTTAGACTGCATGCAGTGCGAAGCACCATTGCATGCCCCTCTAACGTTGTAGGGGTTAGGGGATTGTTAAGGGGGAAGGGAGCGACTTCGTAATTCAAGCCTCTTCCCCCTTAACAAAGAAGAAAAAACTTTAAATTTCTAAAAAACTATTTTGCAAATTTTAAAATTCCATTCACCCCTAAGAATTGACTACTAAAATTTGGCTTCGCTTACAGCTTAGCTCAAATTTTAGAGCCGAAATTACTCGTTCATGAAATTTTAAAATTTGACATTTTTCTTTGTAGAACAAAGGATTATTTTGTGCATTTTATACTCGGCATTTGCATATAAAAGCTAAATTTCTTAAAATATGCCAAAAAATTAGGAGCAAAAATGCTATCAGGTGAGCTACTTAAAAGCCATTTTGCTAAATTTGATCTAGTGGCAATGCTTAGTGAGTTTTTTGAGCAAAGTTGTTTTGATAAAGAAAAATTTAAAGTACTTAGGCGAGATGGTTTTAAAAGCTTAGATAAGAGCCAAAGATATGAGCTTCTTAAAATAGCGGACTTTAAGGCGCATCTTGACGCCAAATTTCAGGGCTTTTTGCGTGAGCTGATGCGAAGCAAGATCCTCGTTGTAAGCGGCGTGGAGTATAAATTTGGCGAGCTTGAAATTTACACCTGCTTTGATGCTAACACCTACAAAAGATCGTGCGAGGCGGGCGAAATTTACTTTCACAACTTTGGTTTTGACATCTCTTTTAAGAGCGAGCCAGCGCTTTATGGCGGCATTTTGGTAAGGAGTTTAAAGCCATTAAAAGAGCGAAATTTCATCTTTGGACCAAGAAAATGTGCCTTGCATATCTTAAATAGCAAAATAAGTAATTTAAATTTTGATCTAAAAGAGGCTGATTTTAGAGAGGATGAGGTCGCTTTTACGCCAAGGATTAGATCGTTTAAAGATAAGACCGAGCTTCAAAATGACGCTTTAAGGGCGGTTAGTGGCGAGTTTATAGAGGCACTTGAAAGTGTAAAAGAGTATAAAAAAAGAGTTGAAAATGCCTATAAAAAGGGGTGAAATTTATCTTTTTGTTGGCTTTGAGGCTGAGAAATTTAGCCAAAAGATGCTAGATAGAAAAGATCGCATGAAGCTAAAAAAATATCCAAATTTAGCAAATTCAAACTCATTTAAACTCTCTAGATATTTAAAATTTAGAGCAAAAAAACGGGGCAAAATTTGCCTATCTCACAAAGAAAATATCGCCGTTTTGGCTATCTCAAAAGAAAAAGTTGGCATTGATGTGGAGGAGCTAAAAGAGCGAAATTTTGACGGAGTGATCAAATTTTGCTTTAGCAAAAAAGAGAGCGAAATTTACGCGAGTGCCAAAGATAAAATGCAAAAATTTTATGAAATTTATACCGCAAAAGAGGCTGTGATAAAAGCCAAAAATTTAGCCTTTAATGATCTTGCTAGCGCTAAATTTGACGAGATGGAGAGAAGATACTTGATTATTAATAATCTATTTATCATTTGCCTTGCATTTAAGCATTGCAAAGATATAATTGTTAAATTTTTATGATTTTAGAACACTAAAAAGGCAAAAAGTGCTTGTAAAAAAGATAGCTACGATCCTTGCAGTAACGCTTCTAGCTCTTGGCTGTGCGAAGAAATTTGATGCACCAAAGCTGGCGGATTTTAGCTTAAAGGCATTTGAGGTTAGTTCATCAAAAGGTCCGCTAATGCTCTATGTGCAAAATAGTGAGAATGAGTATAAATTTAGCCTTGTAAACGCACTTGGCGCACCAGAAGCTAGGCGAGTTTTAAGGGACGGCACGTTTGCAAATTTGGGCTTCTTGCCACCAAATAGTGCCTATAACGAGCTTTTTATCAAGGTGCTTGAGATGATAAAAGATGAAAAAAATGAGCAAAAATTTATGATAGATGATCAAATTTATGAGGTAAAAAGCGTTGATCTACGTTAGCAAGCCAGCCATTATCAGCGCCGCAGGTAGCAGTAGTGATGAGAATTTAAACTCACTTTTAAGTGGCAAGAGATTTTTAAGCAAAAGCTCTGAATTTCACCCACAAAATGAGTTTTTGGTGGGTAAATTTAATGGCACTTTGCCTAGCTTTTCAAGCAAAACCAAAGAGCACTTCAAAACTCGCACCAACGCCTTGCTTTTAAACACGATGCTAGAGATTGGTGATGAGATAAAAAGGGCGATCAAAAAATATGGCAAAAGCCGAGTGGGAGTAGTTCTTGGCACTACAACAAGCGGCATTGAGGAGAATTTCGAGCCATTTAAAGGCTATATCGCGACTGGATTTTTTGATAAAAGCAGGTTTGGCATAAATAGAAACTGCCTTGCAAACGTGGCTGAGTTTGTAAGCGACTTT
This sequence comes from Campylobacter concisus, assembly GCF_003048375.1. Lineage (NCBI taxonomy): Bacteria > Pseudomonadati > Campylobacterota > Epsilonproteobacteria > Campylobacterales > Campylobacteraceae > Campylobacter > Campylobacter concisus. Next base: position 1,627,159 of record NZ_CP021642.1, on the reverse strand, counting down.
TACGAGCTTAGCGGTCCAAGCTACTGCGTATCGACTGCGTGCACCTCGGGTGTTAAGGCGGTTATTGAGGCAAAAAGGCTCATTGAGAGCGAGCTTTGTGACGCGGTCATTTGTGGTGGCGTCGATAGCCTAAATACGCTTACGATAAATGGTTTTAACTCGCTTAGCATCCTAAGTAGTGCCCCAAGTCAGGCCTTTTCTAAAAATAGAGAGGGGATAAATATCGGCGAGGGAGCTGGGCTATTTTTGCTAAGCCGTGATGAAATTTCAAACGTCGTAGTCGCTAGCTCTGCCTCAAACTGCGACGCTTTTCACATGACGCAGCCTGATTTTAGCGCTAAAATGGCGGTAGATTGCATAGAGGGCGCGCTAAAAAGAGCCAGCATGAGCGGCGTGGACTATGTAAATTTGCATGGCACCGGCACGCAGGCAAATGACAAAATGGAGGCAAAAGCTGTAAATTTAACGCTTGGTGCCACCTTTGTAAGCACGCTAAAGCCACAGATCGGTCACACGCTTGGGGCTGCTGGAGCTATTGAGAGTGCCATTTGCGCCATGCTTTGCATGGAGGAAAATAGCACCTTGCCGCCACACGTTTATGACGGCGAGTATGATGAGAGCTTGGAGGCTATAAATTTAGTAAAAAGTGGCACGAAATTTGACGTAAAAACAGCGATGTCGCTATCTTTTGCCTTTGGCGGAGATAACGCCGCGATAATATTTAAAAGAGTGAGATGATGATAAGTGATTATTTGCCGCACAGCAGCGCCATAACCTTGATCGATGAAATTTTGGAATTTATCCCTTGCGAGAGCATAAAAGTAAGAAGCGTGATAAATGAGCAAAATCCCTTTTTAGAAGATGGTAAATTTATGACGCAAAAGGCGATAGAGATGATGGCTCAAAGCCTTGGGATTTACGACTCAAAAATGCGTGAGCTGCGCGGCGAGAAGGCGATATTTGGCTTTTTACTTGGTAGTAGAAAATTTGAAATTTTTAGGCCATATTTTAAAGTGGGCGATGAGATAGTGATCATCTCAAAGTGCTCGATCCAAGATGAGAGTGGATTTGGCGTTTATGACAGCGAGCTTTTTGTAAATGGTGAGCTTGGCGCAAGGGCGGTTTTAAACGTGATGAGCCCTGATGAAGAATTTGTAAAAAAGGCACTTAGTGAGTAAGAGAGTATTGATAACTGGATCAAGTAGAGGCATAGGAGCTAGCATTGCTAGGTGTCTTGCTGGCGAATACGAAGTGGTGCTTCACGCAAGAAGTAAGAGCGATGAGCTTTTAAAGATGGCTAGTGAGCTTGGGGCTAAATTTATGACATTTGACGTGGCTGACACTGCTGCGGCAAAAGAGGCCATAGAGGCCGACATGGAGGCAAATGGCGTCTATTACGGCGTTATTTTAAACGCTGGCATAACAAGGGATAATACCTTTGTGGGGCTAAGTGACGAAGAGTGGTTTGATGTGATAGATGTAAATTTAAATGGCTTTTACAACGTCCTAAGACCAGCACTAATGCCCATGATAAGGGCTAGAAAGCCAGCTAGGATAGTGACACTAAGCTCTGTTTCAGGGGTCATTGGCAACAGAGGTCAGGTGAATTACTCAGCTAGCAAAGCTGGCATCATAGGTGCTAGCAAAGCCCTTGCAGTCGAGCTTGCCAGCAGGGGCATAACAGTAAACTGCGTGGCACCAGGGCTTATAAAGACAGATATGAGCGAAGAAATTTTAAATAGCGACTTTTTAGATGAGGTGCTAAAGGCCATACCTGCAAAAAGAGCTGGCGAGGCAGATGAGGTGGCAGGACTTGTTAAATTTCTACTAAGTGGCGAAGCTAGCTACATCACAAGACAGGTCGTCGGCGTAAATGGAGGACTTTGCTAATGCGTGTATTTGTCACAGGTATCGGCGCAGTCAGTGCTTTTGGCAACAGCTGGGATGAGATGAGGGCTAAATTTCTTGCAGGCAAAAACGCCGTGAGATATATGAGCGAGTGGGAGGACTATAAGGAGCTAAACACACGCCTAGCAGCACCTATCATAGACTACAAACACCCACAGGAGTGGGACAGAAAACAGCTAAGAAGCCTTGGCAAGGTCTCAACTTATAGCGTGCACGCAGCTGGACTTGCTTTAAAAGATGCTGGTTTGCTAAATGGCGAAGGCTTGCAGGCTGCAAATTTAGACCCAAGTGTGCAAGATGGCAGGATGGGTGTGGCGAGTGGCTCAAGCACTGGTAGCACGGACTCTATCCTTGACATGGCAAAGCTAGTTTTGGACATGGATAGCGGTTTTAACGCAAATACCTACATAAAAATGATGCCTCACACCACAGCAGCAAATATCGCGCTATTTTACTCGTTAAAAGGGCGCATCATCCCTACATCTTCGGCATGTACGAGCGGCTCACACGCCATTGGCTATGCGTACGAGAGCATAAAAAATGGCAGCATAGATATGATGCTAGCTGGCGGGGCTGAGGAGCTTTGCGTGAGCGAGGCGTACGTCTTTGACAAGCTCTACGCGACTAGTGTCAAAAACCACGCGCCAAATTTGACACCAACGCCGTTTGAAAAAGATAGAGATGGCTTGGTGCTTGGCGAGGGGGCTGGATTTTTAGTGCTTGAAAGCGAAGAGAGCGCCTTAAAAAGAGGAGCTAAAATTTATGCTGAGGTCGTTGGCTTTGGCTCTACGTGTGACGGCACGCATATCACTAGACCACAAAGTGCTACGATGAAAGCGGCGATGAGCCTAGCACTCCGCGCGGCAAAACTAGAGCCAAAGAGTATAGGCTACGTAAATGCCCATGCGACCGCGACAAAACATGGTGATATAGCTGAAAGTATCGCTACAAACGAGCTTTTTGGGGAGGACATCGCCATTAGCTCGCTTAAAAGCTATCTAGGTCACACTCTTGGCGCTTGTGGCGGGCTAGAGGCGATCGCTAGCATAATGATGATGAGAGAAGAGCTATTTTTCCCAACTATAAATTTAAACGTAACTGACCCTGAGTGTGCAAAGCTAAACTACTTAAAGGAGCCAACGCCGATAAAGACGGACTTTGTGATGAGTAACAACTTTGCATTTGGCGGTGTAAATACATCTTTGATATTTAAAAGAGTAGATAACAAATTTTAAAAAGGATAAAAAATGAAAAGATTAGTTTCATTAGTTGCCGTTTTGGCATTTGCCTCAAGCCTTAGCGCTAGAGATGACGTGAAGTACCACTCACTTGACTTCTTAAATGGCCCAAAGGCTAAAGAATTTTTGCTACCAAACGTTAGCATTAGTTTTGGTACAGGTTACACTGGCAAGGTGATCGTAAGAGATCTAACGTCAAACAAAAAGACAAATGGCTTTAACAAAAGCGACGAAGAGGCTTGCCAGATCGCACTTCTCTCCGCTCTAAAGTCATTTCAAGAAAGAGCGGTGAAAGAGGGCGGCACGAAGGTTGTAAATTTGACTGGATATTACAAAAAACAGCCATTTAACTCTAAAACTCAGTTTCAGTGCGGCAGCGGTTCTTTGATGTCTGGCGTCACACTAAGAGGCGACATCGCGAAATAATGAAATTTCAAGTTGATTTTTATGACGCTATAGCTTATGGTGAGATCAGCGAGGATCTGGCTAGATACAAAAAAGAATTTGATCTAGCAAAGATCCCGCCGATGCAAAGAAGGAGGCTAAGTAGTGCTGCAAAGTGCGCTTTTAGCCTGCTTAGTAGTTTTGAGAGCATCGACATGCCAGTAATTTTTAGCTCCTATGAGGGCGAGATAAATCGCTGTTTTGAGCTAGAAACTGCGCTTGCAAAGGCTGAGCCAGTATCGCCAACGTCGTTTTCACTCTCTGTGCATAACGCTATCTCATCGCTTCTTAGCATCGAAGCTAAAAATCACAATGAAATTCTAGCCATTTCTTCTTTTAGCCCAGTAGAAGACGCGCTGCAAGCTGCGTTTTTAAGGCTAAATGACGGATATGAAAAGGTGCTCATCCTTGCCTATCATGAGTCGATATCGCAGAGCTATTTTGATGAGAAAAAGCCATCATTTATGCTAGCGCTTGTCGTCTCAAAGGCAAAAGATAAGAGAGTTTTAACTCTAAAAAGAGTGGAAAAAGAAGAAGAAATTTCAGAAAATTTACTGCAAAGCTTCATCATAAATTTTGACCCAAATTTGGCAAAAACGTGGCAAAGTAGCAGTCATTTTTCATCTTGGAATTTTAGCTATGAGCCTTAAAATTTTAAGAGCTGGATTTTTATTTTTCTTTTTTGCGCTAATTTGCATAAGTGGCGACCTTTTGCTAGTGCCAGTCGTGCTTTTGGGGCTAAATAAATTTAAATTTATGCAAAATTTATGCCGTGATCTTGTTAGAGTTTCTTGGGGATTTTTTATAAAAGTTACTAAAATTTGTGGGTATCTGGACTATAAATTTGAGCTTAGCAAGCTAAATGGTGGCTCAAATTTAGTCATCGCAAACCACCCTTCGCTACTTGATGTGGTCTTTTTGGTCTCAAAATTTAAAAGGATAAACTGCATCGTAAAGGGCGAGCTTGGCAAAAATATATTTTTATTTGCGGCTATTAGGGCGTGCAACTACATACCAAACACAAATAACGAGGAATTTTTACAAAAAAGCGTAGATGTTTTAAAAAGCGGCGAAAATTTGCTCATTTTCCCAGAGGGCACACGCACGAAAGAGGAGATCATCTTTCATAAAGCAGCCGCATACATGGGCATAAAAGGCGCGTCTAACGTGGTTTGCGTTGGTATAAATATGGCTCCAAGAAGCCTTAGAAAAAATGAGCCATGGTACAAAACGCCAGATGAAAAGATAAAGTATGTCTTTAAAGAGCTAAAGAAATTTGAAGTTAGTGAGTTTTTAAAAGATAGGCCAAGCCCCGTAAGGGCGAGAGCCTTGCATGATGAGATAAGTAAAATTTATAAGGAGGAATTTAGTGAAAGAACTAGTTAATGAGATAAAAGAGCTGATCATTACAAGCTTAAATTTAGAGGATATGAAGCCAAGCGATATCGACGAGAACGCACCGCTTTTTAGCGAAGGGCTCGGGCTTGACAGCGTCGATGCACTAGAGCTTGGGCTTGCTGTGCAGAAAAAATATGGCCTCGTGCTTGACTCAAAGACAGCAAATTTAAAAGAGATATTCTTTAGCGTATCTTCTCTTGCAAAATACATTTACGAAAATAGGAAATAACAATGAGCGAAGTAGAAATTTTTGAAATTTTAAAGAAGGCTTTGATCGAGCTTTTTGAGATAGACGAGAGCAAGATAAAGCCTGAAACTAGGATATATGAGGACTTACAGATAGATAGCATAGATGCTATTGATATGATTGATTACATCAAGCGCCAAACTGGTTATAGACTGATGCCAGAAGACTTTAAAAACGTAAAAACGCTTGATGATATCGTAAAAGCCGTAGCAAAGAAATTTGAAGCATAAGATAGTAAAAGTAGCGCTAGTTTTAGCAAGTATCGCCTATCCTTTGGTGCTATTTTTTTGGCAAAAGGGTGCAACTCTTATCTTTTGCGTGTTATGCGCTCTTTGGCTGGCTAGGGCTTATTTTGAAAGCGGTAAAACAAGGCAGGTTTGCTTAGCAGCTGGGCTATTTTTTGCAGTTTGTGCTATTTTTAGAAGTGTAAATTTAGCGCTTTTATACCCAAGTATCGTAAGTCTTGGCTTTTTGGCGGTATTTTTTTATAGTTTAAAGGGCGAGGCGGTCATAACAAGACTTGCTAGGCTAAAAGAGAAAAAGATAGACGAAAAAGTCGTTAGCTACACAAGAGGGCTAACTAAAATTTGGTGCTGTTTTTTTGTTTTTAATGCAGCTTTTGCCTTTATTTTGGCGCAGTTTGAAGATAAAATTTACTGGAGCATTTACTGCTCATTTGTATCTTATATCTTGATGGGAGTTTTGTTTTTTGGCGAAATTTTATATCGTAAAATTTTTATTTTAAAGAGGGAAAATGGATTTTAAAAAGAGCCTAAAGGCATTTAAATTTGTGGACATTAGCAAGGATCTTTACGAGTACGTAGCTACTTTTGGGGCAAATTTAAAAGAGAAAAATTTAAGCGAGATAGAAATTTATCTAAGCCAGAGCTTTGAGTTTTGCGCCGCTTTTTTTGGAGCACTTGCTATCGGCGTAAAACCTATCTTGCTTGCAAAGCCGATATATAGCGGGGATAAATTTGTCATTAATGATGAAAATTTTGGTGATTTTTTAGACTTTAGTAAGAGTATGGAGCTAAAATTTGATCAAAATTCTACATTTTTTCTCCAGACCTCAGGCTCGAGCGGAGCTAGCAAAAATATCCAAAAAAGCCTTGGAGCGATGATAGATGAGGGGCTATTTTTAAAAGATGAGCTTGGATTTAATAAGGGGGATAAATTTTTTGCTAGCGTCTCGCACCAGCACATGTTTGGCCTTACATTTAAGATCTTTTTGCCGCTTATCTCTGGCGCAAAGGCCGTTAGCAAGGAGCTAAACTACCCAGAGGCGATCTTTGAGCTTGATCTTACAAATTTAACCTTCGTAACAAGCCCAGTCTTGCTTCAAACGCTAGTTTCTAGCCCAAGAGCAGCTGAAATTTCAGGGCTAAAAAACATCATCTGTGCAGGCTCAGCGCTAAAGAGCGAGCTAAGAGCAAAGATAGAAAGCTTAAGTAGCGCTAGGATAATTGAAATTTATGGTAGCACCGAAACTGGCATAGTTGCTAGAAATTTAGGCGATGAGCTTTTGCTTTTTAGCAAGGTAAAGGCTGGTCTTAGCGAGGACGAGGCGCTAAATGTGAGCTCGCCTTGGTGCGAGTTTTTCCAAACTAGCGACTGGGCGCAGATAGATGGTAGCAGGCTCACGCTAAAAGGCAGGATCGATAGGATCGTTAAGCTAAATGACAAAAGGGTCAATCTGATAAGTATCGAAAATAAGATGTTTGAAAGCGGTCTTTTAAAAGACTGCTACTGCGACACGCATCCTAAATTTAAGCGTCTAGCTGCGCTTTTGGAGCTTAGCGAAGATGGCGTGAAGCTCTTTAGAGATAGCGGCAAAAAAGGCGTTGTAGCAAGGCTAAATGAGCTTTTAAGGCCTGAGTTTAAAAATAGTGTTAGATATTTTAAGATCGTTAGCTCGCTTTGCAAAAACGCTCAGGGCAAGTTTTTAAAGGCAAATTTTAAAGCTCTTTTAGAAAAAAACGAGGAGCTTTCTTGGGAGAAAAGTAGCGAAGAGGGCGTTTATAAATTTAAGACAAAGCTTAGCCCAGCACTTGGCATTTTTATGGAGCATTTTCCAAATTTACCGCTTTTGCCTGGCTTTGTGCAGCTTGATTTTGTATTTAAATTTGCAAGAGAGATTGGCGCAGAAATAGGCGATCAATGCGTGGTGGAGAATTTGAAATTTTTAAAATTTGTAAGGCCAAATGACGAGCTTTGTATAGAAATTTCGCAAAGAGATGAGAAGATTTACTTTGAGATATTTTGTAATGGCGCTAGAAGTGCTTGTGGCAGGATAAAGCTGGGCTTATGAAGACGCTCTTTCTCATACCATTTTACAACCATCCAGAAAAGATTAGAGCCCTTTGTGAGGCGCTTGCAAGATATGATCTACACATTTTGATAGTCGATGATGGCTCAAACGAGGCTTCAAAAAAAGCTTTGCGAAATTTGAGCGAATTTGGAGTAGAAATTTTAACAAGAGCGCAAAATGGTGGCAAGGGGGCTGCGCTAAAAGACGGCTTTAGGCACGCCTTGCAAAACGGCTACACGCACGCGTTTCAGATCGACGCTGACTTTCAGCACGACATAAGTGAGGTAGCGGAGTTTTTAGAGCTTAGCAAAAGATATCCAAATGATCTAATAATGGCTGATCCAATTTACGGTGAAGACGCGCCAAAGTCGAGGTTTTATGGAAGAAAGATCACAAATTTTTGGGTCAAGATCAACACTTTAAATTTTGACATCAAAGACGCGATGTGTGGCTTTAGAATTTATCCTCTAAAAGAGCTTGAGAGTGCAACCCTCCAAAGTAGCTCAAATAGGATGGAATTTGACATGGAGATCTTGGTAAATGCCATAAGATCTGGCGTAGAGATCAAGTGGATAGCGCTAAAAGTACGCTACGAAGCTGGCGGCGTTTCGCACTTTAAAATGCTAAAAGATAACGCACTAATAAGCCTCATGCACGCAAGATATTTTTTTACTTTAGTGCCATTTTTGCTTGGTAAAGCCTTTAAAGGGCAAAAATACGCATGGTGGCAAAAGGGCGAGAGATCGAACGAATTTTTTCTTAGAGTTAGTCTATTTTTAACTAGAAATTTGCCTATATTTCTCATAAAACCTATCGTTATCATCGTCGTTTGTTTTTACTATCTCTTTTCAAAAGTTGAGAGAGAAAATATAAGAGAATTTCTTTTAAACGTAGAGAAATTTAGCGGTAAAAAGCCGGCAACTGGCGTTTTTAGTAACTTTTATGACTTTGGCATAGCAATATGTGATAAATTTCGCATCTGGCAAAATGGCGTGCTTGAAAGCGAACTAGAGCTTAGTAAATTTAACAGCATCAAAGATGAGTTTGAAGCTTCAAAGCGTGGCAGGATCGTGCTTACAAGCCATCTTGGTAATGTAGAAATTTGCAAGGCGCTCTCGCTTAGATCACCAAATTTTCGCATGATCATCTTGGTTTATAGTAAGGGTAGCGAGAATTTTTATAAAATTTTAGAGCAGATCAGCAAGGGCCAGATCAAACTAATAAGCGTTGAAAAGCTTGATGCGACTGCGATGATGCAGCTAAAAGAGGCGGTTGAAGATGGCGTAAATATCGGCATAATGGGCGATAGGACACCACTTAATGGAGATAAATTTATAATGCTTAGCTTTCTTGGTAAGGAGGCTAAATTTAACTACGGCCCATACTTGCTAGCTGGCATTTTGGGTGTAAAAGTGAGCGCACTTTGGTGCATAAAAAAAGGCGATAAATTTGATATCGAGCTAAGCGATATCGCTGATGAGATAAAGCTTAGCAGAGACCGCAAGGCAAGCGTCCTACCATACGTGCAAAGCTATGTAAGGCAGCTTGAAGAAAAAGCGTGCAAGAACCCATCGCAGTGGTTTAACTTTTTTGATTTTTGGAGATGAGAGTGGAAATTTCACACGTTAGTACGTTTAAAGTGGCGTTTTTTGACGTTGATAGCATGGAGGTGATGTGGCATGGAAACTACGTCAAGTACCTAGAAATGGCGCGTTGCGAGCTACTTGACAAGCTAGGATACAACTACATCGCTATGAAAAAAGATGGTTACGCCTTTCCTATCGTAAAGCTTGACGTAAAGTACGTGCGCCCAGCCTTTTTTAACGACGTCATAAAGATCACGACGACGCTTAGCGAGTGCGAAACATTTTTGAAATTTCACTACCTTATAGAAAATGAAAAGGGCGAAAAACTAAGTGAGGCAAATACCGCCCAAGCTGTCATAGAGATGAAGAGTTTGCAAACTTGCTTTGAGATGCCAGAAGCCCTAAAAAAGGCGCTTAAAGCCTACAATGAAAAGGAGAAAAGATGAGAAAAATAGCTCTTTTTTTAGCCATTTTTATATCTTGCTTTGGCTATGAGCTGGGTGAGCTTAAAAATATAGTAAAAACAGATGGAGTAAGCGGAAATTTCACACAGACAAAGAGTCTGGCTGGCTTTAACAAAAGTATAAAAAGCTCTGGTGAGTTTAGGCTAGAAAAGGGCGGTCTTTACTGGGATACGCTTGAGCCTGTTACTTCAAAGGTTTTTATAAATAAAGATGGTATTTTTAAAAACGAAAATGGCAAGCTTGAAAAGACGAGCGCAAATTTTGATGAAAAGCTCTTTCTTGCTATCATCAGCCTTGATGAAAACGAGCTTAAAAAAGAATTTGACATAAAGACAAGCGGCAGCCTAAAAGAGTGGAGCATAGAGCTAAGCCCTAAAAATTTACTCTTTAAACAAATTTTTAAATCCATAAAGATAAGTGGCGACAAGGCGGTAAAAAAGATCGAGCTTGACGAGGTAAGCGGCGATAAAACGCTAAATGAGTTTAGTATAAAATGAAAAAACTAGCCACGATCTTGGCTTTTATCTTTGTTTTTTTAGCCTCGCTTGGGTATTCGCTTGCGAGCCTAAAAAACGTCCAAACTGATATATTTTCACTGATAAATTTCAAAGACGCCAAAGAGGCAAAGGTGCTAAAAGAGGTGCAAGATGAGATGGCGTCAAATTTTTTGGTACTTGTAAATTCCAAAGAGCTAGCCAAAAACGTGCAAAGCTTGGCGCTTAAAAGCTCGCTTTTTAAGAGCTTTGAGGCGAACATCGACGTAAATTTAAATGATATAAAAAGTGATATCAACCGCTCAAAGATCGCACTTTTAAGTAGGGCTGATTTAGAGCTTTTAAAAAACGATAAAAACGCATTTTTCAAAAAGCGCGCAGAAGAAATTTTTAACAGCTTTAGCTTTAGACTTTTAAATATAAATGATGATTTTTTCTCGCTAAGTAGCGGCTTTAGCGCAAAAAACGGCAACGTAAGCTTAAATTTAGCAGATCTCATGCTTGAGGTAAAAGACGGTGCAAAGAGCTTTTTCTTGCTAAAAGGCGAGCTAAAAAAAGGGGTTTCGAGCGAGGGGCTAATAAATTTTTATAACGAGCTAAATGCGCTAAAAGTTGGGCAAAACGAGCTTTTTGTGCATTCAAGTGCGCTTTATCAGGCATTTTCAAAGCAAAAAAACGAGAGCGAGAGCCTTTATATGAGCGTGGTCTCGCTTAGTTTGACCGCTATATTTTTGATGCTTGCCTTTAGAAATTTGCGAATTTTTTATGTGATATTTATCGCTGCATTTGGCTTTAGCGTGGCATTTGCAGGCACTTTGCTCTGTCTAAATGAACTAAATATCCTTACTATTTTAATAAGCACGAGCCTAATTGGCCTCATGTTTGACTATGTCTTGCACTGGCTTAGCAAAAACGAGGGCGAAGCGATCAGGGCTAGCAGCATAAAAAATATGCTAAAAATTTTCTTGCTAGGCCTTCTTATCACGCTTAGTGGCTATCTAGCTTTTACTTTTTCTGATCTTAGGCTGCTTAAAGAGGTGGCGCTCTTTTCGGCATTTGCGCTTATAGCTGCCTTTTTAGCTAGCTACTTTTTCATGCCTTTAGTTTTTGAGGGAGTGAAATTTTATAGATCAAAGGTTTTTGACGCGTTCTTAACTAAATTTTGCGAGCTTTCTGCCCTAGTTGCTAGGCATTTGGGGGTTAAATTTCTAGCTATTTCGCTTATTTTACTGGCGATCTTTCTTGGTTTTGACCTTAAAAATTTATCAAAAAGCGAAAACGTAAAAGACTACTCAAATATGCCAAAAAGCCTGCTAGCGGACTCTTCTTATATCTTAAGCCTAACTGGCAACAACCAAAATACGATGGTAGTGACAAGATCTAGCGGCGACATTTTAGGAGGCGAAAAGAGCCTTTTAGATGAGCTAAAAAAGAGAAATTTGATAAAAGATGAGAGCTCACTAAGCGATATATTTTTAAGTAAAAGTGAGCAGGGACAGCTAAAAGAGGCCTTTAAAAAGGCGCTTGATGATGAGCAAATTTATGTGATTTATGAGAAATTTGGCTTTAGCAAAGATGAAGTGCGAAGTGAAATTTTAAAAGTTTTAAGCCAAAAAGAGCTTGGTGTTGGTGAAATTTTAGCTCTCAAATCTATGAAGGATTTTAAAAAATTTGTCCTTGATGAAAATGCAAGTGTGGCTTACGTGAGTGGCTTTGTAAAAGTGGCACAAAGTGATGAGGTACTAAAGCGCCACAACGCTTTTAGTCTAAATTTTGCTGACTCACTAAATGAGAGCCTAACGCAGACAAAAGAGCTAGCTCTAAAACTAAAAATAGCAGCGCTTGTGATCGCGTTTTTACTGCTGTGGGTTTATTTTAGTGCACTTATCTCGGCACTTGTCATGGGCGTCATCATCTTTGGCGTGCTACTAACGCTTTTTATCTTTGCCATTTTTGGCATAAATTTAAGCATCTTTGGCGTCTTTGGGCTCATCCTTGCAAGCGCTGTGGGGATTGATTATATGATATTTGCGCTAAATGAGAGCCTTAGCGAAAAAGAGCGAATTTATGGGATATTTTGCGCATTTATCACGAGTTTTATCTCGTTTTTCACACTCTCGTTTAGTCAGACCGCCGCTCTTAGCGTCTTTGGGCTAAGTGTTAGCCTTTGCGTGCTGATATATGGGCTATGTGCTAGCGTTTTATCTTGTAAAAATATAAAAATTTAGCTTTGTTTTAATGCCCCAAGCGTTTTGGCTAGCTCGGGGCTTTGGTTTTACTTTATAACGGCTAGCTTGCCTGTGCCTGCGTTTTTATTTACCTCGTTTTGGACGTTTGAAGCCAAAGTGAGCTTAAATTTATATGGAGGCTCAAATGGTGGTTTGTCTAGCTTTTCGCAAACGCTGCCCTTTTTAGAAAGGTCTATGTTGCCGCTTTCAAAAATGGTGCCTTTGTTGCATTTGTAGCTTATCTTGACGCCATTTGTAAAGTAGTTGTTTTGAGCGTATACTAGCGAGCCAAAGCGCACGCCAATGGCGTATTTTTGGTCATAAAAGCCATCTTTTGAGTCGTAAAAGTTGTTATAGACATGCACCTTTGCATTGCGTGCCATAGGTAGGCGTTGCGCGCAGTTGTCAAAAATGTTATGAGCGACCGTTATCGTCCTTGTTTCGCTGCTGCCGTCTGAGTCTCTTGAGCCTATTAGCATCGTTTTGTCGTGGTTTTCAAAGATGTTGTGCGAGATTGTGATAGCCGCACTATCCCCTTCGCACAGCTCCGTCGTAAGTTTGCCATTTAGTAAGCTCTCCGCCTGCTAAATTTACATGGCTAAGATCCACAGTGTCCTTAAAATGGCAGTGATCTACCCAGATGTTTTTGCTTGACTCTATACTAACGCCGTCATATTGCGCGTTAAAGCCATCATTTTTTTGTACATCTGGAAATGGATCAAAAGCATCTAGGACATTCATGTTGCGGATCGCGATATTTTGGACATTTTTTAGCAAAAATGAGCCACCTTTTATGCCTGAGTTTTCGCCTAGGCCGATTATCGTGGTATTGCTAGCTACCGGCACTACGATGAGCTTTTTCCATTCGTTGGCTAAATTTTTGCGAAGCGCTGCTAACTTTGGATCTTGCGAACCATCTAAATTTGCATGGCATGAAGCGCCGTAAGCCTGCATAAATTTAGTATAAGTGTCAAACTCGCCACCGCTAATCTCACTTATAAATTTATCTAGCCCATCGCTATTGCCATTTTGCGGGATCTTGCCTTCGCTAAGGTCTATGAGCCCATCCACATAGATGACGTAACCACCCATTTGAGCGTATTTTACAAGCTCTTGTCTATCTTTTACGACGACTTCTTTACTCTCTTTGCCGGTGTATCCGCCAAAATTTTGCTCTGCTCCAATGCTAGCGTAACCAAAGGGCGAGTCACTTGCTTTTATCTCGCCCACCTGTGCCTCAGCGCCAAATGCAAATAACGCACTAATGGCGAGTAACAATATCTTTTTAAACATCTTTAGCCTCCTAAATTTGGCTTTTTATTCTTGATATTTTATTGTAAATATCACCGCTGGATTTTATTTTAGCTCATTAAATTTAGTGTAAGCCTTTTATAAATTTTCAGTAAAGGCAAAATTTACGCGAAAAATATCTCGCTTTTTAGCCGAAGCAAACATAGATAGGCGCTTAGCACGCTTTGCTCTCTCACGTAGTTGCGCTCCCCTTTTAAAAGTAGCCTCTCAACCTCGATGTTGCCGTTTCTATCGCCAGCTGCGACATATACCGTGCCAACTGGCTTGTTAGCTGTGCCCCCACCTGGTCCAGCTATACCGCTAATGGCAAGCGCAAAGTCCGCATTTGTCGTGCTTAGCGTGCCTTTTATCATCGCTTTTACGCAAGGCTCGCTCACGGCTCCGTAAGTATCTAAAATCTCATCCTCAACGCCCAGCCACTCGTGCTTTATGTGGTTTGCATAAGTTACTAACGAGCCATCAAAGCTAGCTGAGATGCCACCATATCTTGCAAATTTAGCCGCCGCAAGACCAGCCGTGCAAGACTCAGCAAATGAAATTTTAAGCCCCTTTTGCATGAGCCTTTTTGCTACAAATTTGATCACATCTTTTTGCGGGATAAATTTTTGCGAAAATAGCGTTTTTACCCCTTGTAAAAAGCTCTCGATCTGGCCAAATTTATTGCTTTTTGCCCTTACTAGTATCAAATTTGGTAGTATCTGCGCAAGAGTGATATCGACCTCGTAAGTTTTAGCAAGTGGCAGCATAAGGATCTTCGCGCTATCTGCGTCGATGTCTATTAGATGAAAGTAGCTAAAATCAGGCTCGTACTCGGTGAGAAACTCGCCCAGCTCTTCATTTGGATTAGCTTTTATGAGATTTATCTGTGCGTTATTTAGACTGGCTAAAAAGCTATTTTTAGAGTAGTCTAAGCTATCTTTAAGTGCAAGGGTCGTGCTATCTTTTAGCTCGAGCGAGCCCCCCGTTAGCGTCGCTACGATCTTTGCAGCGATGGCAAAATTTTCATCTGAGCCAAAAATGCTTACAAAGTCGTAATCTTTTGATAAATTTTCGATGATAAAAGGTAGCTCTTTACTATTTTTTGGAGCAAAACTGACCACTCCAAGCTCGCCAAAATGATCCTCGTAACTTTGAAAAATGTAGTTTAGAAATTCTCTATTTATCTCAAGATCTTCGCCTATTATCAAGATACTTTGTCTCATTTTTAAGCTCCTTTTTTTGCCTCATTATACTATTTTTCAGTGTGATTTAACCAGCACAGGTGTAAAATTAGCAAATTTTAAAATCAAGGTAAAAAATGGACTACAAAGAGACACTTTTACTCCCAGAGACAAATTTCCCAATGCGCGGAAATCTCCCACAAAATGAACCACAAAGACTAAAATCATGGTACGAAGAGCGCAAGGTTTATGAAAAAATGAAGAAAAATCGCCAAAATGCGGTTAAAAACTTCAACATCCACGACGGCCCTCCGTATGCAAACGGTCACCTTCACATCGGCCACGCGTTAAATAAAATTTTAAAAGATATCATCACAAAAACGCACTATTTTTACGGCGAAAACGTCCGCTACGTGCCAGGCTGGGACTGCCACGGCTTGCCTATCGAGCAGCAAGTCGAAGTAAAGCTTGGCGATAAGAAAAAAGAGCTTAGCAAGGTCGAGATCAGGGAGCTTTGCAGACAGCACGCGAGAGAATTTATAGACATTCAGCGAAATGAATTTAAAAGCCTTGGCATCATCGGCGACTTTGAAAATCCATATATGACGATGAAATTTGAGTTTGAGGCTGACATCTACAAAGCGCTTTGCGAGATCGCTAAAAAGGGGCTTTTGGTTGAAAGAAGCAAGCCAGTTTATTGGAGCTGGGCGGCTAGATCGGCGCTAGCTGAAGCTGAGGTCGAGTACGAGGAGAAAGAGGACTACTCTATTTATGTAGCATTTGAGCTTGATGGCGACGCGCTAGAAAAGCTTGGCGTAAAAGAGGCAAGCGCTGTCATCTGGACGACCACGCCTTGGACACTTCCAGCAAATCAAGCCATAAGTCTAAAACCAGATGAAATTTATGTGCTAACGGCTGAAAATTTGATCTTTGCAAAGCCACTACTTGAAAGCGTTGTGCAAAGCGGCCTAAGCAAGGGTGAGATCAAAAAAGAGTTTAAATCAAGCCTACTTGAAAACACTCACGCGATAAACCCACTAAACGGCAGAAAATCGCGATTTTTACTAGGTGATCACGTCATGATGGATGGGGGTACTGGACTTGTTCATACAGCTCCAGGACACGGCGAGGACGACTACTACGTCTGTTTGAAATATGGCTTTAGCGAAATTTTGATGCCAGTTGATGACGGTGGCTGCTACGATGAGAGCATAAAACATCACGGACTATTTAGAAGTGACGTGGTAGATGAGTTTGTTGGCATGCACATCTTTAAAGCAAATGAGAAAATTTTAGAGCTGCTTGGCAAAAATTTACTTAGTGTCTCTAAATTTAGACACTCTTATCCATTTTGCTGGAGAACGCATAAGCCCGTCATTTATAGAGCCACAAAGCAGTGGTTTATAGCTATGGACGAGGCTAAATTAGGTAGCAAAACGCTTAGGCAAACAGCGCGCGAGGAGCTTGAAAAGGTTAAATTTTATCCAAGTGTGGGCATAAAAAGAATAGGCTCTATGATAGAAAATCGCCCAGACTGGTGCATCTCTCGTCAGCGTGACTGGGGTGTGCCTATCGCGTTTTTCAGAGATAAAGCGACAAAAGAAGTTATATTTGATAGTGAAATTTTGGACCACATCGTGGCTATCTTTAAAGAAAAAGGCGCTGATGCGTGGTGGGCGCTAAGTATAGATGAGCTTTTACCAAAGGGCACAAAATACAAGGCTGAAAATTTAGAAAAAGTGATGGACATCCTTGACGTTTGGTTTGATAGCGGCTCGACATGGCATGCGGTCTTGCAAAGCGACAACTACGACGCTGGCAAATACCCTGCAAGCATGTATCTTGAGGGCTCAGATCAGCACCGTGGCTGGTTTCAAAGCTCACTTTTAGTAAGCACAGCTATAAATTCTCACGCACCTTATGAGAGCATACTAACTCACGGCTTTACTGTCGATGCTAAGGGCGAGAAGATGAGCAAGAGCAAGGGCAACGTCATCGCTCCACAAGACGTGGCTAAGACTCACGGCGTGGAAATTTTACGCCTTTGGGTTGGCATGAGTGATTATTCAAGCGATCTAAAGATAAGCGAAGATATATTAAAGCAAATAAGCGAGCAATACCGCAAAATCCGCAACACGATCCGCTTTTTACTAGCAAACGTAAATGACCTTGAAAGCCTAAATACAGAGTTTAACATCCTTGATAAGTGGATCTTAGCACGTGCTAAAAAGGTCTTTGACGAGGCGAGCGCTTGCTTTAGAAATTATGACTTTTCAAAGGGCTTTAACATCCTTTTAAATTTCCTATCAGCCGATCTTAGCGGCGTCTATCTTGACGTTTGTAAAGATAGACTTTACTGCGACGCAAAAGACGCTCCAAGAAGAAGATCAGCTCAAAGTGCGATGGCGATCATCACAAAGGCACTTTTGCCACTCATCGCTCCAACGCTTACTTACACCGTTGATGAGGTGATGGACTACGCTCCAAAGATCATCAAAGGCGAGGCAAAAGACGCGTTTGATCTAGTCTATGAGCCTATCAAATTTGATCTTAGCTTTGAAGATGAGCTACTTTTTGCCAGCAGGGAGAAATTTAACGAGATTGTGGACGTTCTTAAGAAGGACAAAAGGATAAAATCAACTCTAGAGCTAAGCCTAGAGACCACAAACCACAACATCACAAGCTACGACGAGCGCGAAGTGGCCGATCTTTACATGGTAAGCTCAGTTAAAGCTTATGATGATAGCGAGCCACTAGCTGAGTTTGAGCTTGAGGGTGATAAATTTAAGATCATAGCAAGCAACCTTCACAAATGCCCAAGATGCTGGAAATTTAACGCTAGCAAAGAAGATGCGCTATGCCCAAGATGCGAAGAGGTCATAAGTGCTAAGTGAGCCAGTAAGCGCAACTATCATAATAGCAACGATCGCTGCAGTGGTCGTTGTTAGCTTGTTTGGCATATTTTTGGTTAATAAATTTAAAGGATAAAAATAGTGGTAACTTTAAAAGAAGCTTTGAAATTTTCAGCTGAAGAGATAAAAAATTTAAGAGCCGAGCTTGAGGCAAAGATCATAAAAGAAAAAGAGCTTGGCGCTTATGTCGAGCAGCTAGCAAATTTAGAGATCGCAAAACTAGGCGAGGGCGTGCCTATCGCTATAAAAGACAACATCCAAGTAAAAGGCTGGAGCGTTACGTGCGCTTCTAAAATTTTAAAAGGCTACGTAGCACCATATAACGCAACTGTCATCGAAAAGCTACTTGGCAAAAATTTAGCTCCATTTGGCCGCACAAATATGGACGAATTTGCGATGGGAAGCACGACTGAGAGCTCATTTTACGGCAAAACACTAAACCCACTAAATCACGCTCACGTCCCAGGTGGCAGTAGCGGTGGCTCAGCAGCAGCAGTTGCAGCTGGCCTTGCAGTAGCTGCACTTGGTAGCGATACTGGTGGCTCGATCCGCCAGCCAGCGGCATTTTGCGGATGTGTGGGGCTTAAGCCAACTTATGGCAGAGTGAGCAGATATGGCCTTGGCGCATACTCAAGCAGCCTTGATCAAATAGGTCCGATCACGCAAAACGTAGAAGATGCAGCCATTTTATATGACGCGATCGCTGGACACGATCCAAAAGATAGCACGAGCGCAGATGTGCCGTTTGTGAGCGTTAGCGACAAGATAGATGGCGACAAAAAGCTAAAAATTTGTGTCATCAAAAACTACGTAGAAAACGCAAGCGAGCAGACAAAAGCTGCTTTAAATTTAGCGATCGAGAAGCTAAAATCACACGGTCACAGCGTAACTTACACAAATTTTGAAGACTCAAAATATGACGTCGCAGCCTACTACATCATCGCAACTGCAGAGGCAAGCGCAAATTTAAGCCGCTACGATGGCGTGAGATACGGCAGACGCGCAGATGCTAGAAATTTAAAAGAGCTATATGTAAATTCGCGTTCTGAAGGCTTTGGCGAAGAGGTAAAAAGAAGAATTTTGCTTGGTACATTTGTGCTAAGTAGCGGATACTACGACGCTTACTACATCAAAGCGCAAAAAGCAAGAGCGCATATAAAAGCTCAGTATGAGAAAATTTTAGAAGAAAATGATCTCATCTTCATGCCAGTTGCTCCAAGCACAGCTTATAAATTTGGAGCACACAGCGATCCGCTTCAAGCCTATCTAAGCGACATTTACACGATCAGTGTAAATTTAGCAGGCCTGCCAGCTATCTCTGTGCCAGTTGGCAAAGATGATCAAAATTTAAACGTAAGCGCCCAGCTCATCGCAAAAGCGTGGGACGAACAGACCTTGATAAATGGTGCTAAGAGCCTAGAAAATTTAATAAAAGGATAAAAATATGAAGATAGTAAAGAGAGCTTTAACATTTGAGGATGTGCTTCTTGTGCCACAATACTCTGAAATTTTGCCAAAGCAAGTTGATGTCAAAACCAGGATCAGCAAAAACGTCACTCTAAATATCCCGATCGTCTCTGCTGCGATGGATACGGTGACTGAGCATAGAACTGCTATCATGATGGCAAGGCTCGGTGGCATCGGCGTCATTCACAAAAATATGGACGTCGAAAGCCAAGCAAAAGAGGTCAAACGCGTCAAAAAAAGCGAAAGTGGCGTCATCATCGATCCTATCTTTATAAATCCAGAAGCGACCGTGGCCGAAGCTCTAAGCCTTATGTCAGATCTTCATATTTCAGGCGTTCCAGTCATCGACAAAGACCGCAAACTAATAGGAATTTTAACAAACCGTGATTTGAGATTTGAGACAAATATGAGCACTTTGGTAAAAGACCGCATGACAAAAGCACCTCTTATCACTGCACCAAAGGGCTGCACGCTTGATGATGCGGAGAAAATTTTCTCTCAAAACAGGGTTGAGAAGCTACCTATCGTCGATAAAGACGGCAGACTTGACGGACTTATCACCATAAAAGATCTAAAAAAACGCAAAGAGTATCCAAACGCAAACAAAGATAGCTACGGCAGACTTCGCGTGGCTGCGGCTATTGGCGTGGGTCAGATAGACCGCGCTAAAGCGCTAGTTGATGCTGGCGTAGATGTCATCGTCATCGACTCAGCTCACGGCCACTCAAAGGGCATCATCGACACTTTAAAAGAGGTAAAAGCAAATTTTAATGTTGATGTCGTAGCTGGCAATATCGCAAACCCAGCAGCTGTAAAAGACCTAGCAGAAGCAGGCGCTGACGGCATAAAAGTAGGCATCGGACCAGGATCTATTTGTACCACAAGGATCGTTGCTGGCGTTGGCGTGCCTCAAATTTCAGCTATTGATGACTGCGCAAGCGAAGCAGCGAAATATGGCATCCCAGTTATCGCTGATGGTGGTTTAAAATACTCAGGCGACGTGGCAAAAGCCCTTGCAGCAGGTGCTGCTTGCGTTATGGCTGGTAGCTTGCTTGCAGGTTGCGAGGAGAGCCCAGGCGAGCTTATAACATTCCAAGGCCGCCAGTATAAAGTATATCGCGGCATGGGCTCAATAGGCGCTATGACAAAGGGCAGCTCTGACCGCTACTTTCAAGAGGGCACCGCTCAAGACAAGCTTGTGCCTGAAGGCATCGAAGGCCGTGTGCCATTTGCTGGCAGCATAAAAGATGTGATCCATCAGCTAATAGGTGGCCTAAGAAGCGCTATGGGCTATGTAGGCGCAAAAGATATCCCAACTCTTCAAGAAAGAGCTGAATTTGTCGAGATAACAAGCGCTGGACTAAAAGAGAGCCACGTCCATGACGTAGTTATCACTCACGAGGCACCAAACTACAAAGTTAATTAGTGTTAGACCTGCAAACTAGAACTATTAAATTTAACGAGCCACTCTATCTTGAGAGTGGCCGTATGCTATCAAATTTCAAGCTTATTTATGAGACTTACGGCACGCTAAATGCTGATAAAAGCAACGTTATCGTGATCTGTCACGCCCTAACTGGCTCGCACCACGCTGCTGGCACCTACGCAGGCGATGAGAAAGCTGGCTGGTGGGACGGGCTAATAGGCAGTAAAAAGGCGGTTGATACGGATAAATTTTATGTTATTTGCGTAAATATCTTAGGCTCATGCTTTGGCTCGACTTCGCCGCTAAGCGTTGATCGAAGTAGCGGCAAAGAGTATAGGCTAAATTTCCCAGTCCTTGCCATAAGCGACGTGGTAAAGGCGCAGATGAGGCTATTTGGCGAGCTTGGCATCACAAGGGCAAGAGCCGTGATAGGCGGTAGTCTTGGCGGCATGCAGGCACTTTGCTACGCTATCGAGTTTCCAGAATTTGCGCAAGATATCATAATGCTTGCAAGCACCTATCAGACGAAGCCCTGGGCGATAGCGTTTAATAAAATCGCCATCGAAGCCATTTTAAACGATGAAAATTTTAAAAACGGCGAATATGACGCAGAATTTATAAGAAAAAATGGACTAAAAGGCATGGCCTACGGCAGAATGGCAGGGCACATCAGCTTTTTAAGCCCTGATAGCATGGATAAAAAATTTGGACGAAATTACGTCGAAACCGACGGCCTTTACGATCTTTTTGGGCATTTTCAGGTCGATCGCTACATGGAGTATAACGGCTACAACTTCCCAAAGAGGTTTGACCCGCTAAGCTATCTATACATCGTAAAGATGATGAATATCTTTGACTGTACAAGGCACTACGATAGCCTAAAAGACGCTCTTGCGCCGATCAAAGCAAATTTGCACCTTATCGCATTTAAAGGCGATCTACTCTTTCCGCCAAGTTGCATGAGAGAAATTTATGACGCACTTTGCGAGATGGGGCGGGAGGCAAAGACAAATTTTATAGAGATAGATAGCAACTACGGCCACGACGCCTTTTTGGTTGAGATAGAAAAATTTGATGGATATATAAAAAATATATTAAAAGGATAGAAAATGGAGCAAAAAGAGCAAAGTTTTGAAGAGAAATTAGCCCTTGCTGATAAAATTTTAAACGATCTAAACAAAGATGATGTGAGCTTAGAAAATAGCATAAAGCTGCACGAGCAGGGCAAAAAGCTCTTAAATGAGGCAAGAGAAATTTTAGAAAACGCAAAACTTAGCATAAAGCAGGTGGATGATGAGTAAAATTTGCGCCCTTCAGCTACCAACGCAGCCCTTAAGCGAGGCGAGGCTTGATTATTACCTTAAAATTTGCGCGGATGAAAACGCAAGGCTGGTTGTCCTTGGCGAATACGTGCTAAATAGCTTTTTTAAAGAGCTTGCTAGCATGCCAAAAAGCCTCATAAAAGAGCAGAGCGAGCGCAAAAAAGAGGCGCTATTTGCGATGGCAAAAAAGTATGATCTAAACATCATCGCACCTATCATAAATTTAAAAGGCAAGGAGATATTTAAGAGCCTAGCTAAATTTAGCCAAACGCAAGTAAAGCTATACGATCAGCAGATCCTCATGCCTTACGCGCACTGGAACGAGGCGAAGTTTTTTAGCAACGCAAGCGAGGAGCTAAATTTACCTATCTTTACATACGATAAATTTAAGGTTGGAGTTATGTTTGGCTTCGAGGCGCACTTTGATGTGTGTTGGGCATATATGAGTGCTAAAAAGGTCGATATCGTGCTTGTGCCAACGGCTTGCACTTTTTTCTCGCAGGCACGCTGGGAGGAGCTTTTAAAGGTTAGAGCCTTTACAAACAACCTCTACGTGCTTCGCGTAAATCGCGTGGGAAGCCACAAAAGTGAGGATGAGCAGTGGAGTTTTTACGGCGACTCGATGCTTATTAGCCCATTTGGCGAGGTCAAGAACAGGCTTGGCAAAAATGAAGAGATGATGATCGATGAGCTTAGCAAAAAGGAGCTTAGCGAGGCTAGAAGCACCTGGGGCTTTATGCAGATAGAGGCTAAATTTAAAAGATGAAACGCTGCGCCTGGGCGGATAAGAGCGAGTTTAGCAAGAGCTATCACGACTATGAGTGGGGCAGGACGGTCAAAGATGATAAGAAATTCTTTGAGATGCTCATTTTAGAGGGCTTTCAAGCAGGCCTTAGCTGGGACTATGTGCTACGAAAAAGAGCTGGGCTTGCTCAAATTTTAGATGGCTTTGACGCAAAAAAGATCGCACTTTATGATGAAAATAAGCTTCAAAGCCTTTTAAGCGATGATAGAGCGATCAAAAACCGCCTTAAAATTTACTCCCTGTCAAAAAATGCCAAGGCTTTTTTAGAGCTTTGCGCCGAGTTTGGCTCGTTTTATAACTACATCTATAAATTTACAAATGGTAAGCGCGTGATAAACGACATAAAAAGCTCTAAGGACATGCCAGCAAGTAGTGAGCTCTCAGAGCGCATCTCAAAAGATATGAAAAAGCGTGGCTTTAAATTTGTAGGCGCTGTGATCATCTACTCATTTTTGCAAGGTGTTGGCGTCATCGATGATCACGAAAATGAGTGTTTTTGCAAAGGAATTTCGGAGTGAAATTTGAAACGAAGTGAGATTGAAAAATATATAAAAGAGAAATTTGACATTTTAGGTGAGCAAATTTTCCCAAAATATCCAAAATTTAGTGTATTTCGTCACAAGAAAAATAAGAAGTGGTTTGCGCTACTTATGCAGCTAAGCGCTAGTAAGCTTGGTCTTGAAAGTGACGAGATGATAGAGGTTTTAAATCTAAAATGTAGCCCTGATCTAGCCATGGTGCTAGTTGATGAGAGGCAAATTTTTAAAGCATATCACATGAATAAAAAGCACTGGATAAGCGTAAATTTAAACTCCAAAATCTCACAAAAAACAGTTTTTGACCTGATATATGAAAGCTTTGTCTTAAGCAAATAAAAGCCATTTTCAGCCTTAAATTTAGTAGTTTTTGTTAAAATCACGAAAAACTTAAGGATAAAATTTGCAAGAGCTAAACAACGAGATCAGAAAAGTCCATTTCATAGGCATCGGTGGCATCGGCATCTCAGCCATCGCTAGATTTTTACACGAAAAAGGCCACAAGATAAGCGGTAGCGACATCAAAGAGAGCAAGACGACGCTTGAACTTCAAAATGAAGGCATTGAGGTCATCACACCGCACTGCAAAGAGGCGATAAAAGACCAAGATTTTGTGGTCTATTCAGCTGCGATAAAAGAGGACAACATCGAGCTAGTGGAGGCTAGAAGAAAGGGCATAAAGTGCTTTTCAAGAAAAGAAATTTTGCCTTATGTACTTGAAGATAAGTGCGTTTTTGCAGTAGCTGGCGCGCACGGCAAGAGCACGACTTCAGCGATGCTAGCAAGCCTCATCGAGGGCTCAGTCATCATCGGCGCCATCTCAAAGCAGTTTGGCTCAAATATGCGCTACGCCAAAAGCGACAACGTCGTATTTGAGGCTGATGAGAGCGACTCAAGCTTTCTAAACTCAAACCCATATCTAGCTATCGTCACAAACGCAGAGCCAGAGCATATGGAGCACTACGACTACGATCTAGCTAAATTTTACGCAGCCTACAAGGGCTTTTTGGAGCGTGCAAAAGTTAGAGTGATAAACGCTGAAGACGAGTTTTTGAGCACTCTTAAGCTTGATGCGATCAGACTTTATCCAAGCACCGATATCACTGAGCTTACGATGGTGGTAAGAGACTATCAGCCATACACTAGCTTTAACCTTAAAAATTTAGGCAAATTTGAAGCCTTTGGTATGGGCGAGCACATCGCCATAGACGCATCTTTGGCTATTTTAGCTGCGATGCACGAGACACCACTAAAAGATATCAGAGAAAATTTATTAAATTTTAAAGGCATCAAAAAGCGTTTTGACATACTTAGCGCAAACAAAAATTTCGTCCTAATAGATGACTATGCGCACCATCCAACCGAGATAAAAGCGACACTAAAATCAGTCTTTGAATACGCCAAAATTTTAGGTATAAAGAGCGTCACAGCGATATTTCAGCCACACCGCTACACAAGACTTAGCACAAATTTACCCGGCTTTAAAGAGTGCTTTAAGGGCGTTGATGAGCTTGTCATTTTGCCAGTTTATGCAGCTGGAGAAAATCCGATCGAAGTTGATATGAAGAGCGAATTTAGCGAGTATAATCCGATCTTTACCGACAAGGTCGAGAGGGTTGAAGAGGGGATAGAATTTACAGATGAATTTGGCGTGAAAAACCGCCTAAGTGACGGCATAGTAGTTGGCTTTGGAGCGGGCGATATCAGCGTGCAACTAAGAGGCGGATATTAATGGATCTAAGCACTTTCAAGCCTCAAGATGAAAATGAAATTTTAAAAGAGATAAAAGAAAAAGAGCTTAGCGAAGAAGAAATTTCAAGCCTTATAAATTTAGGTAAAAAAGATATCTTGATCGCGCTTACAAGGTCGCAAAAGCTAAGTAGCACCCAGATAAAAGATATGTTGCCAAATGCCCCCTATCTTGCCGTTTGCTTGCTGGTTGAAAAGCAAGATATCAGCGAGGTTAGGGCTGAAATTTTAGAAAAGATCAAGCCTCATGCTGAGCTTTACAAAGAGCTCATTGCAAAGTATAAAGGCGTGAAATGGTAAGAAATTTGATAATAATCGCCGGCGTGATGCTACTTTTTGGAGCGATCTGGGCGATAAAAGATGAAAAGATCAGCAAAAGCATAAAAGCGCTTGTTAGCGCGGTGCTTGTAGCGATCCTTGTTTGCGTCTATTTTTACGAAGAGAATTTATCAAAAAATGAGGATGCCATCTCAAAGCTAGTTAGCGATTTTAAACAGGGCAAAGTGCTAAAATGTGGCGAATACAACGTAAGCGCTGAGAAATTTAACTACGAATTTGGCACTGCGTCATTTTTGCCAAAACGAGAATTTAGCGAACTTTCAGGCGTCATCGTGCCTATAAAAAGCTGCGAGCAATGACTGAAGAGATATTTTTAAAGCTCGATCTGAACGAGTATTTAGAGAAATTTAACTCATTTTTAGCAAGGCAAAAACCGCTATTTTTACAAGGCGACAGCAAAATCCACTTTGAAAACATTAGCGAGCTTTCAAAGTATGATTTCAAGGCACCTGACGAGATAAAAGAGCTTGATGACGCGCTTATGAGACTTAGCAAGCAAGCAGTGCTTCACATCAGCGAAATTTACGAGTTTGCAAAGATCATTAAGTATTTTTCATATCTAAAAAAGCAAAAATTTGAAGGCAGGCTTGGCGAGTGGATCGCAAAGGTTGAAATCCCAGAATTGATGAGTCAGATGGCAAACAGCTTTGATGAAAATGGCGAGTTTATCGACAGCGTGGATGAGAGATTTGCTGCGATAAAGCAGGCTTTTAGCGAGAAAAAGCGCCAGATCGACACTGAGCTTAAAAAGCTCATCTACTCAAAGCACATCACGCCCTATCTTGTAGATACCCAGACGCACTACATCAACTCGCAAGAGGCACTTTTGGTGCGTGGCGGCTTTAATCACGCCCTAAAAGGCACCGTGATCGCTAGAAGCTCAGGCGGCTACTTTTACGTCGCACCTGCAAGCACCGAGCGCCTAAAAAAGGAGCAAAGCGAGCTACTTGATAGAAAAGAGGAGATCATTTTTGAGCACTGCAAGAAATTTAGCTTGCAGATGAGCAAGAGCCTGCTCTTTTTGAAATTTATAAATAATGCTTTTGATCAGTTTGATGCGTATCAAGCGCGTGTAAATTTGGCTAGGTCACGTGACTATGAGTTTGTTTTGCCAAACAGCTCGCATGTTATCAAGCTTGAGAAATTTGCCCACCCAGCGCTAAAAAACCCAAAGAGCGTGAGTGTGGATTTTAGCAAAAAGGTGCTTTTAATAACCGGCGTAAATGCTGGCGGTAAGTCGATGCTTTTAAAATCGATCATCTCAGCCACGCTGCTTGCAAAGTATCTACTGCCTATGCGTATCGACGCAAACCGCTCAACGATCGGCTCTTTTAAAGAATTTGACGCGATCATAGAAGATCCGCAAAGCGTGAAAAACGACATCTCGACCTTTGCTGGCAGGATGGTGCATTTTGCAAGGCTTTTTACTAAAAAATCGATCATCATCGGTATCGACGAGATCGAGCTTGGCACCGACTTTGAGGAGGCTGCGAGCTTGTATGGCGTCATGATAGAGCGCCTCATCACTCAAGATATCAAAATGATCATCACGACCCACCACAAGCGCCTTGCGATGTTGCTAGCTAAGAATCCAGAGGTTGAGCTAGTGGCGGCACTTTACGACGAGGCGGCTCAAAGGCCTAAATTTGAGTTTTTAAAGGGCACGATCGGCAAGTCTTATGCCTTTGAAACGGCGGTAAGATATGGCATATCTCAAAATTTAGTGGCGCAGGCAAAGAAAATTTACGGCGAAGATAAAGAGAATTTAAATGAGATCATCACAAAGACACTAAATTTACAAACCAAGCTTGATGAGGGCATAAAAGAGGTCACGGCAAAAGAGGAGCGGCTGGAGCGCTTGCTTGAGGAGCAAAAAGAGCTAAAAGAGAAAAATGAGATCAAGCTAAATGCGACTATTGCGCGCCTAGAAAAAGAGTATTTTGAAGCAATAAATGCGGCAAAAGCTGTTATAAATTTCAAAGATATAAAAGACAAGCAAAGGGCGCTAAATGTGGCAAATGAGAAAAAAGCCGCCATCGTTAAGCCTAAAAAAACTGAGCGTGAGAGCCTAAAAGTAGGCGATAGAGTGAAGTATGAAAATATAAAAGGCACGGTTTTAAGCATCTCTAAAAATGACGCGATGATCGAGTCAAATGGCATAAATTTACGTGTGCCACTCGAGCTTTTAAGAAAAAATGGCAACGAGCTAGTCTTACCTAAAAAAGGCGGTGTAAGTTTAAGTGTCGATAAGCCAAAAACGGCCTCGCTCTCGCTTGATCTGCACGGTATGAGAGCTGACGAGGCGATAGCAAAGCTTGATAAATTTATCTCAGATAGTCTTGTTATGGGATTTGATGAGGTTAGCGTATTTCACGGTATCGGCACTGGCAAGCTCGCCTTTGCTGTTAAAAATTTCTTAAAAGAGCATCCAAGCGTGAAAGAATTTCACGATGCACCGGCAAATCAAGGCGGATACGGTGCAAAGATCGTTAAGCTTTGAGCTAAATTTTTAATTAAAAAATGAAAGAAATTTTTTATTTAGCTTGGATATAATCCAGTAGAAAAATTTAAATTTAAGAAAGGAAGTTTAAACTTTATGCCAGGTGACGAATCGCAAAAAAAGCACTTTAGTATGGTTAAAACCGTCACTTTGGTCGTGGTTTTGCTTCTTGCGTTTTTTGTAACTGAAAATTTAACTATCTACTCGTATAAATACAATAACGCACTTTCTACAAACAACTTTGATCTCAAAAAAAAGACCGAGTATCTAACATATCAATATGTAAATTATCTTAAAAATATAAGTAAATTTAATATTATAGATTTTCAAAATCATATAACTGACAACGCTGTTGGCGATGTCTTTTTGCTAAAAGAAAATGGCAAAAACGGCTTTAAGATAGAGGCCTCTTCAGACAAAAGCCTCGTAAATAAAGACTACGAAGACAAGAGCTGTGGCGACATCTACTCGCATGATTTTCAAAAGGATTATTTCAAGGCTGAAATTTTGCCAGAAAACAGCGCCAAAGTATGTATGTTTGTCGCCGTTAACGACTATATTTTAGGCTTTAAAGCGCATATCGATCAAAGGATAACTGGCACTAGCGACCCATTTTATTTTCAGTGGCTGATGAAAAACATGACTGTCACTTTGATCTTAAGCTCGATTGGTCTATTTTTAGGGCTTGCGGTCTGTCTTTGGTTTGTATTTAAGTATCTAAACATCAAATTTGACTATCTAAAAGTAAAAGAAGAGAGCACTACTAAGATCGCCCAGCTACAAGAGAAGCTATATATCGATCCGATGACTGGGCTTTTTAACAAGGCAGCACTCATAAAAGATGTGAGCGAGTATAAATATCCAAAAGTGATACTTATGGATATCGATGATTTTGGCAAGATGAACGACTACTACGGCAAATACGTGTGCGACCAGATACTAAAACAGATGGCAAATCTCATCAAAGAATTTGCCAAAAATGAGAATATGAAGGCTTATTGTATCGAGGCAGACAGATTTGCTTTGGTCGAAGATAATAACGACTTTATCGACAGATACGAGGAGCTAGCTGAAAATTTACTAGATATCTTTAAAGGCAGGATGCTTAGCATAAAAGATGAAAATGGCGTAGAGGTCGATGATATAGAAATTCACAACACCATAGGCTTTGCTCTTGATAGCGATCAGACTTTAAGAAAGGCAACCATCGCGTTAAAATCAGCCAAATCACTCGATAAAGACTATGTTTGCTACTTTAAAGGGCTAAGTCAAAAAGATGAATACGCAAATCAGATCGAGCGCTCAAAGCTTATCCAAAACGCTACGATAAATGACAACATCGTGCCGTATTTTCAGCCGATATTTGACGAGAAAAAGATCCCTATAAAATATGAATGTTTAATAAGAATTTTAGACCGCGACGACGTCATCTCACCAAGCGTATTTTTGGATATCTCAAAGCGTATCAAGCGTTACGCAGACCTTGAAAAACAGCTGATTAAAAAGTGCTTTGAGCACCTCACTGAAGATCCAAATTTGGTTCTTTCTATAAATTTAAGCAGCCGAGATATGATAGATGGCGACGTCTCTGCGCTGGTTTTAAATTTACTAAACAAGCACAATGTCGCTGGCAGGATAGTTTTTGAGATAGTTGAAGACGAGGAGCTAAAGAGTGCTGAGCGCGTCTCAGTCTTTATCGAGCGAGCAAAGAGCATGGGTGCTATGATAGCGATCGACGACTTTGGCTCTGGCTACTCAAATTTCTCTTACATCATAAAAATCAAGCCAGACTACGTGAAGATCGATGGCTCTATCATCAAAGACATTGATATCAATAAAGACTCATACGCCATCGCAAGCGCGATCGTGGCATTTGCAAAGGATCTTGGCATAAAAACGATCGCAGAGTATGTTCATTCTAAAGAAATCTTTAACGTCTGTAAGGAGATAGGCATCGACGAATTCCAGGGATTTTACTTGGGACTTCCTTCTAAAAAGGCGTTTTAGTGGTAGTTAGCTTTTTAAAAGAGCTTTTAAAATTTCGCTCTATCACGCCAGATGATGCTGGTAGTTTGGAGTTCATCGCTAAATTTTTGCCTGATTTTGAGGCTAAATTTATAGAAAAAAACGGCACAAAAAATCTCATACTTTCTAAAATTTATGGAGACGGGGAGCATCTAGCCTTTGCAGGACACGTTGATGTCGTGCCGCCAGGTGATGGCTGGGAGAGCGAGCCATTTACACCACTAGAAAAAGATGGCTACATCTACGCAAGGGGCGCGCAGGATATGAAAAGTGGCGTGGCTGCCTTTGTTTGTGCGTGCAAAGAGGCCAAATTTGATGGCAAGTTAAGTCTTATTTTAACAAGTGACGAAGAGGGCGACGGCACTTATGGCACGCCTTTGGCACTTGAATATCTGCGTGAGATAGGGGATCTGCCCAAATTTTGCGTCGTGGCTGAGCCAACTTGTGATAAGAAATTTGGCGATAGCATAAAGGTCGGCAGACGTGGCTCGATAAATGGTAAGATCGTGATAAAGGGCGTTCAAGGTCACGTGGCATACCCAGAAAAATGCGTAAATCCAGTAAATTTGATAGCTCCACTTTTAAGTAAGATAGCTGATCACGATATGGACGGGGGGAGCGAGTTTTTTAGCCCAAGCAAGATCGTGGTGACGGACATTCGTGGTGGCATGCAGGTTTGCAACGTCACGCCAAGCGAGCTTAGCATAATGTTTAACGTTAGAAACTCAAATTTAACTGACGCAAATGACGTTGAGAGCTATCTTAGAAGCGTTTTAGATGGGCTTAGTTACGAGCTTAGTATAAAGCAAAGCTCAAAGAGATTTTTAACCAACAAAGATAGCAAGATCGTAAGAAATTTAATGGCATCTGTCACAAAGATCACCGGCGTTACGCCACTTTTAAACACAAAAGGCGGCACGAGCGATGCAAGGCATTTTGCTGAATTTGGCGTAGATGCGATAGAATTTGGCGTCATAAATGACCGCATACACGCCAAAAACGAACGAGTTAGCGCTGATGAAATAAATAAACTTTATGAAGTTTTTAAAGACCTTATAGAAAATTTTCACTAATCTCTTTTGTTATCAAATAGTTAAATTTAGTCGCTATCGCTGGTGTTGTTGGCTTATTTGCTGGTGTCTTTGTAGGACAAGTTTTTAAGAAAAATGGCTACATTTTGCCTGAGAGCAAAACTGCTTCACTATATAGACCGCGCTTATTACCGCAACCACCGCTAAAATGGTGATCGTTATTATTGGAAGCGTCTGTTTGTCAGGGTTTGAGCCTAGAAAATAGCCAGCTCCAAGCAAAACAGCACACCAAGCCCTAGCATTAAGCGTGGTAAATAGGCAAGAACTAAAAATATTCATCTTAGCAAGCCCAGCTGGCAGCTGATATACTACGAATTTCAGGGATAAGGCGCGAGTTATACCTATAAATTTGCCATATTTTAGATGATATCATGCCCAAAAAGTAGCAAAGACACTGCAAAGGCGATAGGATTTTTGCCGCTGATCATCGCTATTTTACTTTTGATAGCACTTATCTTTGGTCTAAAACTTGGCGAAAATGGCGCATTATTTAGCTCAGAAAAAGGTCCAGGCTCACAGCATGCAAATTTATTTATCTCGCTTATTTGTGCCATCATCATCGGCGCATTTATGCAAAGAAGTAAATTTTGCTCAGTGGGAGCTATCAGTAAAATTTTTGAGCGTGACTTCTCGATGTTTTATGGTGTCATCTCTATCGTTCTTTTTGCAAGCATCACAAATTTAGTGCTAAATCAATACAAATTTGGCTTTGAAGCTCAGCTCCTTTTGTTTTAGGCATGGGCGCAGGTGCTGCGATAAGTCATAATTTCGTGCTTGCAAGCTCAGGAGAGCTGGCATCACACTTTTTGCTCCTTAAGCTGTAGTAGCCCTTACATCTACGCTATCTGCGTTGGTTTTTCACTAAAAATCGTAATTAAATTTGACTGCTTTTGCAGGTTTTTGCTTATAAAGTTTGAAAAGTTTGAAGTTAAATTTTGGAGAAATTTAGCCACCAAAGTGGCTAAATTTGAAGTTATCTTAGGATTTGAATTTTTGCTTTTGCGCGGAGTTTTTCGAAGTAATCACTCATTAATTTTTCTTGCTCGCCTTGGTAAAGCTCGTTTATAACGTTATCTTTTACATCAGCAAAGCTTGGTGTGTATGAACCGATCTTCTCTTTTACTAAAAACATATCAAAGCTATCAGGTCCTTGCAAAGGCTGTGTGTAGTCGCCGTTATTTGTGCTTGAGATGATTGCAGCAAGTCTTGGGTCTATGCTTTGGTAGTCCAAACTGACCTCTTGCGTTTGCACGCCGTCTAGTAGCTTTGGACTTGTTTTTTGAGCTTCAAGTAGATCAGGGTCTTTTGCCCTATAAACTACGACTCTAGCGGTGCTAAAGACCTTAAATTTATCAGGATTAGCGTCAAAATATGCCTTTGCTTTTTGCTCGTTTATGTTTTTGCCAGCCTCAGCAGCTATGCTTTTATAAAGTTTTTCTTGAAGCATCTTGTGCTCTAAGTTGTTTTTGAAGTCCAAAAAGTCCATGCCTTGAGCTTGGATAGAGCTTCTAAACTGCGAATTTGTCATGCCATTTTGCTTTGCGATCGCCTCGATCCTGTCGTTTAGCTCAAAAGGTGTCACGCTTAAATTTAAGTTTTTTATCTGTGCATCTTCAAGCCTATCTCTGATAAGCAAATTTAAAGCATCCTGCTCTGTTGTCTTTAGCTGTTCCTTCAAGCTATAAACCTCGTAAAGCGTGATAGGCTCGTTCTCCACGATAGCTGCGATGCCGTTTATCATCTGAGCTGAATATAAATTTAAGGCACTTAACACGCCAGCAGCCAAAAAGAGCAATTTTTTCATAATGAAACCTTTGTTTAAGTATTTAGTAAATATAATTTTGGGCAATTATAACATAAAAATAAGGCACAAAATGATAGTTACTAGATTTGCTCCGTCGCCTACTGGATACCTACACATAGGCGGACTTAGGACAGCTCTTTATAATTATTTATACGCAAGAGCTAACAATGGAAAATTTCTGCTCCGCATCGAAGATACTGACTTAAAACGAAACTCAGAAGAAGCCACACAAGCTATAAAAGAGGCATTTGCTTGGTGCAAGCTAGATCACGACGGCGAAGTGACCTATCAGTCAAAGAGGTTTGATCTTTACAAAGAGTACGTTAAAAAGCTGCTTGATGAGGGCAAAGCCTACAAATGCTATATGAGCAAAGAGGAGCTTGAGGAGCTTAGAGCTAGCCAAGAGGCTAGAAAAGAACGCCCAAAATATGATAATAGATATAGAGGTTTTAAAGGCACGCCTCCAGCTGGCATCGAGCCAGTCATCCGTATAAAAGCCCCACTTAGTGGTGAGATCGTCATACATGATGGCATAAAGGGCGAGGTTAAATTTAAGGTTGAAGATATCTTAGACGACTTCATCATCGCAAGAAGCGACGGCACGCCAACATATAACTTCACAGTTGTGATAGACGATGCGCTAATGGGCGTAACAGACGTTATCCGCGGCGATGATCACCTCTCAAATACCCCAAAACAGATCGTTCTTTACGAGGCGCTTGGCTTTAAGGTGCCAAAATTTTATCACGTCGCTATGATAAACGGCGAGGACGGCAAAAAGCTTAGCAAAAGGCACGGCGCGACCGACGTTATGGAGTATAAAAAGATGGGCTACTTGCCTGAAGCGCTCTTAAATTTTCTCGTTCGTCTTGGCTGGAGCCACGGCGATGATGAGATTTTTACTATCGAGGATATGCTTAAATACTTCAATCCAAACGATATCAACAAAAGCTCAAGCACCTACAACGCTCAAAAGCTTGACTGGCTAAATTCTCACTATATAAAAACTTTGCCTTATGAGAGGCTAGCGCATGATATGCTTGAATTTGGCGTGGATTTTAAGGCTTTGGTAAAGGGTGAACTACTGCTAAATTCGCTCCGTGAGAGATCAAAGACGCTAATCGAAATGGCAAACAGCGCAAATGCTATCATCAACGCTCCAAAAAGCTACGACGAGAAAGCTTGGGCTAAATTTATAAATGAAAATAGCAAAGAAATTTTGGCGAAATTTGCTCAAATTTTAGACCGTGACCTTGATGCTAAAGGCTATGAGGAGCTAACTAATAAATTTTTAGAGCAAAATGGCTTAAAACTAAAAGACCTAGCTCAGGCCCTAAGGATAGCGCTAACTGGCTCAAGCGTGAGCCCAAGTATCTTTGAAGTGCTTGAAGTAGTAGGTAGCAACGAGATCAAAAAAAGAATACAAAATTTATTAAAGGAAGAGAAATGACACATGTAACTAAAGAAGAGGCACTAAACTACCACATCGGCGGTAAGATCGAGATCAGGGTAAAGACACCTTGCGAGACTTCAAGAGACCTTTCAATGGCCTATACACCAGGCGTTGCTGAGCCATGCCGTGAGATAAATGCAGACACTGAACTAGCTTATAAATATACAAATAAAGCAAATTTAGTAGCTGTCATCACTGATGGCACGGCTGTTCTTGGACTTGGCGACATCGGCGCTGTTGCTGGCAAGCCAGTTATGGAGGGCAAGGCGGTGCTATTTAAGAAATTTGCAAACGTTGATGCCTTTGACATCGAGCTAGATGAGCATGATCCTGATAAGATCGTTGAGATTTGCAAGGCTCTTGCTCCGACATTTGGCGGTATAAATTTAGAAGATATCCGTGCTCCAAAGTGCTTTGAGATAGAAAGAAAGCTTCAAGAAGCAGTCGATATCCCTGTAATGCACGATGATCAGCACGGCACAGCGATGATAACAAGCGCTGGCATTATAAATGCGATGGAAATTTCTGGTAAAGATATATCTAAGATAAAGATCGTAGTTAGCGGCGCAGGTGCAGCTGGCATCGCTTGCGCAAAGATGTATAAAGCACTTGGCGCAAAACACATCGTGATGATAGACAGCAAAGGCGTCATCCACTCAAAAAGAACAGACCTAACTCCAGAAAAGGTTGAATTTGCGCTTGAGACCGAGGATAGGACTTTAGCTGATGCGATGAAGGGCGCTGATATGTTTTTAGGCCTTTCTAAGCCTGGCGTTGTGACAAAAGAGATGGTTGCGTCGATGAACAAAGAGCCTATCATCTTCGCTTTGGCAAACCCAGTGCCTGAAATCTTCCCAGAGGACGTCGTAGCTGTAAGAGATGACGTTATGATGGGCACAGGCAGAAGCGACTATCCTAACCAAGTAAATAACGTTTTGGGCTTTCCATTTATCTTTAGAGGCGCGCTTGATGTTAGAGCTAAAAAGATCACTGAAAATATGAAAATGGCAGCAGCTAAAGCGCTTGCGCAGCTTGCAAAAGAGCCAGTGCCAGCTGAAGTTTTAAAAGCAAGTGGCGTTAGCGAGCTAAAATTTGGCAAAGAGTACATCATCCCAAAACCATTTGACAAGCGCGTGCTAACAGCGGTCGCTCCAGCAGTTGCAAAAGCTGCGGTTGAAGATGGCGTAGCGAGAGTAAAAGATTTTGATGTTGAGGCTTACAAAGCCAAACTTGCAAAAGGTTTTTAATCAAATTTAGCCCAAATTTGGGCTAAATTCTCCTCTTGGCATTTTGTAAAAGACAAACCTTGTAAAAACAGTAAATTTAAGGACAAAAAATGCAAAACGTGAAGCTCATCTCACACCCATTGATCGAGCATAAATTAACAATCTTACGTGATAAAAACACCCAGCCTTTTCAGTTTCGCATGCTAGTTGATGAGATCAGCTACCTTATGATCTTTGAGGCGACTAGAAATTTAAAGGTAAAAGATGTCAAAATCCAAACACCAGTTGCGGTGGCAGACGCAAAAAGGCTCACTACAAAGGTGATGATATGCCCTATCTTAAGGGCTGCTCTTGGCATGCTTGATAGCGTCTTTACCATCATCCCAGATGCTAGCGTTGGCTTTTTGGGCTTTCAGCGAAACGAAGAGACAGCGCAGGCTGAGTTTTTCTACGCAAAGCTTCCAAAAGACGCAAAAGAGCGCATGGCGATCATCATCGACCCTATGTTTGCGACTGGCGGCACGGCGATAGACGCGGTTAAGTTCTTGCGTGAAAAGGGCGTTAAAGAGATCAAATTTATCTCTATCATCGCTGCACCTGAGGGGCTAAAGAGATTTAGCGAAATTTACCCAGACGTCGAGGTCTATACGGCATCGATCGATGAGAAACTAAACGAGAAAAACTACATCGTTCCAGGCCTTGGTGACGCTGGCGATAGAGTTTTTAACACTCTTTAAGGGCTAAATTTGAACAAAAGACTTTTGCCAGCTCTAGTCGCCTTTGTCATTGCCATCATCGTTGGCACCTTCTTTTTTTCAAAAGAGGGCGGCGAGGCAAACAAAAACGCTCAAATTTTACTTGAGCAGCTAAACAAAGAGGGGCAAAAGAGCCAGAGTCTCGCAGAAAACGGCTCATACACCTCAAAAGATGAGGTCGCGCTTTATATCTATAAATTTAACAAGCTACCAAAGAATTTCATAACCAAAAAAGAGGCACTTGAACTTGGCTGGGACGCAAAAAGCGGAAATTTATGGCAGGTAAGTGGTGGCAAAAGTATCGGCGGGGATAGATTTTCAAACAGAGAAAAGAGGCTGCCTGAGGCTGATGGTAGAAAGTGGTTTGAGTGCGATGTAAATTATAATGGTGGCAGACGCGGCGCTGAGAGAATTTTATACTCAAACGACGGGCTTATCTACTACACGCCCGATCACTACGAGCATTTTTATCTGCTTTATGAGAAGAGGATGCAATGAAAAGCGTGATCTTAGATGCCAAAAAGATGGTCGAAAAAGAGAAGATGCATGAGTATTTAGCGAAGAAATTTGACCTGCCAGAGTACTACGGCAAAAATTTAGACGCGCTCTTTGACTGCCTTTGCGAGATAAATGAGCCAACGCTTATAAAGCTAAAAAACGAAAATGCTTTGGATAGTGCCACAAAAGTGAGCTTAACCCAGCTATTTCGCGACGTTTGCAACGAAAATGAGATGGTTAAATTTGAGCTTGTAAAAGATGAAAAATGATATTTGGAAAGATTGATTATTTAAATTTACTCCCATTTCACGTATTTTTAAAATCAGCCCCACTAAGCTCTCAGATAAAAAAGGCGATCGAGTTTAAAAAGGGCGTGCCAAGCAAGCTAAACAGAGCCCTAAACGCTAGAAAGATCGACGCTGCGGTGATCTCAAGCATAGCAAGCAAAAAGGCAAATTTAAAGAAGCTAAATTTTGGAATAGTCGCCAAAAAAGATGTCAAAAGCGTGCTTGTGCGCAAAAACTCAGCCCCAAAGCCAGATCCTGCCTCAGCTAGCTCAAACGCCCTAGCCAAGGTGCTTAAACTAAATGGCGAGGTGATCATAGGCGACAGGGCGCTAAAGGCATACTTAAGCGAGGGCAAAGAGTGCTTTTACGACCTTGGTCAAATTTGGCATGAAAAGACAAATTTGCCCTTTGTTTTTGGTAGATTTTCTTATGTAAAAAATGGCTCGTTTTACAAAAGGCTGGTCGCAAAATTTTTGCAAAAAAATGTAAAAATTCCAAATTATATATTAGCCCAGTATGCCAAAAGCCGCGACATAAGCGAGCAAGATATCAAGTGGTATCTTAAATTTATAAGCTACAAGATCGGCCCAAAAGAGCAAAAATCACTCCGCAAATTTTTTAAAGAATATAGGTTTTTAAGAGAGGCAATAAAAGTCTAATGCTATGCATAGTGGTTTTGTTTTTAGATTAAGGTTTCAATATAATTTTTTATAATATAAAAATACATTTACATTATATTTTAAGGATTACTGACTATAATAGCCAAAAAATTCTTGTTTATAAAACTAAAGTATTTAAAAGGAGGTAGATATAAAATTAATTCAAACATGCCATATTTGGCAAAATAATTCATTTTAAAGTAAAGTCTAAAGTGTATAACCTAGCATAAATATGTAGGTTATTAATATTTTATAAAAATTATAAAAAGGAGAATAAATGGAATTTGCATATTCAGTTCCAATGATTGTAGGCGCAGTGGTTATACTGTTTATCATTTTAATACCGCTTTTATTTAGGCGCGTTGTTGCAACAAATGAGGTGCATATCGTTCAAACATCAAAAAGCACCACATCTTACGGCAAAGATACAGCCAACGGAAATAGCTACTATGAATTTCCAAGCTGGATACCAATAATCGGTGTAACAAAGATAGTTTTGCCAGTTTCTGTTTTTAGTATAAAGATAGATGGCTATGAGGCATATGATGTCGGTCGTTTGCCATTTATGGTCGATATCACTGCATTTTTTAGGATAAAAGATAGCAACCTAGCAGCGCAACGCGTCATAAACCTTAAAGATATGGAGCTTCAGCTAACTGACATCATTCAAGGCTCGATCCGTTCTATCTTAGCTAGCAAGCAGCTAGAGGAAATTTTGCAGCAAAG
This sequence comes from Campylobacter concisus, assembly GCF_003048375.1. Lineage (NCBI taxonomy): Bacteria > Pseudomonadati > Campylobacterota > Epsilonproteobacteria > Campylobacterales > Campylobacteraceae > Campylobacter > Campylobacter concisus. Next base: position 1,588,790 of record NZ_CP021642.1, on the reverse strand, counting down.
AAGTGAATTTGGCTTAGAATTTACAACTGCAGTCAAAGAGCAGCTTCAAAACTGGGGCATAGAGCCTGTCAAAAATATCGAGTTAATGGACATCCGCGATAGCAGAGATAGCAAGGTCATCTTTAATATCATGGAGAAGAAAAAATCAGAAATCGAAAAAGAGTCTCGTATGACTGTGGCTGAGAATAAAAAGATTGCCGAGATCGCTGAAGTAAATGCAAAACAAGAGACTGATGTTAAAAAACAAGAGGCTGAAAAGGCAGTAGGTCTAAAAACAGTTGAAAACGAAAGAGAGGTTGCTATTTCTCGTCAGCAAGCTTGCCAACAAGTGGCTGACCAAGAGAAGGTCACTAAAGAAAAAGAGATGGAAGTTATCAGAGTTACTGATGTTAAGCAAGCTGAAATTTCAAAACAAGTAGAGATCGTTAAAGCTGAGCAAGAGCAAAGAAAGATAGAGATCGACGCTGAAGCTAGGAAAAATGCAAAGATCAAAGACGCTGAAGCACACAAACAAAATCAAATTTTAACAGCTGAGGGTGAGAAAGAGAAGGCATTTTTGGAGGCTGCTGCTTTACTGGAGACTAAAGATAAAGAGTCACAAGGTATACAAAAAATCGGCTCTGCTGAGGCTGAGGCACTAAGACTAAAAGAGCTTGCACCTGTAAATGCACAGATTGAGCTTGCTAGAGAGATCGGCGAAAACGAGGGCTACCAGACCTATCTTATCTCTATTAAACAGATCGAGGCAAATAGAGATGTGGGCTTAGAGCAGGCTAAAGCGCTAAGTGCAGCTGATCTAAAGATCATCGCAAATGAGGGCAGCGTATCAAACGGCCTATCTAAAATAAGTGACGTGCTAAGCTCAAAAGGTGGCACAAATTTAGCTTCAATGCTTGAAGGCTTAAACCAAAGTGAGATAGGCAAAGGACTAATCGATAAATTTATAAAACCAAATAGCGACTCGCCTAAGAAATAACTTTTTAGGGGAGAGATCCCCTAAATTGTAAATTTAACTGCATTAAATTTGACAAATCCTAATAGATACAAAAATTAAAATCGAACTCCACTTTTACCTAAATTTGTAAAAATTTAAATTATTTTTAAATTTTAAGCTAGTATTAACTTTAGCGTGAAATTTATGTTATAAAGATTTACTACAATTACACACAAAGCAAATCATTTTTGTTATTCCTTTTACTGATTGAGGCCTTGGTTTTTGCCGAGGCTTTTTCTAAATTTTATAAGCTTTATGAGTAGAGTTTATAAAATTTATCTAAAGGAGATGTTATGAGAAAAACTTTGTGTTCTGTTGCGCTTGCTTCTGCACTTTGTACGGCTGCTTTTGCGATAGGCGGTCCAAGCGGAGCTAAACTTGACTACGCTATAACAGGAGCTATCGGCGAAGTAGTGGTAAATCCATACGATACTGCCCCACTTACAGCAGTCATCAAAAATGGCGGCTACACACTAAGCAACGCTAAGGTCACTATCGTGCCAAAACAAGGTGGTCAGGTGATAAGCTACAAAGTGGCTGACAAGCATCTTCGCACACATGGTGGCATCCCAGTTTTTGGTATGTATGCTGACTATCAAAACACCGTTGAAGTCGAGTACGACAAGAGTTACAAGGGCAAGACTGAGCATATAAAAGAGAGCTATAAAATTTACGCTCCAGCTATCTACCTAGAGAGCGCTGGCACACCAAATCAAAAGGGCGCGCTATTTGACAAGATCGAGGTTACTAAGCCTGCGAGTGCTAAATTTGCAAACCGCCTCTACTATGTAAATAACTTTGTAAATAAAACAGGCAAGGGCACAAAAGTCGTTTGGAATAACCCAGCTGGCGGTGCGATCGAGTGGAACTACAGCCCAAATAACTTCATCCTTGATACAAAAGGCGAGGTTAGATGGTATCTTGAGCCAAGTAAAATTTACGACCTAAAACAGCCATTTCATGCTGGCGTTATGATGGGCTTTAAGCAAAATGACGACGGCGCTATGACTTGGGGATATGGCCAAAGATACGCAAAATACGACATCATGGGTAGAGAAATTTTCAACCGCGAGCTACCAGCTAGCTACAACGACTTCTCTCACTCAATGGACGTAGCACAAAACGGACACTACTTCTTGCGCGTGGCAAATGCCGACTACAAAAGGGCTGATGGCAAAAACGTAAGAACAGTATGGACGTAGCACAAAACGGACACTACTTCTTGCGCGTGGCAAATGCCGACTACAAAAGGGCTGATGGCAAAAACGTAAGAACAGTGCGCGATGTCATCGTTGAGCTTGACCGCGACGGCAACGTAGTTGATGACTTTAGACTATATGAAATCCTTGATCCTTACCGCGACATCGTGCTAAAAACACTTGATCAAGGCGCAGTTTGCTTAAACATAGACGCTAAAAAAGCAGGCCACACAGCAAGCTCTGATGAGCTTCAGTCTATGGATACACACGATAAATGGGGCGACATAGTTGGCGCTGGTCCTGGACGCAACTGGGCACACGTAAATAGTGTGGATTACGACCCAAGCGATGATAGCATCATCATCTCAAGCCGCCATCAAGACGCAGTTATAAAGATCGGCCGTGATAAACAAGTAAAATGGATCATGGGCGCTCACAAGGGTTGGAGCGATAAATTTAAAGATAAGCTGCTTCAGCCAGTCGATAGCAAAGGCAACAAGATCGTCTGCGAAGATGAGTACTCAAAATGCCCAGGATACGAGAGCGACAAAGGTGGCTTTGACTGGCAATGGACGCAACATACGGCATTTAGGATAGACAGCAAGTCTAAAAAGGGCGAAATTTATTTAAGCGTCTTTGACAACGGCGACACAAGGGGCATGGAGCAACCAGCCATCGCTGGCATGAAGTACTCTCGTGCGGTCGTTTATAAGATCGATGAGAACAAAAAGACCGTTGAGCAGATCTGGGAGTACGGCAAAGAGCGTGGCAAAGAGTGGTATAGCTCAGTTACTAGCCTTACGCAGTATCAAGATGACCTTGATAGCGTGATGGTCTATTCAGCTGTTGCTGGTATGCAGTTTGACATCGCAAAAGGTCGCCCAGTAGGACTTCCTAGCCCGCACATCGATGAGTTTGAGTGGGGTGCAAAAGAGCCTAGCATCGAGATAAAAATGACAAATGCTATGGGCTATCAAGCGTTTCCATTTAGCTTGCAAAAAGCGTTTGAGAAGTAAAAATTTTCCTCCTTTGCTTTGGCAAGGGGGCTTTTAGTTTTGTGTGATCTTAAAATTTAGTTGCTATTTTGCTCTTTTAAAACAACCTTTGCATTTTTCTCTCTTTTACAAAACTCTAAAAAATTTAATCCATTTTTTATATCGTCATTTAGTCCGATGCAGCCAAAACCTCTCTCATCATGTGGATAAAGCGCTAAATTTAGGCTTGGAAAGATAAAAAAGCACCACTCGTTTAAGGAGTATGTATAGAGCATAAGTAGTTTAGCTAGATCTTTGATCTCATTAAATTTTAAAGCATCTATCCTAAGGCAGATGGCAGGTAGCAAAATCTCACCATCTAAACCAAGATCAAAGTGCTCATTTGGCTCTTGCAAGATGCCTAACTTTTTAAATTTATCGTGCAAAGTTTTTACTTCAAGCGTTTCATCGCTCAAGTTAGTATCGTCGTAGTTTAAGGCGCTTATGACAAATACCTCTTTTTTAAATTTATAAAAATATTTATCAAATAGCTTTAGTGCGGTATCTACGCCAGAAGCCCAGTTTTCATCCTCTATCTCAAAAAAGCCTATCCAGTTTTTAGAGTAACTAAAGGAGTTAAAATTTATATCGCTAAGCTTTAGAACATTATTTATTAAGCTTGATAATTTTTTCATTTTGTTTAATGCACTCTTGCAAGAGCTCTATAAACTAAGAGCCTCTCGCATAGAAATTTCTATCTTTTTCTCATCGAGGCTGCTGTTATAAAATAAATTTAACGCTAAAACCGCTTGGTACAAGAGCATATCAGCTCCGTCTTTGCATGCTAAATTTTGGCTTTTAGCCTCTTTTAAAAATGGCGTTTGCTTGCCGTAAATAACATCAAATGCAAATTTAGCGCTTTTTAAAATGCCATCTAAAATCTCTTTTGGTGCTGGCAAAAGGTCATCTTTTAGCCCTGCTGAGGTCGAATTTACCACTAGATCAAACTTGTGCTCTTTATAGTCATCCCAGCTAAAACACTCATAGTGATCTTTAAATTTATCAAGTCTTGCCTTGCTTCTATTTAGTATGCAAACATCTATGTTTTGCGATCTAAGTGCGTATGCTATGGCGTTTGCAGTGCCTCCAGCTCCAAGAATGATGACGCTTTTTGCCTCTTTGAAATTTGCTATCGCTTTTAAAAAGCCAGGTGCGTCAGTGTTGTAGGCATAAATTTTTTCATTTTTTAGCACCAAAGTGTTTGCAGAGCCTATTTTTTGGGCTGCCTCTGAGGCGTCGTCGGCTAAATTTAGAGCAAATTCTTTATGCGGGAGTGTGACATTTGCGCCGTTTAGTTTTAAGGATTTAAATTTATTGATTAGCTCATTGCCATCTTTTAGCAAAACCCTAGTATATAGGGCATCAAGAGCTAGATCGGCAATGGCTTTGTTGTGTAGTCTTGGAGATACCGAGTGAGCTATCGGATCTCCAAAAACTGCGAAGGTTTTCATTTTGCTCTAAAGACAAAAGCGTCTTTATTGACATCTTTTCTTATATCATTTACGGCTTTTTGTAGCCCTTTTTCATCAAATGGACCAACTAAAATTTTAGTTAGCTCGCCAGCTTTTATAGTTTTGTAGCTATAGCCTTTGGCTGCTATTTTTTTCATATAGTCGGCATTTGGGTTAAATTTACTAGTTGCAAATACTTGAACATAAGAGCCTTTTGCGACACTCTCAGCTTTTGCTGGAGCTTCAGCTTTTTTCTCTACTTTTTCTGCTTTTGCAGGAGCTTCAGCCTTTTTTTCTACCTTTGTTTCAGGTTTTTTCTCAGCTTTAGTTTCAGCTTTCTTCTCGGCTTTTGCCTCAGTTTTGGCTGGCTTTGCTTCAGCTTTTTTCTCTGCTTTAGCTTCGCTTTTTGTTTCAGCTTTTTTAGCTGGAGCCTCTACCTTTGCCTCAGCTTTTTTAGGTGCTTCAGTTGGATGCTCGACAGCTTTTACTACCTCTTTTGGCTCTTCAGTTTTAGGAGCTGATTTTGCGCCTTCTTTATCTTTTAGCTTTTTGATCATATCTTCAAAATCATCTTGTTGCTTGTTTTCAGGCACGATAGGCACTTGCTCAAAAAGTTGTGTATCGCCTTTTTTAACATCTGAATTTGTATCTTGTGCAGGCACCTGCGTATCGACTGGCTGCTCTGCTGGTACTGGAGGCAGAACTAGTCTTGAGTCGGCTTCATTTTGTGCTTGTGTCGAGTCGCTTGAATTTATAAGCTTCATGGCTACGATGATGATTAAAAAAAGTATAACAAGAGCTGCTATAAACATAAGAAGTTTCTTTAGTTTCGCGCCCTTTGCCTCATCATCTTTTTCTAAAAGTATATCTTTTAACTCTTCGTTTTCCATTATTTCTCCTTACATATATTTTGACCAACTTGCCCCACGCTCTTTTTGATAGAGGTTATATGGCAAAGTTAGGATGTTAAATTCTTTTGGCATATCTTGATTAGGAAACATTCTCCACTCTTTGGCTAGCTTTTGCGAGAGCTTTGCGCTTAGCATATTTGCAAGCGTGCAAGCTTCATTTAGCGTAGTGTGACCTTTATGCACATAAAGGTGCAAATGTCCTGGCGTCTTGGTCTCGTAGGCTGTGAAATTTATAAAGCCTTCTTCTCTTAAAAGAAGCTGCGCTCTATGCCAAAACCTATCTGGAGTTCTACCGTTGTAGTCAAAAACTATATTTTCGACCTTATCACTTGCATTAATCAGCGAGTGGGCGATGATAGACTTGCCATCCTCGTGGTCCTTCATGACGCTATACGTTAGGGGCTCATTGATCTTTTCAAATTTATCAAAGAAAATTTTGCCCTTATACTCTATCTTATTTACTATCGTATCACGCTTGATGTAGTAGTGTGTCGTGATAATTTTTATAAGAGACGTGTCGATACTTTGCATTAAAATGTCGCTTTATCGTAGATTATAAATTTATGAGCTAACTCTTTTAGCTCGCCCTTGATCTTCTCTTGTAAAGATGTGTTGTTGATATCGCTTAGCACGTCAGCGATCTTGTTTGCTATTAGCTCAAATTCGGCCTCTTTCATGCCGCGCGCTGTAAGAGCTGGGCTACCTACACGTATGCCGCTTGTGATAAACGGACTTCTTGTCTCGCCTGGAACTGTATTTTTATTTACTGTTATGCCAGCGTTGCCAAGAGCGATATCTGCGTCTTTTCCACTAAATTCGCGGTTTAAAAAGCTCATTAGGATTAGGTGGTTATCAGTGCCGCCACTTACTAGATCAAAGCCTCTGCTTATTAGCACTTCGCCAAGTTTTTTAGCGTTTGCTTTTACTTGTTTAGCGTAAATTTTCCACTCAGGGCTAAGGTTGTGCTTAAAGCCAACTGCCTTTGCAGCGATGACATGAACTAGTGGGCCGCCTTGGATGCCTGGGAAGATAGAGGAGTTTATCTTTTTAGCGTACTCTTCGTTGTTTGTCATGATGATGCCGCCTCTTGGGCCTCTTAGAGTTTTATGCGTAGTTGAGCTTACGACGTCGCAGTGTGGGAAAGGACTTTGATGTTCGCCAGCTACGACTAGGCCAGCAATGTGAGCAACGTCTGCAAAGAGTATCGCACCAACAGCGTCAGCTATCTCTCTAAATTTCTTAAACTCGATCTCTCTTGTGTATGCGCTTGCGCCACAAACGATCATTTTTGGTTTTACTATCTTTGCGATATCCATAACTCTATCGTAGTTTATGCGACCATCAAGCTCGACGCCATAAAAAAAGCTCTCATACATCTTGCCAGAGCTGCTTACCTTTGCACCGTGAGTTAGGTGTCCGCCGTGGCTTAGATCCATACCTAAAATTTTATCGCCTGGATTAAGCAAAGCTCCATAAACGCCTTGGTTTGCCTGAGAGCCTGAGTTTGGCTGAACATTTGCAAATTCGCATCCAAAAAGCTCTTTACATCTATCGATCGCGATTTGCTCGATCTCATCGACAAATTCGCAACCACCATAATATCTCTTGCCAGGGTAGCCTTCAGCGTATTTGTTTGTTAGGATTGAGCCCATCACCTCCATAACATCTGGATAAGTGAAATTTTCACTAGCGATCATTTCTAGGTGATCACACTGGCGTTTTAACTCTAAATTTACTAGATCAAAAATTTCTTTATCATAGCTTTGCAAACTCATTTTTCATTTTCCTTTGTCTCAGTTTTTAGTGGCCTCATCGCTGGGAAGAGGACAACGTCGCGTATTGATTTTTTATCTGTTAAAAGCATAACAAGTCTGTCTATGCCTATGCCTTCGCCTGCAACTGGCGGCATGCCGTATCCTAGGGCTTTTACATAGTCCTCGTCCATCTCATGTGCCTCGTCATCGCCTGCATTTTTAGCGTCGATCTGCGCTTTAAAGCGGTTGTATTGATCGATTGGATCATTTAGCTCGTTAAAGCCATTTGCTAGCTCACGACCAGCGATAAATAGCTCAAATCTCTCTGCCACATCAGGATTTGTGTCGCTTCTTCTTGAAAGTGGGCTTATAGAGATCGGATAGTCGATGACAAAAGTTGGGTGGATGAGCTTGCTCTCTACGTAGTTGTCAAAGAGTTCAGCCTGCAAGTGGCCAAGGTCGAGCTTCTCGTTTGCTTCAAAACCATCTGCTCTTAGTTTTGCTAAAATTTTAGCTTTATCGCTTACGATATCTTCAGCAAGTCCGCCGATCTCAACTAAGGCTTTTTTATAGCTTATGCGTTTAAATGGCTTACTAAAATCAATCTCCATGCCATCAAAATTTATCACTTTCTCCATGCCAAGTTTTTCTAAAATGACATTAAATAAATCCTCTGTGATGCCCATTAGATCGTGGTAGTTGTGATATGCCCAGTAAAACTCTATGCTTGTAAATTCAGGGTTATGGGTTAGATCCATGCCCTCGTTTCTGAAGTTTCTATTCATCTCATAAACAGCTTCAAAACCGCCAACTACAAGGCGTTTTAGATATAGCTCGGGAGCGATTCTTAGGTATCTCTCAACTCCAAGCGCGTTGTGAAATGTCACAAATGGTTTTGCATTTGCGCCACCAGCTATTGGGTGAAGCATCGGAGTTTCAACCTCTAAAAAGCCCTTTTCTTCAAAAAATCTTCTAATCGTGCTAATGATAACTGAGCGCTTTTTAAAATCAGCCCTAACTTCAGGGTTCATTATCATATCAAGGTATCTTTGGCGGTATCTTGTCTCAACATCAACTAGCCCGTGGTACTTCTCTGGAAGCGGACTTATCGATTTTGTAGCCAAACTAAGCTCATTTACGTGCATTGAAAATTCGCCAGTTTTTGTTATAAAAGCGTAGCCTCTAACATAGACGATGTCGCCTATTTCTACATATTTTTTAACGATTTTAAACCACTCTGGATCAAGCGTCTTGTTGCTAAAGTAAATTTGTAAATTTCCATTTTCGTCTTCAATGTTTGCAAAGACCGCTTTACCAGCGTCACGGATCAGCTTTATCCTGCCTGCAAGGCCAACTAGCTGCCCCTCTGCTTTTTTCTCTTCTGTATCTTTTATATAGTTAAATTTAAGTCTAAATTTAGAGATATTCATATCTCTTCTAAGAAAATGTGGATATGGATTTATGCCTAAATTTCTAAGCTCATCTATACTTTCTAATCTTTGAATTTCATGTTGGTTGTCAAATATCACCTTACTTTCCCTTTATATTATTTTTTGAACATTTTTCGCAAATTCCATAAAGCTGCATCATGTGACCAGTTAGTTTAAAGCCATGCTCTTTTGCGATGCTTATTTGCCTTTTTTCTATCATAGGATCTTCAAATTCTATGATAAGACCGCACTTTCTACATATCATGTGGTCATGGTGTGGCTTTGTGGCAAGCTCAAATTTCTTGCCTTGTGAACCAAAGCTGATAGATGTTACCATCTCTGATTCTTCTAGTAAATTTAGCGTCCTATAAACAGTTGCGATGCCGATATTTAGCTCAGGATAGGTCTCTTTTATAAAAAGATATAGCCTCTCTGGCGTAAAGTGTTCGTCATTGTTATAAAGCGTTTTTAGTAAAATTTCACGCTGTTTTGTATATTTTAAACCATTATCACGAAGAACTCTTTTAAATTTCTCAAGCAAGGCATCATATTCTAAATTTTCTATCATTTCTCTTCCCCTTTAGTGACGTTTGTGTCGGTGTTTGTGCTTGCATTTGCATCCATTGAAATAAATGCATCACTCTTGTTTGTATCCTTTGGTCTTACTACCATCTCATCTAGCTCATTTTTGATGTTTTTCACATCGATATTTGTTATCCATCTACCAGTTTCAAGCAGGAGCGGATAGACCTTGCTATTTGTGAAGTATGGCTCGATCATTTTATTTAGCGAAGTGCCTGACATTACGGCAACGACTGCTGAAAATGTGAGGAAAATTTTGCCACTTCCCATGACAAATCCACCAAACCTGTCTAAGAAGCCAAGGCCGCTTACTGAAACTATCTTTGATAAAAATTTGCCAACTAGTAGACAAACTAGCCAAAAAACTAGCCAAAGTCCGATAAATGCGACAAATTGTAAAAATGAAGGATTTTCAAATTTATAGATATTTTTGCTTATGAAGCTCTCAGCTACATCTGAAAATCTACTAGCGACAACTAGACCACCTATTAGCCCGATAAGCCCAAATGCCTCTTTTATAAGCCCGTTTATTATGCCTTTTACGCCAAGTATCAGGACAAGGGCGATGACGATAATGTCAAACCAAGTTACTAAATCCATCATACAGTTCCTATTAAATTTTGAAGTTCTTGTTGGCTAGTTGAGTAGGCTAGCGCGTTTTCTTTTGTGATCATGCCCTCTTTTAGTGCTTTCATCAGTGCTTGAGTCTGCGTGCTCATGCCAGTTTGTTGCTGATTTAGCTGCATTTGAGAGTAAATTTGATGCACTTTGTTTTCACGTATCAAGTTTGATATCGCCATATTATTTATCAAAATTTCATGCACAGCGCATCTTCCGCCGCCTATTTTTGGGATCAGACTTTGTGAGATGACAGCAGTTAGCGAAACACTAAGCATATTTCTTACTTGAAGCTGCTCGCTTCCATCGAAGCTATCAACGATCCTATTTATAGTTTGTATGGCTGAGTTTGTGTGAAGAGTGCCAAAGACTAGGTGTCCAGTCTCAGCCGCTGTAATGGCCGTAGAGATCGTCTCTCTATCTCTCATCTCGCCTACAAGTATGATGTCTGGGTCCTCGCGAAGTGCAAATTTTAGTGCTTTTGAGTAAGAGTGCGTGTCAGTGCCTATGTTTCTATGTGAAAATAGGGCTTTTTTGTTGTTGTGCACAAACTCAACTGGGTCTTCAACGGTGATGATGTGCTTTCTATAATTTAAATTTATCTCATTAAGCATCGCTGCAAGCGTCGTTGACTTACCGCTACCTGTTGGTCCAGTAACCAGGATAAGACCTTTTTCTCGTTTGATGATATATTTAAAAATTTGTGGTGCATTTAGATCATCAAGCGAAGGGATGTCGATAGGTATGATACGAAAAGCTGCGGCTAGATCGCCATTCATCGTGTAGTAGTAGTTACCACGGAAGCGGCCGATATTTGGAAGTTCTATGGCAAAGTCAAGCTCTTTGTTGTTCTCAAGTTCGCTCTTTTGGGCGTCTGTGATTAGAGCGTAGCATAAATTTTCTATATCTTTGCCACTTAGAACGCCAAATTCAAGCGGTCTTAAAGTGCCATCTATCCTTATCTGAGGCTCAGACCTTGAGACTAGGTGGAGGTCACTAGCTTTATTGAAAACAACGGTTTTTAGAAGCGTTTGGATGTCACCAGAGAGATTACTCTCTGATGCTTTGGCTTGAGCGTCCGAGCTTTGCGCTCTTAGTTGTTCGATTAGATCCATATTTTACTCTATGATCTTTGGCACAGCGAAAAAGTGCCCTTCGCGTGAAGGGGCGTGCTTTAAAATTTCATTGACAACGTCACTTAAATGTGGCTCATCTTCTCTTAATGGAGTGCCACCTTTTATAGAGCTAACTACGGCCTCATCGCTACTTAGATCAAGCTCATTTAAAACATCGACAAAAGATACGATTTCACTTAATTGCTTCTTGATCTCTTCTCTTTTTTCATCATTAATTTGTAATGCGGAGAGTTTTTCTAGTTTATTTAAGAGAGTGTCGTCTATTTGCATTATTAAGCAACCTTTTAATTGATTTTGAGGCATTATATCACATTCAAGCTTTAATTTTGGGCTACTTTTAATTTAATTATGCTAAAATCTGCGAATTAAAATTTTTCAAAAGCAAGGAAAAACGTTGGCTATAAAAGAAGATTTAACCGAGATAAAAAAAGAGATCGACGCCCAGGAGCAGTTTCTTGAGAGTATGATCAAGGGAGAGCGTTTTTTTAGGAAATACAAAACTTTGCTGATCGTGCTATGCGTGGCAGCTATCGTCGCACTCATCGGATTTTACGCTAGTAAGGTTTTAAACGACAACAGAGTTGAGGAGGCAAATTTAGCCTATTCAAAGCTTATTTTAAATCCAAATGACGCAAGCGCTTTAAATGTTTTAAAGGAGAAAGAGCCAAGCTTATATGCACTTTTTTCACTTGGGCAAATGCTTGATAAAAACGATACAAAAGGCATTAGCGAGCTTGCAAATTTAAAAGTAAATCCGATCGTAAAAGATATCATCCTTTCACAAACTGGCGATGCAAATACTCAAATTTTAAGCGAATATAACACACTTTTAAAAGGTTTTGAGCTTTTAAAACAAAATAAAATCAAAGAGGCAAATGTGGAATTTGACAAGATCGCACTTGACTCACAACTACAAACTTTAGTTAAAAATTTAAAACACTATCAGGGAATAAAATAATGAAAAAACTTACACTATTCTTGGCTTTTGCCTTGGCTTTAGTTCTAAGCGGATGCGGCACAAAAAGACAATATTTTGAGCCTGCGCAAACTTCTGGCGAGATATCTTTATCAAAAGATCTTCCTTCTTACATCAAATCAGCAAATGCAAATGGCGCAACGCTGGATAATGGCAACATCATCACTAAAAATGGGCTAAATAAAAGCATTACCTTGCCTGAAAATTTCAACTTCTTAAACGAAAACAACGGCTTTGTTATCTCAGCTAGTATAAATGGCGATCTAAACGTGACTGATCCTAGCGGTCATAGCGTTTATAGTGGTAAATTTCCAACTGCGATCGTAGCAGCCTCACTTGATCAAAACCAGCTTGCAGCTATCAGCGCATCAAACCACATCTATCTAATCGACATCAACACAGCTACGACACTAATGGAGTATAGCTCATCTGAAATCGCAGCGGTTGACTCAAGAGTTGTGGCACCTTACTTTATGAGCTCACTCATCGTCTATCCAGCACTCGATGGTAAAATTTACATCGTGCAAAAAGAGACTGGTAGAATTTTACGCGACGTTGTCGTAAGCTCTGAAAATTTCTTTAACAACATCATATTTTTAGGCGTTGAGGGCGATAACCTAATCGCAGCAACAGCCAAAAAACTAATCGTCATCAACCCAAGCCAAACAGTCTATTATGACGGTGAGATCAAAGACGTGCTAGTTCATAACGATGAAATTTACATCTTTAAAAAAGATGGCACGATAGTAAGAACAGACCTCATGCTAAAAGAGCAAAATAAGGTAAATTTCAAATTTGCTATCTTTTCAGCGGCTACTATCATCAATAATAAGCTCTATGTCATCGAAAAAACAGGCTATGTTATAAAGACAAATTTAGATCTTAGCGGAGCTGAAATTTATGAGTTTAGCGACGAGATAAAAGATAAGAGCTTCATGGGAAATGGCACATTTTACTACGATAACGAGTATGTTAATCTAGGACAATGAGCCAGAAAATTTGGGAGCTTTTCGAAGCTAAAAAGATCTTGCTAAGGGATATAAAAAGGCTTGATCTTAGCGAATTTACCAAGAAACGCTCGCTTGAGGCGTTTTTTGGTGTCGATACAAAAAATTTCTACGAGATCGTTTTTTTAAGAAGTGCAAAGAGCAGGCTTTTGCTTAAAGAAGCCAGCGAGATAAATGAAATTTGCACTAAATTTGAAGAGAAATTTCAAACCAAGATCAAAAAACGTGTGATCTTTTACAACTCTCAAATTTGCTCAAAATCCCTAAACTACTTCAAAGAAGAAGGCTGGAGCTGTTATGATTTTGTGTGATATCGGCAACACCAACGCCTCTTTTTTGCAAAATGGCAAGATCACACATATAAAAGTTAGCGAATTTAAAAACTACAAGCCAGACGAAAAGGTCTATTTTATCTGCGTAAATGAAGAAATTTTGCGGATGATAGATAAGGACGAAATGTTTGTAAATTTAGAGCCATACTTTGAGATAGACACGATCTATCAAGGTCTTGGAGTAGATAGAAAAGCGGGTTGTTATATGATAAATGATGGCGTTATAGTAGATGCTGGAAGTGCCATAACCGTTGATATAATGGCAAACTCACTTCATCTTGGCGGCTACATCTTGCCAGGCATCGCAACTATGTTAAATGCCTATAAAAGCATCTCGCCACGCCTTGATGTGACACTAAATTCGCAAATAGACATCGATGCGTTGCCTCAAAAGACGAGCGATGCTGTGAGTTATGGCATCATAAAGCCCATTATAACGCTTATTTCAAAGTTAGCAGGCAGCAAAAAGGTCTATTTTACTGGCGGAGATGGTGACTTTTTATCTAAATTTTTTAAAAATGCCATTTGCGACAAGATGCTGATCTTTCGTGCCATGCAAAAAATAATCGATGAGAAAAAGGAAATTTTAAAATGATAACAGTAGCCTTGCCAAAGGGCAGGATCGCAGAAGATACACTTGAAATTTTTAGAAAAATTTTTGGTTCGAGCTTTATGTTTGAGGATAGAAAACTCATCCTTGAAGAGGGAAATTTTAGATTTTTAATGGTTCGCAACCAAGATATCCCAACATACGTCACTGAAGGAGCTGCAGATATCGGTGTGGTCGGCCTTGACGTGCTTGAAGAGCATAAGCCAAATGTAGTGAGGCTACTTGATCTACAAATAGGCAAGTGCAAGGTCTGCATCGGCATAAAAAACGAAGATGAGCTTGATTTTTCAAGGTCTGAGCTAAAGATCGCTACCAAGATGCCAAATATCACCAGAAACTACTTTGCTAAGCTTGCCGTTGGCGTCAAGATCATCAAGCTTTATGGCTCGATCGAGCTAGCGCCACTTGTCGGACTAAGCGACGCGATCGTCGATGTGGTCGAGACTGGTTCAACCATGAAACAAAATGGGCTAAAAGTGGCTGGTGACATCATGCAAAGCTCAGCTTACTTGATCGCAAATAAAAATAGTTTTATCATCAAAAAAGATGAAATTTTGGAGCTTTATCAAAAGATAAAAGAGGAAATTTCAAAGTAAAATTTGAAAAATGTAAATAGCACAAATAAAGAAAAATGGTTAAGGTAAAACACTGTTGCTTCCAAATGAAAGAGGCAACGAAATTAAATTGTAAGTTTCATAACAATATTTATGATTGCCCAGACGTGCTTATTTCGTATTATCCTAAATTTGATGAATATGGAATTATCATTCACGATGGTGGCACAAGCAGTATTTCAATCAAATTTTGCCCTTTTTGTGGTACAAAATTACCAAAATCAAAACGAGATAAATGGTTTGATAAAATGGAAAAATTAGGAATAGATATTGATAATGATGAAATTCCTAAAGTATATTTAAATTATGGTTGGTGGTTGAAGAAGTGATTGAAAATTATTTTTTAACTCTTTTTAATCAACATAAAAACTAGTTGTTGCCAATTTTAAACGGCTATCACATAAAAAATCTTTAGAAATTTCTATTTAATTAGATGTAAAAGCAAGATAAAATACTTAATATTTTTTTCTCCACTCAGAATGGCGGTGTGTTTTGTTAGATTTTTTAAGACCGAGCAGATATAACTTTGTATAAAAACAGCAAATTTGCTTTAAATTCTGCTGGCAAAATTTGATCCAAGATGGTAAATTTTATTTGATACAGTTAAAATTTAAATGGGAAGAATGAGCAAATTCAGATCAAAAAATATAATTGTTTTTACATTTTAAAATGGCAATCTAAATTTAAATTTTTAACTTTTCTTGATAGTTAAATTCAACCCAAAACAACAAATTTAGCCTAAATTTTCCCGCCAAACATCTCATACATCGCCTTCTCTTCGCCCCAAAGCTCGCGGTGCTTTTTGATAGATGATTTGATAGCGTTTATGAGATAGAGCACGTCCTCTTTTGTGTGCGTGTAGTGCATGCTCACCCTTACAAAACCTGGCTTTTTCTCTAAGATCTTATTTTCTTTAAGCCCTAGCAGATCAAAAGCATAAGGCCCAGCGCACATCACGCCAGCGCGGCTTTGTATGCCGTAGTTGTTGCTAAGAGTTGCGGCAAAGTCATAAGGCGAAATGTCACGCACATTAAATGAAAAAATAGGCAGTTTTTCTGCATTTTTAGGACCATAAATGGTGATATCTTCGATGCTGCTAAGCTCTTTTTCAAAGAAATTTGCCAGCTCATCTTCGCGTGCTTTGATATTTTCTACTCCGACACTTGCTTGCAAGTTGTAGGCTAGGCTTGCTCGCACCAGCCCCAAGATAGATGGCGTACCAGCCTCTTCAAGCTGCTCGGCATTTTTTATAAAAAGGTGCTTTGACGGCGTCGCAAGAGCGATGGTGCCGCCACCTGCAAAGCTTGGTATGTCGCTTGTATAAAGCTCTTTTTTGATCGCCAAAAGCCCGCAACTCCCAACTCCACCAAGTAGCTTGTGGGGCGAAAAAAAGGCTGCGTCAAAGTAGGCGGCGTCTAAATTTTCATGCGAGCTGGTCGCCGCGCAGTCAAATGCCACCACTCCGCCAAATTTCTTAACGAGCGAGTAAATTCTCTTGTAGTCGGTTTTCACGCCTGTGACGTTTGAGGCGGCGCTAAAGCAGGCTATGATCTTTCTTTTTGCGTTTAGTTTTAGCGTCCTCTCAAGCATCACGTAGTCTATCTCGCCGTTTTCATCAAGCAAGGTGCGCTCGCAGTCACAAAGTCCTTCGCGAAAGCTGATCTCGTTTGAGTGGTGCTCATAGGGCCCAACCAGCACGAGTGGTAAATTTACGCTTCTTAAATTTGCTTCGCCGATCAAAGCTCTTGTGATTGGTGGCAGATAAATTCCCATAATCTCCTGAAATTTCTTTATCGCAGCCGTTGCGCCTTGACCTGTTGCTATTAGATAAAAGCTATCATCAAGCCCCAAAAGCTCCTTTAGCTCGGCTCTTGCGTTTTCGTAGCGTTTTTGCGTTAGCACAGCGTTTGAACTACTGTCTGAGTGAGTGTTTGCGTAGGTTTTTAAAAATTTTGAAATTTCATCTTCGATAGGCGCATAGGCAAGGCCTGAGGCCGTGTAGTCAAAATAGTAAATTCCATCTTTTAAAATGATATTTTTTCTTACTTCATCTATAGTTGGCACGATTTTCCTTTTGGTTAAAAGCGCGATTATAATGAAATTTTGTATAAAGTGAGGTTACAAGCGGGCAGGGCGCCCACTCGCGTGTGTTTATTTGTTTAAGAAGTTTTTTTCTAACCACTCGTTAGCTTTTGCTTCACTCTCAAATCTTTGGCTCTTAGCAACTTGGTTTGCACCCTCGTAGAAACGGATACGAATGCCGTCTTGAACGCTATCGATCTTGATTCTAGTGATCTTATCTTTGTTTAGATAAGTCCTGTCGTTTAGTTTTACATACATGTTTTTCTCCTTTTAAAAATTTGGTTTATTTTTTATCGTTTTTATTCTCGTCTTGTTTTAAAAATAGCTCTTTAAAGCGCTTGTTTGCATAGTCTTCGATGTCGTTTTGAAGCTGCTTATAGGCGTTTATAAGCTCATGGGCCCTATCATTTAGCGTGGTGCCAGCGCTATCTCCGCCGCCTTGCTTGGTCGTAAAGAGATCTTCTTTTAAATTTTTTTGCAAAATTTGCAGATGCGACCAGCATTTTTTATAGTTCATACCTAAAATTTCAGCTGCCTTTGATATAGAGCCAACCTCGGCTATAACGTCTAAAACTTCGGTTTTGCCCTTGCCAAATATAAGCTCGCCCTCGTCGTTTTCTATCCAAGTCTTTGTCTTTACTCTCATCTTTTTGCCTTTCTTTTCCTTAAAACAGCCTAGCTGACAGTACTTCACGTCAAAGCCGTAGTCTCTAAGCGTCGAGCGCATGGTCTTTAGCCCGCCGTTAGCCGCCGCCATCTCTCTTGCATCTTTGCAAAAAACTCTGCCCTTTTCGTCGCACACTTCTTTTAGTTTTAGTGACAATGTAAATTTACCGCGGTCTTTATCTAGGGCGCCAAACTGTCCAAGCTCGCAGTTGTCTATCTTTATACCAAGCCTAGTTGCCTCGTCGCTTACCTCGCCGACTTCTATGCCAAGCTTGCTTGCGATCTTAAAAGCCGTGCCGCAGTCAAGTTTGCCGCTTTTATTTAGCGTTTGTTTTATTAGCTCTTCTAAATTTTTACTCATAAATTCTCTCTTCGCCGCTATAAACGTTGATATTTTCGCCCCTTGCAAAGCCACAAAGTGTAAGCTCAAATTTACGAGCGATCACTACGCCAAGGCTAGTTGGCGCTGTCCTTGAGATAAGCGCTGGGACGCCGTGCATAACAGCCTTTGCGACCATCTCTGAACTCAGCCTGCCACTCACCATTAAAAATGAATTTGCTAAGTTAGCTCCGTCTAAAACAGCCTTGCCAACGGCTTTATCGATCGTGTTGTGCTGAGCTATATCCTCGCCTATGTAAAATTTATCTTCGCTCACAAAAAGCTTTGCCGTATGCACGCAGCCAGTCATCTCGTAAAGCTCGCACTGCGTGTAAAACTCCTTCATTTGAGCAAGGATCATATCTTTGTTAAATTTAGCCCCGCTTTTTACGGCTCTTGCTGCCATCGCCTGTGGGTCGATATTTGCCGTTGAGCTTCTACCGCAGCCACTTATTATGACCTTTTCTTCGTCAAACTGCTCTAGGCGCTTTTCGTTCACTTTGGCGCTTACATAGACGCTTAGCTCATCGCTTGAGAGCCTAACTTCTGTTATGTCCTCTGGCTTTGTGATGACGTTTTCGCTGATCAAATAGCCTACAGCAAGCGCCTTTTGATCAGTTGGCGTTGCCATAACGGCACCAAATTTTTTATCATTTATGTAAATTTCAAGCTTGATCTCACGCACCAAGATATCATCAACTTGCGCTTTTTGCTCGCCTTTATATTTGATGATCTGCGTTTTGTAAATCGGTTCCATCTTGCTCCTTGAAGTTTTCACAAATGATAGCCCAAAAAGCTAAATTTAATTTTGGATTGTAGTAAAAATTTGCTTAAACAAAGCAAAAAGCTTAAACGCATTTTGATACGAAATAAACGTTACTGTAATTAAAATTTGATATGCAAAATAGGCATATTTCTTAAACTTATTTTGCTATTTATTTTTTATATCACGGATACTCAAAGCCAAATTCATACTCTTTTAAAACATCGCCATAAAAGATAAATTTCTCATAGTAGAGCGGCATGTCAAATTCTTGCAAGAGGCGGCTCTTACTTTGCTTGGTGGTATAGGTAACAGTAGTTGTGTCATTTTCCTCTAGTAGGTCGTTTGGCTTGCCTAGCTTATTTAAAATTTGCTCTTGTTTGTCGCCAAGCTTGATACCAGAATTTGTAGTAAATTCTTTTATCTTGCTGAAATTTATATAATCTTTAGTCAAATTTTTATCATAAAATTTGACGTTTATCCTTTGAATTTCGCCGTTACCTCCACAGCAAAAATCAAGCGTCATTATTTGCGTTTTGTCTAAATTTATAAAGCTTGCCTTTTCGCCATCTAAGAAGTATTTGACGTTATGTAAAGCTAGTTTTTTACCAACCTTGATATTATCTACACTCGTTATGCGTGGTAAATTTTCGCTAGCAGCTAAATTTAGAAAGCCTAAAATTATAGATAGCATTAAAAAGCTTTTTATAGAAAATTTATTCATCCTTGTTAAAGTCGCTCCAGCCGTTGTTAAGATATTTTGTATTGGGGCTAAATTCCCCAACTCCCACATCAAGATCGCCGCTGTTTGGTATCCTGTAATGCCCCCATGCGCATGGTTTTGCTTGCGCCTTGCCCACCTTGCACTCTCCACAAAATAGATCATTTGCGTACATATCCTCATCTTCTGATATATCGTCATACGCTAGTCTTTGATCGCTATTAATGTACCATTTTATGAGCATTTGACCTTTGGCTTGAAAACCTCCATCGCCTTTTAAGATATAGCTCGCTAAGGCTATGCCTTGGGCTTTGATCTTGCCTTTTATAAAGTCATCAACGCTGTAGTTTAAATTTATATACTTTTTTATTTTGGTTATTTGAATTTCGCCGTTAAATGGGCGAGCCTCTGCGGTTATTTTATATTCACCAGATACTATATATTTTGTCTTTGAGACCTTTTTGACGCTGTTAAAATTTATATGTAGCCTGTGATAATCAGCTCCGATATAGCCCAAAAATTTTGTACGAGTGTCAGCTATAATGCCATAAAAATCAAATTTATCAAATTTGTCATCGTTGATAAAATGAGCCTTGCTATCTAAATATCTACTAAAGCACTGCTTGGTGGTTTGCTCTGCAAAAAGAGCTAGCGACATAAATAGCACTAGATAAAAAAGAATTATTTTATTGATGGTTTTCATTTTTGTATTTGTTTTGTAGCTTCTTATAAAATTTTTCAAAGCTCACAGGTAGCCTTTTATCTATTTCTTTAAGTTTGGATAGGAATTCTTCTTGTTCTATCTGTTGTAAATCATCGCTTTTAAAAATAGTTTTTCCTTGCTTAAAAACGTTCAAATACATTTTTCCACCAGACATTATGTCGCCATAAATTTCATACATGTAGTTTGAATTTCTAAATTTATACCCCATCAAGCGCTCATTTATACTATTTTTTATTGGTGTTGGTTTTGATAAAATTTCTAAACTTTTGCTATTTCTTTTATTTACCCCAAAATAACCACCATTTGTACAATGTATGTCACCCTCACATTCGAACATCAGAATAGCTATTAAAAATTTTTCATTTTCATAGTAATACCCGAACTCATCAGCCTTGATAAATGCAAAGAATAAATTGATTAAAATAAAAAATCTAAAAACTACCATAGTTCTTTCTTTTAAAATTTACTGCGAAATAGTAATTACAAAATCACACACTGGGTCATTTATCAAATTTTAAGTATTTACTATCGCAATCTTCAAAATAAATATACTTGCTCATAGAGTTTCCGTAGTTTTGTATGACTATGCTACCATTTTCATACATCCCGTCAATCTTTTTTAATTTTATATAAAATCCACCTTCGCCGTTGCTTTTTATGCTTGATATATAGCCTTGTGATTTTGTCTGATTATTCTCCACTATCTTGTAAAAATACTTCGCTTTATTGGTATTTTTCGTTATTTCTATTGAAATATTACAAGACTCATTCTTGTAAATCCCCGTTAAATTTATATTTTTTGCGTAGGCGTTATGCGCTATAAAGCCTAGTGCTATAAAATAAAAAACAACTATCTTGTTTGTCATACCTATGTCCGTGCTTTTTTAACCGCATTATATCTATTTAACAAAGGCAAAACTATATCTTTTTGATCTTTCCATTCTCAAATTTATATTTGCTTTCGTCAGATAGTTTCCCGCTACCTTTAAAATTTGGGTCGCCGTTGTTGGTTAGTGCATTTTTGTGTGGTTTGTCTATTATCAAGATGCCTCTATCACTGACTTCAAAAAATGGCACACCCGCGCACCAATCTATCTCGCCTTGAAATTTTATCTTGTCGTCATCTTTCTTTTCAAAAATTCTCAAAGGCCCGTGTCCATTGCAAGCAGCATAGTTTTGTATGTCTTGAAATATCCACACTTCGCTGCTATTAACTTTGGTATAAAATATTAAATTTGGTTCAAGCTCATACTCGCACTCTCTGCTATATATCTCTTCATCATTTATGCTTATGGAGCATTTGTTATCCTTGCTATATGTTTCTATATTTAAGTTTTGAGCATTAGAAAATATAGCTAAAAGTAGCAATAAGTATAAAAATCTAGTTTTTGACATCGTTTTTTCTATTTTCAGGTAAAACTAAATGGCCATTTTTATCAATGAGTGAGTATTGCACGAGCATGATATATAACATGTCATCTATCTGTGGGTAGTCGTCATCATAGTGGTAACTTTTGTATTTTTGTAAAAAGTCATTGTTTATTTCAGTTCTTTTTACATCTCTTGGCATGCTACCATTTTCTATCGGTACATATTTTAAAGTATCTTCAAATACCTCTTTAAATTTGTGGTAATCTTCACCGTAAATTCTACTAAATAGCTCTTTATCGTTCTCGTAAAGCATTAAAGATAGCTTAGCAGTATACTCTCTATAGAAATTCTTTATGCAGTAGATACTTTCAGATACAAAAAATGCTGATTTAGCAACAAAGCTATAGTCATACTCTTTTTTGGAGTATCTGATACACTCTTTTTGAGTTTTAGCTATCCTATCTCTAGCTATCTTTTGAGCTTTTTCTTTTAAATTTGGAGCTTCTTTTATTATTAGATTATAAATATCAGCAAAATAGTTATCCCTAAAAGAGTTATAGTCTGACTGGCATATAAAGTCTTCTAAAGAGTATTTTTTAAATTTATACTTTCCTTTGGTGTCATAGCAAGCAAAGCTTGGTTTACTCTTTGTACCGTAGTCTCTCCAAGGGCTTGAATCATAATCATTTAGTTGGTAAAAATCATTACTAAATTTATTGATAGCATTTTCAGGGGTTAAAGGCTCAAAAGCGCTTAAATTTAAACTAGCAATTAGGGCTAACAATATAATTTTAAATTTCATTCTATTCCCTTACTGAAATATTTTAAACACATTTGCTGTTTTTATGCGTTTATAGGCTTCTTTTCTCTGCTCAAGACTAAGTTTTTGTGGATTTATAACAGCAGTTATACGTTCTACTATATCGCTATTGTCCGAATCTGCTTTACTTTCATCAGCTATTTCATAAAGACGATATTTTTTAGGCTTTGGTCTTTCTATAGTCCAAAAATATGCAGCAGAGACTAGAGCATATTTTCCATCTGAAATTAATAAATCTGGTGAATTTACAAAATTTACTTCTTCATCTAGCCAATAATTATTATGCGCATATTTGTTGAAATCTTTATAGTTAAATTTTCCAGTAAGTTGCTTAATTCCTCTACCTCTAAAATTAAATCCATCATCGCCACCATCATTACCCAAATAACCCTTTCCACGATCAGAGTACATAGCGTTACCAACAAATTTTGCCCATTTTGAAGGATCTGTCTTGTCATAATATTGCGGATATAGTTTTTTGGCTTCTTCTAATCTGGCTTTGCCTCTATGGCTAATTATATTATTCTCTGTAAATTTCCCCAGTTCTTCTTCTAAAGTAAAATCACCTTTTGTTGTCTTTGCCTCTACAAAGCATTGCCCAAAAAAATGCTCCAATCTATTTCTAGTATCAAGCTTATATTTTACATACATTTGAATTCCATCTTCATCATCTCTTCTATTTAACTCATCCACCATCTCTTGCAAGATATATTCTTGATTTGTTTTTATATTGGTAAATACCTGCTTTAGCATACTTAGCGTAAAAGGATAGTCTTTGATCTCTATTAAAACATTTGCTTCTCTATCCCCATCCACCCACATACCCTTATCTACTCTTGTTATGCTCTTTGACTCATTAAAAGAGTTGATAAAGCTATTCATATTATCTTTGCTTAGTAGATTGATACCATACTTGGTATCTTGGTTTATCTTTGTTTGACCTGTTTGGTTTGTGTTGCTTGGGTTTTGATTGTTTGTGGAATTTGCTTCATCTATGTAAATTTGATATCTCTTATTTGTACTATCTTCACTCTTTAGCTCTTTAGTAAGTTTGTCATCTTCATAGATATTTATATCCTGTGCTGACATATCTTTATTTATATATAAGTAGCCACTTTTATTTACTAAGGCATCATCATGATTTAGACTAGCTTTAAAGCTCTTCTCTTTTATAGCATGCTCAAACTCATATATGATGAGCTTATCATCTTTAAATTTAATATATAAAGGTATCTTTATATCTATCCTTATATGGTTTTTACCATATACGCTTTGATATTTAAATTTATCACTCTCACCTTCAAGATATGCAAAAAATACTATAGTATGACCACCTTGCTTTAGCCTCTCTAGATCATCTTTTTTTATAAGATCTGAAATTTTAAATCTTATCTCTTTACCCTTTTTATCTTTTAGCTCTACCACATCTTTAGGATTTGATTTAGATACTTCGTTATACTCTATGGTTTTTATGACCTTATATCCCCAAAGTACCTCTTTATACCTCTTACTACCTTTTTCTTGTTTATATATAGCCTTTAAACTTATCTCTTCATTTGTCTTAAATGGATACTCACTATCAGAGACTACATTTACTATATGATCTGTTATATCTCTTAAAGATACCTTGTTTGTATAGCTAAAGCTACCACCACTTTTATCTTTATATCCTATAGATATGATAGCTGTACCAGTGTAGGCATGTATCCCTTTGGTATCATAAATTTTGCTTAGATCACTTGAATAGACTATAAGCTTAGTATCTTTCTTGTCATTTCTATCTATAGGGATATTAAATGTAGCTGTATATGAGTTTTTGATATCAGAGTCTTTATTTTTAACTAAAGATGTACTCTCATATATATTTTTATCACCGCAGTGGTGAAGATATATCTTATCTATATCACTAGCTTCACCTTTTTCGTTTTCAATGATGAGATTATTTAGTGTTAGAGCAAGGCTTGAGCTAGATGTTGATGTAGGTTCTGCATTATTACCAAGAGCTAGACGAAGCTTCATATCAAACATAGCTGAGTCTTTATCATCTCTAAGGGTAAAGTTATTCTCCTTAGCGAAATTTAGAAGGTTGAAATTTAGATATTCGTCTTTAGATGAGGGGAGGGGGAAGTGGCTCATCTTTACGACACCATCTTCTAGCTTGTACTCTATCTCATCGCTACTTTGTCTTATGCTAGTAAAGCAAGCGCCCTTTGTCTTGTTTTTATCATCTTTGCCATCATCGTTTTCTTTATAAAGGATCACACTATCTGACTTTGTCTTTGCGTTTTTAAATTTGATATCTCTATCAGCTGAAGCGCCTTTGTTCTCTTTCTCATAAGAGTCAAATTTAAAGTCAGTGAGTATTAGCTCGCATAAATTTAGCTTGCCATAGTTTGGTCTGCTAGGATTTAGCTCTTTTGGGTTTAGCTCGCTGCAGTCAAATTCGCTTTGGCTGGCTAGCACGATGGTAAAGTTGCTCTTTTTAGGCTGAAATATCCTAATAGGAGTAGCAGTCTTTATAGGGCAGAGTATGAGCATATCCTCTTGTTTATAAAGCTCTTCTTCTCTTCTTTTTAAGAGCTTATTTATCCTTGAAGCGTTAGACGTAGAAGAGGAGGTTAAATTTACGCAGTAGATATTTTCAGTGCTAAATTTCTTTGATGTTTGAGAGGCTAAAAGAGAATTTAGCTTATCAGCAAATGGCTTAAACAGCCCCTCACACTTTGAATCGGTGCTGTTTGATCTCTCTTTGTCTTTTTGCATAAATTCTAAGTGTGTGACGTCTTCTTTGTGCTCTTTGCCGTTTTTGTCTTTTGTTACATACATAGCTTTAGAGATATTTAGGTGAGTAAAGATATCTATGCACTCACCAAAGCTGACGCGCTCCATGCTAGCCGCGCTAGACGTGTCGTTTAGAGCTTTGTTGTTTTCGTCTGACTCATAAAGGCCAAACTGAGCTGAGATCTTTTTTCTTAAAAGTTTAAGGTTATGTGGATTATCGCCGCTAAAGCTCTCGAAAGCAAGCCAAAACCACGCTTTAAAGCGACTTTTGCTCTTGATATAGCTTGCTAAAGCTGGGTCGATATTTTTCTTGCTACTTATGTGAAGCAGGGCTAGGAGTGCGACGTGCTCTTTTGAAACATTAGACGCCACATATGAAGTGAGCTTGACCTCTTCTAAAATTGCCAGCGACGAGCCTCTTAGCTTCTCTTTTATATCAGCCGCTAGTGGCTTTAGCTTTGACTCTAAAATGGCATTTAACTGCTCATCTTGGCTAAATTTAAACTCAGGCAACTCTGCGCCAGCGCTGCCAGATGCCTTTGCGTAAGCAACCCTTGCAGCATTATTTATATCGTTAAAAAGCTTTTCTGCATCTATCTTTGAAACCACGGTTTTTGTTGTAGTGTTGGTTATGGTTTTTCTAATAGCCTCGATCACTTTTGCTTTGCTAGCACCATAAATTTGAGTGCATATCGTGTCTAGATCGTCTTTTAGACTAAAGCTATAGCCCATAAGTAGCTTGTCACCAGAGATGAAAGGCTTATTGATGTCGGCGCTATATGATAGTTTGATGATATCTATTAAGTTTTCTTTAAAATTTGCATCATTTCTAGGGGTGATTGGCATAAAATTCTTCCTTAATTTTTTCGCTAAATATTAGCATAAACTTAAAAAGTATTCAATAAAAAACTCTTATAGAGAAAATTTTTGCTTTTTCTTTAAATTTTGGTAGCAAAATTTAGACAAAACGCTAATATCTAAAAAATAGCTTAAAATCAAAGAGCCCTTATAAACTCTTTAAATTTATCTCCTCGTTCGGCGTAGCTCTTAAACTGATCAAGGCTCGCAGCTGCTGGGCTTAGAAGCGCTATCTCGCCACTTTTAAGCTCTTTGCTTATCTCATTTACGGCGTTTTGTAAAAAGTCGCATTTTAGGGCTGGCACACTAAATTTAGCAGCTAAATTCATAAGTTTGTCGCTGTTTGAGCCGATGGCGTAAATTTTGACCTTAAGGCCCTTTAAAATCTCAAATAGCTCATCCATGCTAACGCCCTTGTCATCGCCACCTAAGATTAGGTGCATGAAGTGATCTTTGTAGCGTTTTACGGCTTGAATGCTCGCATCTATGTTGGTCGCTTTTGTGTCATTTACCCAGGTTCGACCATTGTTATCAGTAAATTCTTCAAGCTTGTTTGCTTCGATAACAAATGTGTTTAAAAGCTCAACGTCACAGCGGTCAAATAAAATTTTCTCCACCGCAAGTGCTAGCAGTGCATCAAGTAAAAACGGCGTTTTAAAGGCTATATCGCCCAAATTTACGCCGCAAAATTTAGCCAAGTCGCTCTCATCCTTATATGCGATCACTTTTGCCTTTGTAGGCGTTTTAGCGTAAATTTCAGGCACGATCGCCACGCTCGTTTCACTCATGCTAGCAAGCGGCTTAAGCTTTGCCTTTTCGTACTCGCTCATGTTTCCATGCCAGCTTAGATGATCTGGAGTGATCGGCAAAAGCACGTAGATGCCAGGCGTTGCGCGGTTTGTGTAGTGCAGCGTAAATGAGCTAGTCTCAAGTATCCAAATTTTAGCGTGCGGGTTTAAATTTGCTAGCGCGATGCCGACGTTTCCGCCCATTACTGAGCCTTTGCTCTCTAGCAGGTGCTGCATCATCTTTGTGGTCGTCGTCTTGCCGTTTGTGCCGCTTATCCAGATGTTAAATGGCAGATGCGCCTTGTAAATTTCATAAAAATAGTCATATTCGCTGATTAAATTTTTAGCTTTTTTGATAAGCTCGTGGTGAGGTGGGATGCCAGGGCTTGGTATCTCTAGGCCGCTTTTTGCTGGGTCAAATTTGCTAACTGGCAAAAGAGCATTGCCAAACTCATCCTTAGAAATTTCGCTAAATTTATCGTCATAGATATCCCAAAGTCCGTCATTTACGAAGTTTTTAGCGATCGCCTTTGTCGTGCCACCATAGCCAAATAGTGATTTTCTCATACTTTTATCCTCTTTTGCCCCATAAAATTTCTACTATCTCGTTAGCACTTAGCTCACGCATCACGCCCTCTATCTCGCGGCGCTCAAAGAGCTCAAAGCTAAAGGTTTTGGCAAAATTTAGCTTCAAAAACTCTGCAAAATAAGCACCCTTGCAAGCAAATGTCACTCTTGCGTAAAATGCCTCTAAAAAATCATCTTCAAATTCAGGCGTAGGCGCCAACATGCGCTCCACAATCTCGCTAAGCTCGTCTTTTGTTATGTCAGCCACCACTTTTGGCTCTGGCAAAGCGATGTCAAAGGCGAGATTTTCAGCGCCCTCGGCCTCCCACCACTCGTGCAGGCTAAATTTACTCATATCTTTGCCGCTTATCTTGGCTAGACGCTGCTCTACTTTGCGGTACTCTTCGCCGTCCTCATCGCCAAATTCGTCGCAATAGTCGGTGTAGGCTAAAATTTGCTCCAAAATTTCATCATACTTTTTTCTAGCACTCTCAAAGTCAGGCTCTATCTGCGCTCGCATGATCTACCTGATCTTTAGCGCCGTTAGTGCGATCAAATTTGCCAAAAGTGCGATGATCCAAAAGCGCACGATGATCTTATTTTCTGCCCAGCCCTTTATCTCAAAATGGTGATGTATAGGCGCCATGAGAAAAATTCTGCGTTTAAAAATTTTAAAGCTACCCACCTGCAAGATGACGCTTAGGGTCTCAACGACAAAGATGAGGCCGATGATAATGAGCAAAATTTCGTTTTTGGTCGCAACGCCCATAAAGCCGATATATGCGCCAACGCTTAGGCTGCCGCTATCGCCCATAAAGACTTCAGCCGGATGGCAGTTAAACCACAAAAAGCCCATGAGTGAGCCAATTAGCGCAGAGGCTACGACGACGCTCTCGCCAACGCCTGCGATCTTTGGTAAAAGTAGGTACGAGCTAAAGACAGCGTGACCGCAGATGTAGGCAAAAACGCCAAGAGTTAGAAGCGAAAATATCGATGGCACGGCGGCAAGTCCGTCAAGTCCGTCTGTTAAATTTACCGCATTTGAAGCCGCGACGATGACAAGCGTCCAAAAGAAAATGGCAAAAATTTTCATGTCAAAGATCGGCTGCTTGTAAAATGGCAGGTAAAACTCGGTGTTTAGCTCTTTACTGATGTATAAAAAGGCTGCGAGTAAAAAGGCGATTAAAAATTGAAAAAAGAGCTTTGCCTTTGGGCTTAGACCAGCGTGGTTTTTCGCACCTAAAATTTTGCTGTAGTCATCCTTGTAGCCAAGCAAAGTGAAGCAAACTAGGCAAAAGAGCGAGGCTAGCACAAAGGCGTTATCAAGCCTAGCGCAGATGATCGTGGCGATCACGGCTGTAAAGACAAAGACAAGTCCGCCCATGGTTGGCGTTTTAGCCTTTTTTTGGTGAGTTTGTGGCGCGAGCTCGTAGATAGGCTGGGCGGCGTTTTTTGCCTTTGCCCAAGCGATAAATTTAGGCATCAGATAAGCTGTCAAGATAAATGCTATGAAAAACGCGATGCCAGCGCGAACGGTGATATACTGAAAGATATTAAAATTTAAAATTTCGTAGATATAGTAAAACATAGGGGCCTTTATTTTAAAAAAAAGCAATTTTAGTATAATGGCCTTAAAAATTATCTAAATTTAAGGATAAAATTTAAAAATGGCTCAAAAAACTATACTTATAATAACTGATGGCATCGGATCAAACAAAAATGGCAAATTTAATGCATTTGAGGCGGCCAAAAAGCCAAACTACGATAAATTTTTTAAAGAAATTCCAAACTCGCTCATAAAAACTTCTGGAAACGCCGTGGGACTACCCAAAGGGCAGATGGGAAATAGCGAAGTAGGGCACATGTGCATAGGAAGCGGTCGAGTTTTGTATCAAAATTTGGTCAAAATTTCACGCGGCTTTAATGACGGCTCAATAGCAGAAAATGAAGCGCTAAAAGTTCTTTTTAAAAAGTGCAAAAAGATCCACGTCATAGGGCTTTATAGCGACGGCGGCGTGCACTCTCATATGGAGCATTTTGATGGTATGTGCGAGCTTGCTAGTAAAAATGGCTGCGAAGTTTTTGCCCACGCTATCACCGACGGACGCGACGTTAGCCCAAATAGCGGTTTAAATTTCATAAAAAGCTTGGAGGCTAAATTTAAGGTAGCGACCGTTTGTGGGAGATTTTACGCGATGGATAGAGACAAACGTTGGGAGCGCGTAAAAGAGGCCTATGACAGCCTAGTAAATGGGGCAAATTTAAGCGATCTGGCACCAAGCGAGTATCTACAAAAAAGCTATGATGAGGGCGTGACAGACGAGTTTGTAAAGCCAGCAAGCTTTAATGGCTTTAAGGGCATAGGCAAAGATGACGGCGTGATCGTAATAAATTTTAGAAATGATAGAGCAAGAGAGATTTGCCAGGCTCTAGGCGAGGAGAAATTTAGCGAGTTTGAGCGACCTTTTGCTATCAAAAATCTAATCACCATGACCGAATACGACGCAAATTTTAAATTTGAAGTGCTCTTTAAAAATGAAAAGATAAAAAACACTCTAAGCGAGGTCATAGCAGCTGCTGGACTAAGGCAGCTTCACACGGCTGAGACTGAAAAATACGCCCACGTAACATTTTTCTTTAATGGTGGCGTCGAGGAGCTAGCTAGCAACGAAACTAGGGTGCTAATCCCCAGTCCAAAGGTCAAAACCTACGACGAAAAGCCAGAGATGAGTGCTGCTGATGTTTGCAAAGCCGTGCTAAAGGGCATGGATGACGAGCAAGACTTTATAGTGGTAAATTTCGCAAATGGCGATATGGTGGGGCATACTGGCAACTACGAGGCCGCTATAAAGGCGGTTGAGGCAGTGGATAGGGCTCTTGGAGAAATTTACACCAAGGCAAAAGAGAAAAACTACGCGATGATCATCACGAGCGATCACGGAAACTGCGAAGAGATGCGTGATAGCAGCGGCGAGCTACTGACAAACCACACGACCTATGACGTCTTTTGCTTTGTGATGGCTGAAGGTGTAAAAGAGCTAAAAAATGGCGGTCTAAACAACATTGCGCCTAGCGTTTTAAAGCTCATGGGGCTTGAGATCCCAGCTGAAATGGACGAGGCGTTATTTTAAATTTGATAATATAAGCAAAATTTATAAGGAGAATCTATGAAATTTAGCGGAAAAAACGTGCTAATAACAGGTGCAAGTAGAGGTATCGGCGCACAGATCGCAAAGACGCTTGCAAATATGGGCTTAAAAGTGTGGATAAACTACCGCTCAAAGCCTGAGATAGCAGACGCTTTGCAAGCTGAGATCGAGCAAAATGGCGGCAAGGCTGCGGTGATAAAATTTGACGCAACAGACGAAGATGAGTTTATAAAAGGTATAAATTTGATAGTTGATAGCGACGGTGAGCTAAGCTACCTCGTAAATAACGCTGGCATCACAAATGACAAGCTAGCGCTTCGCATGAAAACTAGCGAATTTACAGATGTGATAAATGCAAATTTAACTTCAGCTTTCATAGGATGTAGAGAGGCTTTAAAAGTGATGAGTAAAAAGCGCTTTGGAGCGGTCGTAAACGTCGCATCTATCGTTGGTGAGATGGGAAATGCAGGGCAGGTGAATTATTCAGCCAGCAAGGGCGGACTAATCGCCATGAGTAAGAGCTTTGCAAAAGAGGGCGCAAGTAGAAATATCCGCTTTAACAGCGTAACTCCGGGCTTTATCGAGACTGATATGACGCATGGACTAAGTGATGAGGTGAAAAAAACTTATAGCGATAATATCCCACTAAAACGCTTTGGCAGTGCTAGCGAGGTGGCCGAGGCGGTTGCATTTTTACTAAGTGATCATGCTAGCTACGTGACTGGCGAGACGCTAAAAATAAACGGCGGACTTTATATGTAATGAAATTTCAACAAGTTTTGAAATTTAAAATAAATAAAAGCGTAAATATTATAAGATAACAGACATTTTTTATAAGGAGACCTTAAATGGCAGTATTTGAAGACGTAAGAGACGTAGTTGTAGAGCAACTAAGCGTAGATCCACAAGCGGTAAAACTAGAGTCTAAAATCATCGAAGATTTAGGCGCTGATTCACTTGACGTTGTAGAGCTAGTTATGGCTTTAGAAGAGAAATTTGAAGTAGAAATTCCTGATAGCGAAGCAGAGAAATTAGTAAGCATTCAAGACGTTGTAAATTATATAGAAAAACTAGGCAAATAATTTAAATTTGCATAGTTTGATTTAAGGAGATGTATTGAAACGAGTCGTTGTAACTGGTATTGGCATGATAAACGCACTTGGTCTTGATAAAGAGAGCTCTTTTAAGGCTATTTGCGAGGGTAAAACAGGTGTGAAAGAGATCACGAGCTTTGATGTAAGCGAATTCCCTGTTAAAATTGCTGCCGAGATAACTGATTTTGATCCAAATAGCATTTTAGACGGCAAAGAGGTGAAAAAAGTAGATCGTTTCATACAGCTTGGCATAAAAGCATCTAACGAAGCTATGGCTGATGCAAATTTTAAGGAGTTTGACGCTCACAAATTTGGCGTTAGTTCAGCTGCTGGTATAGGCGGTTTGCCAAATATTGAGAAAAACTCAATCACATATTTTGAAAAAGGCGTAAAGAGAATTTCACCATTTTTCATCCCATCTGCACTTGTAAATATGCTAGGTGGCATAGTTTCAATAAACCACGGACTAAAAGGTCCAAATTTATCAAGCGTAACAGCTTGTGCAGCAAGCACTCATGCGATATCACAAGCTGCAAAATGCATAATGATTGGTCAAGCTACAAATATGCTAGTTATCGGCGCTGAGTCAACTATCTGTGGCGTTGGCATAGGCGGTTTTGCGGCGATGAAAGCGCTATCAACTAGAAATGATGAACCAAGTAAGGCATCAAGGCCATTTGATGCAAACCGCGATGGTTTTGTAATGGGCGAAGGCGCTGGCGCACTTGTGCTTGAAGAGTATGAGTCAGCTGTTGCAAGAGGTGCTAAAATTTACGCTGAAGTAGTTGGATTTGGTGAGAGCGGAGATGCACACCATATCACATCACCAACACTTGAAGGTCCATTAAGCGCGATGAAGCAAGCACTTGATATGGCAAAAGGCGTAAAGATAGACTACGTGAACGCACATGGTACTTCAACGCCAGTAAATGATAAAAATGAGACAGCTGCGTTAAAGGCTGTTTTTGGTGATAAGTGCCCACCAGTTAGTTCAACTAAAGGTCAGACTGGACACTGCTTAGGTGGTGCTGGTGCGATCGAAGCTGTCATATCTATAATGGCAATGAGAGATGGCATCATCCCTCCAACGATAAACTACGAAACGCCAGATCCAGACTGTGATCTAGACTACGTTCCAAATAAAGCTAGAAAAGCTGATATAAAAGCTGTCATGAGCAACTCATTTGGCTTTGGCGGAACAAACGGCGTCGTGATATTTAAAAAGTTGGATTAAGATGTCAAATTATTTAGATTTTGAAAAGAGCATAAAGCAAATTGATGAAGATATAGCAAATGCTAAGATCAGAGGCGATGAACATGCTGTTGAAATTTTAAATAAGAACCTATCTAAAGAGATATCAAAAGTATATAAAAATTTAAACGAATATCAACGTTTACAACTTGCTCGTCACCCAGATAGGCCATACGCTATTGATTATATAAATTCATTTTTAGTTGATGGCTATGAGATCCATGGCGACAGGGCATTTCGCGACGACCCAGCAATAGTCTGCTACATCGGTTATATCGGAGGCAAAAAGGCTGTCGTTATAGGTGAGCAAAAAGGTCGTGGCACTAAAAATAAACTAAAAAGAAATTTTGGTATGCCTCATCCAGAGGGTTACCGAAAGGCTTTACGCGTAGCAAAATTGGCTGAGAAATTTAACCTACCTATCTTATTTTTGATAGACACTCCGGGCGCATATCCTGGTGTTGGCGCTGAAGAGCGAGGTCAAAGCGAGGCCATAGCTAGAAATTTATTTGAATTTGCAAATTTAAAAACTCCAATAATAGCTGTCGTTATCGGCGAAGGCGGAAGTGGCGGTGCTTTAGCAATAGGCGTGGCTGATAGACTTGCCATGATGAAAAACTCTGTCTTTTCAGTCATCTCGCCAGAAGGTTGTGCAGCGATACTTTGGAACGATCCAGCTAAACAAGAGCAAGCCACAAAATCGATGAAGATAACGGCTGATGACTTAAAAAATTTATCGCTTATAGATGACGTGATAAACGAGCCGATAAATGGAGCTCATAGAGATAAAGACGGTGCTGCAAAAGCACTTGCAAACTACTTCATCTCAGAGCTAGCTGAGCTTGAGAAGCTTGATATAAACGAGCTTGTCGTAAAAAGAATAGACAAAATTCTCTCTATCGGGGCTTACGAAGAGTAAAATTTATAGTCGCAAGTGAGTTAAAAGTTTAGGTAAATTCGCTTGTGGCTCTCATTTGCGCTAAATTTAATATACCTTTTTTAAATTTTAAAAATTAAACAATTTTATATTTTTATCACACTCTTTTAAATTTTAATAACTCATCTATGCGACTTTTAAGTCTTTAAAGCTAAAATTCTTAGCAAATTTCATAAAGGCTATTTGTGGATAAATTTCAAGAAAAATATATAAACCTTTCAAAAGATTACTACAAAAATAACGGCAATGCGGCGAGCGTGGAGGCTTTGTATCAGTTTAAAGAAGAGCTTGAAGCAAGCGAGGAGCCGCAGGCAAAACACGTTTTAGTAGATATTTATCAGCTTTTGTCTATGCAAAAGAGCGCTTATGAGCTACTTTTAAAGATACACGATAGAAACGACAAAAAGCAACTAAAAACGCTTGGCTATCTTGCGCAGTTTGTGGATAAGGGCGACAAATGGGCAGTGCCAAGGCCAAAAAGTAAAGGGCAAATTTTAGCCCAAAAGGCAAAGGTCGCCACCTTACCAAAATTTCGCTATCACCCAGAGCCATTAAAAACTGGCGCATTTAAAGATGATATGAGTGTCACCTGCGAGTGCTGCGGCGAAACCACTGAAATTTACTATGATAATGGCATCTATAGCGAGCAAGACGTCACCTATCTTTGCCCAGCTTGCATTGCAAATGGCGCAGCTGCTAAGAAATTTGACGCTACATTTGTGCAAGACGCCGACAAGCTTGCCACGGATGACGCCAAAAAAGATGATGAGCTTTTTAGAAGAACACCTGGCTATGAGAGCTGGCAGGGCGAACACTGGGTGGTGTGCTGTGATGATTATTGCGCATTTTTAGGCGATGTGGGCACAAAGGAGCTTGAGGAGCTCGGCATCGCAGACGAGGTTTTTGATGACTACACAAAAAGGGATAAGTATGACGTGAAAATGGCGCGCGAGATGCTCGTGGCGGGCGGCAACTTTGCTGGGTATTTGTTTCGCTGCTTACACTGCAAAAAGTATCACATCTACATTGATGCTTGCTAGAAAGGAAAAATATGGATCTAAATGAAATTGCAAAAGGCTGCAAAGAGCGCGGCTTGGATGAGCTTTTTGAGTTTTTAAAGCCAATGGCTAAAAATGCTATAAAGATAGATGCGCAGGCTAGAGATGACGGTGATATCGCTGTTGGAGCGTCTAAATTTGGCGGGCAGCCAGATCTGCCAGCTAGCGTGTCTTGGCCCTCAAATGAAAACGGCGCGCTTAGCTTTGTGGCGCAGATAAATTTTACTGAAGTCAGCAAATTTGACACCGACGGGTTACTACCAAAAAGTGGCATGCTCTATCTTTTTTATGATATAAATTTGCGTGTTTGGGGTTACGACCCTGCTGATAAAAAGGGCTTTGCTGTGATCTTTAGTGAGGCAGCTCAAGACCAGCTTGCTCGCCAAAACATGGATAGCGGAAATTTCACATTTGGCGCACGCTCTCTTAGCTTTAAAAACGAGCTAAATTTGCCAAGTTTGCAAAGCTCGCTCGTACCATTTGGCAAATTTAGCGAGGAGGAGTGGGAGGCATATCACGAGGTCATTGAGCCAAGCTGGCAGGCCAAAGAAAACAAGCTACTTGGTCACTCTGACAACATCCAAGATGGCATGGAGCTAGAGTGTGAGCTCGTGGCAAACGGCCTTGACTGCGGCGATGGTAGCGCTTATCACCACCCAAATATCGCGTAGTTTGAGAAAAATGCCGCCCAGTGGCAGCTGCTTTTGCAGATAGATAGCGACTGGGATAGCGACATGGACTGGGACGGAGAGGGTAGAGTTTATCTGTGGATAAAGAGGGACGACCTGGCGGCGCGCGACTTTAGCAAGACGTGGCTAGTTTTGCAGACAAGCTAGGGCCGAAATTTAGCCAAGAGCTTTTGATATGTGTCCGGTAGTAAAATTATTATTGCTGTTTTTGGCGAGCCATATAAATTTCGCGTTTAGAATATGTAAATTTAAAGGCAAATGGTAGATGAAATTTATACTGGCTAGATCAAATTTAAATTTTTTATAATTTACCGCCAGCCAAATTTACCTTGCAAGTGACTTTTGCTACCAAACTAGTGGCTCATCGCTAAAATTTCCAGCGCCCTTTATGTTCTTTAAATTTCTGCTTGCTAATCATCTCGCACTTTGAGTGAATTTTTGCAATCTTTTATTAGTTATACTCGCAATTTTTTGGTGCAACCACTAAAAAGCTAGTCCTGTTGCACAAAGTGCCTCATTTTGCTGCATAAGATCTTTTTATCGTCATTGGCAAATAAAATATACCAAAATCAAAGATAAATTTTTGATCAATTTCGCATTTTTCTTCATTTAAATGCTTTATCCACGTTATTTTTTACTGTCCGCTGCGCCAGTGTAAATTTTGCGTGATGTGTGTGTCGCGCCAAAAAGTAGCGTGATCTTAGGCATACGTCTGCAAAAATTTTATCACTCACCTTGTCGTGGGTGGCAGTTGTCTTTTTTAACTAAAATTTAAGCGTTTTAATTTTATTTATCAAGATTTTCAAGCATCATAAAATTTATATTATTTTACTAGCTCGATCTTGATCTGCCCGTCTTTTGCGACCGAACTCACATCGCCCTCGATCACGCCTAAACGCACGATGCCCTCATAATAGGGCTGGTAGCCGTAGTAGATGACAAAGTTGTTCCACGGAGCAAAGTACGAGATCTC
This sequence comes from Campylobacter concisus, assembly GCF_003048375.1. Classification (NCBI taxonomy): domain Bacteria; kingdom Pseudomonadati; phylum Campylobacterota; class Epsilonproteobacteria; order Campylobacterales; family Campylobacteraceae; genus Campylobacter; species Campylobacter concisus. Next base: position 1,552,470 of record NZ_CP021642.1, on the reverse strand, counting down.
GCCTTTTTTGCCGTCGCTGCCGCTCGGAGCGCCTCTTGTATCAAGCGGTTTTGGCAGCTTGGCGATCTTTTCGTGTCCGCCGTAGTCCTCTAAATTTAGCGTTAGCGGTAGCTGTGCGGCAAAGCTTCTTGCTGCTGCCGTATCGTCTAGGATAGCCGTCGCTTCGCCGTTAGAGCTCTTTAGGATTATCTTTAAATTTTGCATTTTCTCTCCTGCTGCCAAATTTAACCCCGCAAAAAGCATAAAGATGGCTAAAATTTTTCTCATTTTGACTCACTTTAAATTTATTTTGCCAGTTCAAGGATTTGGACGATATTTTTCTTTGGATAGAGCTCTTGCATCGCCCACGCCTTTGCGTTTTCATAGGCAACACCCGCGATCTCATTTATAAGCGCCTCGCTATCTATCTCTAGCTGTGATAGTCTTGTTGGAGTGCCTATTTTGTCAAACCACACTTTTAGCGCCTCTATGCACTCATCTGCGGTTTTAAGCCCAAAAATTTCTCTCGCAAAACGCTCAAATACGCCTAAATTTCTATCCTTATACCACTTCATCCACGCAGGCATCACTACGCTAAGTCCCGCTCCGTGCGCACAGTCTGTTACCGCACTCATCGCATGCTCGATCATGTGGTTTGGATACTCGATACCTGAGGTACCAACCATAGTTATGCCATTTAGCGCCATCGTCGCAACCCAGGCAAACTCAGCTCTAGCGTCGTAGTCATCAGGGTTTGCAAGTAAAATTTCAGTCGTTCGGATGATAGTTTTGATGTTTGCTTCTACCTGCATTCTGGCGATTAGCGGATAGTTTGTAGCTGTGAAATAGCCCTCTATGCTGTGCGCGATAACGTCGCTTGCGCTATAAACTAGATAGTCGCGGCTAACGGTGGCTTGTAGCTGCGGGTTTACGACAGATACTTTTGGGAAAAGGCACGGCGCGCCCAGATGAAGCTTTAGTTTAGCCGCCTCGTTGGTCACGACGCCGTTTTGATTCATCTCAGAGCCAGTTGCTGCTAGCGTGATGATGTCAAATACCATGAGTGACTCGGCCGGATTTTTACCTACGAAAAAGTCCCACACGTCGCCATCGTATTTAGCTCCGGCGGCGACTGCCTTTGCAGAGTCTAGCACCGAGCCACCGCCAACAGCTAGTACGCTATCAGCGCCAAATTCACGGGCTATTTTGATCGCTTCATTTACTTTGTTTAGCACCGGGTTTGATTTCACGCCACCAAGCTCAGTAAATTCGATGCCATTTGCTTTTAGACTATCGGTAGCTACGCCAAGCAGACCGCTCTTTTTTACGCGCTCACTGCCGTATAGCACAAGGGCTTTTTTAGCACCAAATTCTCTCATATACTCGCCGATATGAGCCTCTTTGCCTTTGCCAAATTCTATTCTTACTGGGTTATAAAATGTAAAATTTTCCATTGTTTTCCTTTTTAAATTTCCCCCGCAAGGTGCAGGGGCAGCGGTTTATTTCAAATTTGCTTTGAAAAATTCCTCAAATTTATCGTATGGGATCTTGTTATTTTTATTGTCATATAGGTCTGTATGCACGGCACCAGGGACGATAACTAGCTCTTTATTTTTATTGCCAAGAGATTTAAAGGCGTCCTCGCTAAAGTATCTTGAGTGCGCTTTCTCGCCGGCTACGATAAGAGTTGGAGTTCTCATCTCGCTTGCGTAGGCAAGGATCGGCATATTTATAAACGAGATAGGATTTGTAACTATCCAGCCGCTCTCTCCGCTGTTTGAATTTACAGAGCGTTTGTGATAGCCGCGTGGTGTGCGGTAATAGTCAGCATACTGAGCGACAAACTGCGGCGTGCTCGCGTCTATCTTTTTTGGATCAACATTTATCGCACCCGTATATGCTGGTTTGCCATTTTGGAGATCGACCCAGCGTTGCTCGGCTAGCTTCTTTTTAGTTTCATATCTCTCATCGGCGCCCACACTATCGCTGTAGCCTTTTGCCATCACTCGCGTCATATCATACATCGTGCTGGTCGCAACCGCCTTTATGCGAGGATCGGCAAGAGCTGCGTTTATAGCAAAACCGCCCCAGCCGCATACGCCTAAAATGCCGATTTTATCTCGATCTATATTACTCTTGGTGCCTAGAAAATCCACCGCTGCGCTAAAATCATCAGTGTTTATCTCTGGGCTTGCTAAATTTCTTGGCTCGCCGCCGCTCTCTCCGGTGTAGCTTGGATCAAAGGCAAGCGTGATAAAGCCGCGCTCGGCTAAAGTTTGGGCGTAAAGGCCGCTTGATTGCTCTTTGACTGCGCCAAAAGGTCCGCTAACTGCGATCGCAGCTGCTTTGCCATGCAAATTTTTAGGCGTATAAAGATCGCCTACTATCTCAACACCATAACGATTTTTAAATTTAACTTTCTTGTGATCTACCTTATCGCTTTTAGTGAAAACTTTGTCCCACTCGCTTACCATCGATACCGCCTCTAGCGGTGATTTTACTACGTTTGTGCTAGCCACTAAATTGCCTCCTAAAATAAAACTTGACGCTACAAGCGCCGACATAAATTTTTTGATATTTTGGCGAGCTTTGGATTTTACTTGTCCCGCATACCCTTTTGTTGTGATGCATTATATCTGTATTGTAAATTTTACGTTAGAACGATCCTCTAAATTTCATGCCTAATCCTGCAAATTTTCTAAAAAGCTGTATAATTTTGCAAAATTTGACTTGGGGAGCGCAAAAATGGCTGATGTAAATTTGCTAAAAGAGCAGACAAAAGAGTTTTTATTAGATAGATACGGCATAGCGGGATCTGCGCAAAGCGACATTGTCTCGCTTGACTTTTATATCAGCGATAAAACGCATGATTTTATCAGTACAGTTTATGAGCCGTCTTTATGCATAATACTGCAAGGAGCAAAGGCGATAGGCTTTGGCGATGAGATGTATGGATATGACGAGCAAACCTACGCGCTAGCCTCTACTCATGTGCCGCTAAATGTAAGCCTAACAGACGCCTCAAAAGAGAAGCCCTACATCTCGCTCTGCATTAAATTTAGCCTAGATGAGGTCTATGAAGTGCTAAAAGGCGTGGATGTAAAAGAGCAGAGCTTGCAAAAAAGCGAAAAAGGCATATTTTTTGGCGAGCTAACGGATGAGATTTTAGAGCCTGTTTCGAGGTTTGTTTGGTTGCTAGAAAAGCCAAAAGATAAGGTCAAATTTCTCTCAGACCTTGCTAAAAAAGAGATACTTTACATGCTCGCAACAAACGATAAAAGCGGCTATTTTTTAAGTAAATTTGCAATGCAAGGCAGCGTTTCAAATAAAATTTCAAAAGCCGTAGCAAAGATAAAAAACGAGTTTTCGCAAAAACTAAATATGAAAGATGTCGCTAGAGAGTGCGATATGAGCGAGTCTTCGCTATATCATAACTTTAAAATCGTAACCTCGCTAAGCCCAGTAGCCTTTCAAAAAAAGATCCGCCTTGAGGAGGCTAAAAACCTGCTCGTAAATAAAAATATCGGCGTTGCGCAGGCCGCCTTTGATGTAGGATATGAGAGCGCGTCGCAGTTTAGCCGCGAATACGCAAGGATGTTTGGCATGCCACCTAAAATTCATAGCGAAATTTTACGCTCTGGCGTGGCGTCGTAAATTTATTTTAGCGCTCTTAAATTTCACAAAACCAGCAAATCTATCCATGCGCCAAATTTAGGCAAAATTTAGTAAAATCCTTAAAAAATTTAAAGGCAAAATATGTTTAATGGCTTAATCAGGGAGCTTGCCGAGGTCATTAGCTACTCGCAAAATGTTTTACGGCTAAAGGCAAAATTTCGTCCAAATTTAGGCGACAGTATTGCAGTAAATGGCGCTTGCTTAAGCGTTATCAAACTATACGATGATGGCTTTAGCGTGGAGCTAAGCGCAGAGAGCAGGGCAAATGTCGCGGTTGAAAATTTAAGTGGCTTGGTGCATATCGAGCCTGCGATGAAGCTTGGAGAGCGTGTGGATGGGCATTTGATGCAAGGGCATATCGATTTTATCGGCGTGATCTCAGCTATAAAAAAGCATGAAAATGGCGTTGATTTTTACATAGACTTGCCACGTGAGGCGATGGCTCTGATGGCAAACAAGGGCTCGGTGGGCGTCGAGGGCGTGAGCCTTACGATAAATGAAATTTTGTCAAAGGGCATAAGGCTAACGATCATACCGATCACATTTAGAGACAGCCTTTTTGGCACTTTCAAGGTTGGCAGGCGAGTAAATATCGAGAGCGACTTGCTGGCTCGCTACGTGGCTAGGATGCTTGAGGCTAAGCAAAGTGGCGGCCTTAGCTGGGACGAGGTCGAGAGAATTTCAAGCCTCTACTAAGTGAGCGAAGATGCGTGAAAATTTAGATATCGTTTTTGATAAAAATGGCATAGTGGCTGGCTTTACAAACAGGCTTGGCGGCGTGAGCGAGGGTCAATTTAGCTCGCTAAATTTGGGTGATCACGTGGGCGATGAGCCAAGAGATGTCATTAAAAATAGAGAAATTTTGGCTAGAAATTTGGGCGTTAGGCAGCTTAAATTTATGAAGCAGATCCACTCGGACAAGGTTTTTGCCCTTGAAAACGAGGAGGATGAGCTGCCAGAGTGCGACGCTGTGATCACAAATTTAAGTGATGTTGGCATCTGCGTTTTGGTGGCTGACTGCTCGCCAGTCGTGATGATAGATGAGAGGCGGGGCGCTATCTGCGTGGCTCATGCAGGAAGAGCTGGCGTGACGCTAAAAATTTGCACAAAAGCCATTATGCTTATGGGCGAGAAATTTGGCTCAAAAGCGGGCGACATCAGCGTCTTTGTTGGAGCAAATATAAAAGGCGGCTGCTACGAGGTGGGCGAGCTTGATCTTGGGGAATTTAACGCATATAAAATAGGTAGAAATTTTGATATGAACGCAGCCTTGAGAGATGAATTTAGCGCACTTGGGGTTAGAAATTTAAACTTTAGCGAGGTCTGCACGCACTGCGACGAGAGATATTTTTCATACCGAAGAGACGGCGTGTGCGGTAGATTTTGTGGATTTGCAGTGAAATTTAAGGATAAAAATGGGATATGAGAGCTTTAAAAATCCACTAGCGGCAAAAATAGCTCAAAACGCTAGAAATTTGGGCTTTGAGCAGCTTATGAATGAAGAGTTTGTGCAGATGCTGCTTAGCTCAAAAAAGATGGAGCTAAGTGCCGTGGATAGGGAAAATATCGAGCAAATTTTTATAAAACTGATGGAGATAGAAGAAAAAGTACAACTTAGCAAATAAAGGATAAAATATGCTTTTGCTTAAAAATGCTAATCTATACACGCCAAAATTTCTTGGCAAGCGCGATGTTTTGGTAGGTGGCGGTAAAATTTTAGCCATCGGCGAGGGGCTAAATTTTAACATCGAAGGGCTTGAAATTTACGATCTAAAAGGCAAGGTTTTAGCTCCAGGTCTCATTGATCAGCACGTGCATATCACGGGTGGCGGCGGCGAGGCTGGATATCACTCAAGAACGCCTGAGATCACGCTTAGCCAGATCGTAAAATACGGCACAACGACGCTTGTTGGCGTTTTGGGGACTGATGGTGTCACTAGAAGCCTAGAAAATCTCTACTCGAAAGCAAAAGCGCTCGAATTTGAGGGCATCTCGACCTTCATCCACACTGGCTCATATGCAAGCCCCTGTGTGACATTTACCGGCGACATCGCAAAGGACCTCATACTAATCGACAAAGTGATCGGCGTAAAGATCGCACTGACCGACAACCGCGGCAGCTACGTCTCAAAAGAGGAGCTTATCAAAATTCTAAGCAAGATACGCATAGGCGGCATGGTCTCTAAAAAAGGTGGCGTGCTTCACATGCACATGGGCGGACTAAGCGAGAAATTTGACAATGTCTTTAAAGTGATAAAAGACTATGAATTCCCAGTTCATTACTTCTCGCCGACACACTGCGCTAGGACAAAAGATCTTTTTAACGAGGCTTTAAAATTTCAAAAAATGGGCGGAAATGTCGATATCACAAGTGGTGGGAGTAAATTTGCCCCACTCCACGAGGTGGTGGCTTATGGCCTTGAAAATGGGCTAAATTTAGAGCGCCTAACGATGAGCTCAGATGGCAACGGCAGCGTGCCTAAATTTAACGAAAATGGCGAGCTAGTGGGATACGGCTGTGCCTCATGTGCGTCAAATTTAGAGGTATTGCAAGCTTTGGTAAGAAATAAAATTTTAAAGATAGAAGATACTTTGGCTTTGATGAGCAAAAACGTGGCGAGATATCTAAATTTAAGTCAAAAAGGCGAAGTGAAAGTTGGCAATGACGCTGATCTTTGTGTCTTTGACGAGGAGTTAAATTTATACGACGTGATTGCAAAAGGCGAGTTTTGCGTTAAAGATGAAAAGGTCGTTAAAAAAGGCTTTTTCGAGTAAATTTAAAGAAATTTGAGCTTTATTTGTAGCTAAAAATATCTTTAAATTTAGCTTCAATAAAGCCAAGTTTCAATATAATCCAAGCTTTATTTCACACACGACAATCCTAAATTTGGTTGTGCGAAAGCATTAATGGTCGTGGAGGATAAAACTAAATTCAAGGCAAAATGCCTAAAACAAGGAGAAACTCATGGTAACTATGAGAGATTTATTAGAGTGTGGCGTACATTTTGGTCACCAAACACGCCGCTGGAACCCAAAGATGAAAAAATTTATCTTTGGCGAGAGAAAAGGTATCTATATTATAGATCTACAAAAGACTATCCGCTACTTCCGCTACACTTACAACATCGTTCGTGACGCAGCTGCTGAAGGCAAGTCAGTGCTATTTGTCGGTACTAAAAAACAAGCTATCGACGCTATCAAAGAGTACGCTGAAAAATGTGGAATGCCTTATGTAAATCACCGCTGGTTAGGTGGTATGATGACAAACTTCGGTACTATCCGCCAGTCTATCCGCAAACTAGAAGTTATTGAGACTATGGAAGAAGATGGTTCGATAAATTTACTAACTAAAAAAGAGGCTTTGATGCTTCGCCGCAAAAAAGAGAAGCTTATCGCAACTCTTGGCGGTATCCGCAATATGAAAAGCCTACCTGATATGATATTTGTCGTTGATACAGTTAAAGAAAAGATCGCCGTTCAAGAGGCAAATCGCCTAAAAATCCCAGTTGTAGCACCTATCGATACAAACTGCGATCCTGACGTTGTTGATTATCCTATCCCAGGAAACGATGACGCGATACGCTCTGTTCAACTTTTCTGCCAAGAGATGGCTGAGGCGATCAACGAAGGCAAATCACTTCTTGAGCAAGATGGTGGCGAGCAAGCTGCTGGCGAAGAAGTAAGCCAAGATGAGAAGGACGCAGTTGTAGCTGAAGCTATGAGTGAAGAAGACTTTGGCGAGGACGAAGAGTAATGGAAATAACTGCACAAATGGTAAAAGAGCTCCGCGAATCAACCGGAGCTGGCATGATGGACTGCAAAAAGGCACTTGGCGAAGCAAATGGCGATATGGAAAAAGCTGTTGATATACTTCGTGAAAAAGGCCTAGGTCAAGCTGCTAAAAAGGCTGACCGCCTTGCAAGTGAGGGCTTAGTAAGCGTTGAAGTTTGCTCAAAATGCAAAAAAGCAACTATCAGCGAGATCAACTCTGAGACTGACTTCGTTGCTAGAAACCCACAGTTTCAAGCACTTGCAAAAGACACAACAGCTCACATCCAATCAAGTGGCATAAAAACAGTTGAAGAGCTAAATGCAAGCACTTTAAATGGTGTTAAATTTGAAGAATACTTCAAAACTCAGATCGCAACTATCGGCGAAAACCTCGTAGTTCGCCGCTTTGAGACTATTAGCGCTGATGATAAGGGCGTGGTAAATGGCTATGTTCACTCAAATGGCCGTGTTGGCGTGCTTATCGGTGCAGCTTGCGAAAGTGCTGAAGTTGCAAACAAAGCAGCTGAATTTATAAGAAATTTATGCATGCACGCAGCTGCTATGAAGCCAAGCGTTATAAGCTACAAAGACCTTGATAAAGATTTTGTTGAGAAAGAATTTATCGCACTTCGCGCTGAGCTTGAAAAAGAAAACGAAGAGCTAAAACGCCTAGGCAAGCCACTTCACCACATCCCTGAGTATGCTAGCCGCTGCCAGATAGGTGAGGCAGAGCTTGCAAAAGCTACAAAAGCGATCGAAGAAGAGCTAAAAGCTGAGGGCAAACCTGAGAAAATTTGGGACAAGATCATCCCTGGTAAGATTGAGAGATTTTACGCTGATAACACAGTGCTTGACCAACGCCTTACACTTTTAGGTCAGTTTTATGTAATGGACGATAAAAAGACTATCGAACAAGTTATCGAAGAGAAGAGCAAAGAGCTTGGCGGCAAGATCGAGATCGTAAAATACGTTCGTTTCGAGCTTGGCGAAGGCTTAGAGAAAAAAGTAGATGACTTTGCTGCAGAAGTTGCTGCTCAAATAGGCTAATGGAAATTTTAAGAGCGTCTAATCTAGGCTTTGCGTATGATTATACGCTCTTTAACAATATAAATTTAACTCTCAATCAAAAACAAAGCATCGCGATAACAGGCGTTAGCGGTTGTGGCAAATCAACACTTTTACACATACTTTCAACACTTTTAAAGCCAAATTTTGGCGAGGTCATCTATCAAGATAGATCGATCTATGAGCTTTCTCAAAATGAGCTTTTGGCTATTAGAAGGCTTCATTTTGGCATCATTTTTCAGTCGCACTATCTTTTTAAAGGTTTTAGTGCTTATGAAAATATCGAGCTTGCAAGCATCTTATCTGGCGAAAATATAGAAAAAAATGATCTTGAAGCGCTTAAAATTTCAAGCGTAATAAATCAAAAAGTTGGTGAGCTAAGCGGCGGCCAGCAGCAGCGTGTCAGCATCGCTAGAGTGCTTACCAAAAAGCCAAAGATCATCTTTGCAGACGAGCCAACGGGTAACCTTGATAAGCAAACAGCAAATGAAGTGATGCAAGTTTTATTTGACTATATAAATGAAAATAATGCTGCCCTTGTTCTAGTCACTCACGACAACGACCTAGCCGCAAAATGTGACAATTCATACAAGCTTGAGAACAAAGAGCTTGTGCAAATTTCTTAAAATTTAGCTTCAAATTTCTAAAAACTACCGCTTAAATTTAAAAAACAAAGTAAAATTTTGTAAAATTAGCAAAAAATTTAAAAGAGCAAAATGGAACTAGTAGAATTTTTTGGAGCTGATAAGGCCATAGTTTTTATGCTTTTATTTGCACGCCTAAGCGGTCTCATCGTTTTTTTTCCATTTTATTCGCACAATCAAATTCCTCTTAGCGTAAAAACGCTTTTAGTTTTTGTTCTTTGTGTCGTGCTTTTTCCTCTCTCAAAAGCTCATGAAAACTCTATAAATTTCCTAGTCGGTGAGATACTTGGCGAGGTGATGCTAGGTCTTAGTGCTGGACTTATGCTAACCATCATATTTGCCACGCTTCAAATGGCAGGCGAGCAAATCTCGATGGTCATGGGCTTTTCGATGGCGTCGGTACTTGATCCGCAAACTGGTACAAACTCTCCAGTCATAGCAAACCTTATAAATTTCATCGCACTGCTAACATTTTTGGCATTTGATGGACATCATTTGCTCCTTCAGTTTTACGCTAGCTCACTTGCTGTGGTGCCTCTAGGAGATTTTTATCCACGCCCTGGCATCATGAGCTATGCGATAAATTTATTTACAAATTTGTTTATGTTTGGCTTTATCATGTCATTTCCTATCATCGCGCTTTCTTTGCTCTCAGACTCCATTTTTGGCATGCTTATGAAGACGATGCCGCAGTTTAACCTACTAGTCATCGGCTATCCTATTAAAGTGACGATAGGATTTTCCGTTTTGATAGCCATTTTAGCAGGCATTATGAAGATCATGAGTGACCTACTTTTAAAAGTGATAAATGATCTGCCGGCTCTGTTTTTTTAAGAAAATAGCAATGAAATTTATCATAGAATAGGCTTTTACTATTACAAGGAGGGATGATGAAAGTTGCTCTAATAAATAAAAATCCAGCAGTTTCACGTCTGATAACTTTAAGTCTGAATAAAATCGGCACCGAATATAGCGAATTTGAGGATCTAAATGGATTTGACGATGCTCAGTTTGACTTTATCATAATCGACAGTGACGTGGATAGTAGCGAGCTAGCTACAGATAAAAAGGTGATGTATCTAGCAAGTCGTGGCGAGAGCAAACCAGAATTTGCTACTTTGATGCTTGAAAAACCATTTTTACCAACTGAATTTATAAGTGTTTTTGAGCAAAATATCCCAAAAGATGAGCCAGTTGCCGAGCAAAATGCTAGTGAGCAGGGCGAAAGCGACTTTGGTGATTTTAGCGACGAGGCTATAAATTTTGACGAGATGTCAGGGTTTAAGCTGCCTGATATCGATACAAATTTAGAAAATTTCGCAGACCTTGACAAAGAGCTTTTAGAAAGTGGCATAGATAGCCCAAGTGAGGAGATTAACGAGAGCGACTTGCAAGAGGAAAATGAAGCTAGCGATGTGGAGTCTTTAGAAGAGCTTGAGGACCTACAAGAGCTTGCTAGCGAAGACCTTGTTGATGAGAGCGTGGATGAAGAGACTAGCGAAGCGATAAGTGATGCAAATGAGAGCGAAGAGAGCAAAGATGGCGATCTAGCAGAGCTTAGTGCGCTTGTCGATGAGATAGAAAATATGCCAGAAGAGTCTGAAGCAGATGAAGAGCTGAATAAAAATTTAGATGATATTATTAGCCAAAATGACGTTGCAGGCTTGGTTGATGAAGAGAACGCGGGTAGCGAGCTTGACGAGATAGATCAGAGTAAATTTGAGCTTAGTGAGATTGATTCGCTTGATGAAGAGCTAAATAGTGGAGAGACTGACGAAGAAAATAAAAATTTAGATGACGCTGAGCTAGATGTTCAAAATTTAGAGCAAGAAGATCTAAATATAGACGATCTAGCTAAATTTGATGATGAAGATAGCCTTGAAAATGAGGCAAATTTAGAAGATGAGCCTAAAGATGAGGAAAATTTAGATGAGATATCTGAGGCTGAGGAAGAGCAAATTCAAGTAGATGATGAAAAAGTAGAAGAAGATATAGAAGAAGAGGCTTTGGATGAAATTTCAAGTGAGGAACTAGAAAATTTAGAGCCTAGTGATAGCGAAAACGCTTCTAGCAAGATGCCAGCAGAAGAGCTAGAAGATGTGAGTGAGCCAGAAGCTAAAGAAGATCTAGGCCTTGTGGATGAAACTTTTGAAGAAGAAAATGCTCAAGAAGAAAACGCACAAGAAGAGAGCAAAGACGCGGCATCAAGTGAGTTAAATTTTGACGCGGCATCGATAGATGATATAGATGAAAACACGATGTTAGCGGCATTTGGACTAAAAGATATGCCTAAAACAAGCTCAAAAAATGAGACAAAAGAAGACTATAAAGAAGAGCTAACTAAAAAGATAACAAAACACGTCCACGAGTCACTAAATGAGAGCTCACTAAGAGATGTGCTAAAAGATATGAACATCAAGATAAATATAAGTTTCGAGGAAAAGTAGTTGCAAGGACAAATTTTAGTAGTTTCAGGACCTAGTGGAAGCGGTAAAAGCACGCTTTTGGGCCGTCTTTTAAAGGAGGAGAAAGACCTATATTTTTCTATCTCAAGCACAACAAGAGCCAAAAGAGAAGGCGAAGTTGATGGGGTGGATTATTATTTTATAAAAGAAGATGAATTTAAAAGCGGCATAGAAAAAGGCGAGTTTTTAGAGTGGGCGCAGGTGCATAAAAACTACTATGGCACGAGCCTAAAGCCAGTTTTAGCAGCGCTTGAAGCTGGAAAGATAGTGATATTTGACATCGATGTGCAGGGCTTTCACATCGCACTTGAGAAATTTAAAAGCTACATCACTTCAGTTTTTATCACAACTGCGAATAAAAAAGAGCTAAAAAGGCGCTTGAAAAACCGCGGAACAGATAGTGACGAAACGATAGAAAATCGCTTAATGAACGCAGTTGGAGAGATGGAGCATATTTTAGAGTATGATTATTTTTTAGTAAATGATGATATAGAAAAGAGCTATAAAGGGCTAAAATCAATCCTTCGAGCGATGAGGTTAAAAAGTGCTAAGATAAATTTAAGAAACGTCATCGACGAGTGGATAGATTGTTAGAAATTCAGGAATTTATGATAATATTTTGAGAAAATTTGATAAGGAGAAAAGATGGGTTCTTTTAGTATTGGCCACTGGTTGATCGTTTTGGCGATCATTGTATTACTTTTTGGAGCAAAGAAGATCCCAGAGCTTGCAAAAGGACTAGGTAAGGGCATAAAGACTTTTAAAGCCGAGATGGAAGACACAACACCTGAAAAGAGCGAGAAAGTCGAGCATAAAGAAGAGAGTGCAGCTAGTCAAAAGATAGAAGAAACAACTAAAAACGCGTAGGTTTTAGAGTTGAAAGATAAAGTAAAAGCTGAAATTTCAAAGGTTTTAGAGCGAGAATTTGTGCTTGAAAAGCCAAAGGATAAAAATTTAGCTCACTATGCGACGCCGCTTTTTAGCCTCGCAAAAGAGCTAAGAAAGTCTCCAGCTATGATAGCTAGCGAGTTTGCTGATAAATTTAGTGACAGTAAGATAGTTGAAGCTAGCGCGGTAAATGGCTACTTAAATTTTAAGCTTAAGAGCGAATTTTTAGAGGAAATTTCAAAGCAAATTTTACTAGATAGTGAAAATTTTGCAAAAGAAGATGCAAAAAAAGATAGCTATTTAATAGAATACATCAGCGCAAATCCAACTGGGCCGCTTCACATCGGACACGTTAGAGGCGCAGTTTATGGCGATACTTTGGCAAGACTTGGCAAAAGACTTGGCTATGCTATCTCAACAGAATACTACATAAACGATGCTGGCAATCAAATAGATCTGCTTGGTACATCGATATCACTTGCGGCTAAAGAGCAGCTTTTTAACGAAAGCGTCGTCTATCCAGAGAAATACTACCGCGGGGATTATATTTTAGATATCGCTAAGCTTGCAAATGAGAAATTTGGCAAGGAAATTTTTTATGACGAGAGCAGAAACCTTGAACTTGCCGAGTTTGGCAAGGATATCGTGCTTGAGATCATCAAAAAAGACTTGGCTGATGTTGGGATATTTATAGAGAGCTGGGCCAGCGAAAAAGCACTTTACGACCGCCTGGAGCCAACTATAGAAAAGCTAAAACGTTCAAATCAAATGTATGAAAAAGAGGGCGCTACTTATATCGCTTCTACCGCACTTGGCGACGATAACGATAGGGTTGTGGTTAGAAATGACGGCAGACCAACATATTTAGCTGGTGACATCATCTATCATAACGCTAAATTTGAGAAAAATTTTGACCACTATATAAACATTTGGGGCGCGGATCACCACGGATATATAGCAAGGCTAAAGGCTGCGATAAATTTCCTTGGTTATGATGAAAACAGGCTTGAAGTGATACTTATGCAGATGGTTAGTCTGCTAAAAGAAGGCAGGCCATACAAAATGAGCAAGCGCGCTGGCAATGCTGTGCTGATGAGTGATATCGCAAGCGAGATCGGTGCTGAGGCGCTTAGATTTATCTTTATAAGTAAAGCAAATACGAGTAGTTTGGAATTTGATGTGGATGAGCTTAAAAAAGAGGATAGCTCAAACCCTATTTTTTATATAAATTACGCTCATGCTAGGATAAATCAAATTTTTGCAAAGGCTGGAAAAAGCGTTAGTGACGTGATAAATGCTGGCTTTGAGTGTCTAGATGAAAATGCCAAAAATTTACTTTTTGAAGCGCTAATCTTGCCTGAAATTTTAGAGGATGCTTTTGTCTCAAGGCAGCTTCAAAAAATACCAGACTATCTAAAGTCGCTGGCTGCTAGCTTTCATAAATTTTATAATGAAAACCGCGTGGTTGGCAACGAAAATGAAGATAGTTTGTTAAAGGTGTTTGCAGTCGTTGCTGTCTCGATAAAAACAGCATTTAATATAATGGGAATCACAGCTAAAGATAGGATGTAGACTTTGTAGCTGCCAAACAAATTTAGTCAAAAAGGGATATGCGGGTTTGACTAAATGCCCCTTTTTTCAAATATAATCGCAATAGTTTTTGCTATGATCTTTATCTCCAGCCAAAGTGACCAGTGCTTTATGTAGTAAAGATCATACATTAGCTTTTGTTTGGCGTCGTGTGTGTTTGCGCCGTAAGGGTAATTTACCTGCGCCCAGCCAGTGATGCCTGGGCGGACGATGTGGCGTTCATTGTAGTAAGGGATCTTTTTTTCGTAGTCATGAACTAATATATCCCATTCTGTACGTGGTCCAATTAGGTGCATATCGCCGCGAAATACATTGATGCATTGAGGTATTTCATCCATTCTAGTCTTGCGCATAAATTCGCCAAATTTAAATACTCTTGTGTCGTTTTTTTGCGTGTATGGGTTGTGTTCTGAGTTTTCATGCATCGTTCTAAATTTATAGCACTTAAATATTTTAGTATCTAGCCCAACCCTGTTTTGCAAGAAGTAAAGGCTACCAGGGGACTGCTCGTCTATCTTTTTCTTTACGTAAAATTTAAGCACAAAAAGCATCACAAGAAGCAGTGAGCAGCTTACATAGTCGATCACGCGTTTTAAGGCGTATTCAAGGGCATTGTAAGGCTTGATATCGTTTAAAAAGTTTAAATTTTCGCCATTTTCTGGGATGTAGCACTTTTGCAAGTAAATTTCTAAAAAGCTCTCCACGTTTAGAAATTTGATCTTTTTATACTTCGTCTTAAACTGCAAAAGCGTGAGAAATCTCACCAGTTTGCTATCAACGGGATTTTGGGTATTTAGCACTATTAGCCTCTGATTGCCTGATTTTATGAGATTTTCTAGCGCGCTTCGAAGAGTTTTTGCGTCGCTAGTTTCTGGGGATAAAAAATTTACCTGGCCAAATTTCTTCCTAAGCTTCTCTAGCTCGAGTTTGGTGAAAGTATATTTTTCGCCAAGGATGATCATAGGCCTATCCCTTTATCTTTATTTTAAATTTGCATTATAAAATTCGTCTAATTATACCTAAACGTGCTAATTGCATTTTTAAAAAAAAGAGTTAAGGTTAAAATATGTCTCATAAATTTCTTACTGTGCTTGTTCTAGCGCTGATTTGCGCTATTTCTTTTGCGCTCTCAAACACGGTTTTGGCTAAATTTCACACCAGCCCACTCATCATCTCTATCATTCTAGGCGCCATTTTTGCAAATCTTTTCACCAAACAGACTCAAATTTTAAAAAGTAGTGGCGTCGTGGCGATCGCTGGGAAGCAAATTTTAAGGCTAGGCATCATACTTTTTGGCTTTAACATAAGCCTTAGCGAGATCGCAAGTGTCGGCACCCTAGGCGTGATATATGCAGCTTTTATGGTCTTTGCAACCTTTTGCTTTGCGCTTTTTGTAGCCAAAGCCTTGGGACTTAGCAAGGATAGTGCCGTGCTCATTGGCTCAGGGGCAAGTATATGTGGCGCAGCTGCTGTCATGGCTACTCAAAATGAGATAAAAGCAGACGCAAACAAGCTTGCTATCGCCATTTGCACAGTGGTGCTCTTTGGGACGATTGGCATGTTTATCTATCCATTTATCGCTAAATTTCTAGCTCTCACGCCACACCAAACTGGCTTTTTTATCGGTGGCTCACTTCACGAGGTAGCCCACGTAGTGGCAGCCTCAGCGGCATTTGATAGCACAGCAAGCAGCACTGCTGTCATCATAAAAATGCTTCGTGTCATCATGCTAGTACCATTTTTGTTTTTGCTAAATTTCTTAAATTTAAGCCAAAATAGTGACGGCTCAAAGCTAAAGAGCATACCTTGGTTTGCGCTATTTTTCCTAGTGGCGATATGCGTTAGATCTTTGCCATTTTTCCCTGAAAATTTGGTGCAAGTTTTAAAGCTAGCCGCTAGCATTTGCCTTTGCGTTGCGATGTGTGCTTTAGGATTTGGGATAGATAGAAGCATTTTTAAAGCGACGGGCAAAAAGCCATTTTTGCTAGCATTTTTTATATTTTTATGGCTTATTTGCTCATCGCTTGTTTTTGTTAAGACTCTTTGCTAGTTTTTAGCTTTTGCAAAAACTCTTCGATGTTGTATTTTGCCCTGTAAGCTGGGCTTAAAAGATGTATCAAAATGTCGCCAAGGTCCATCACTATCCAATCAGGCGAGCTCTCCGTACCTATAAATTTCTCCCCAAGAGGCTTAAGCTCCTCTTTTAGATCCTCAGCCAGCGAGTAAGCGTGCCTCTCGCCAAGCGTAGTAGCGATAACTACGGCCTTTACGAAATAATCATCCCCACTCATATCAAACACTTGTATCTCTTCAGCCTTTTTTGCGTCTAAAACCTTAACTATACTTTCGGTGCGCTCTTGCATCGATCTCTCTTGCATCTTTAATCCTTGGTAAAAATTTATAATCTCATCTTTTATCTCGCTAGGCAGCTCATCAAGCCCCTTTTGATGCCTGATCTGCGACGAGCTAACATCCACGTGCACGTCCATTTTTTGTAAATTTTGCGGAATTTCTATGTGATTGCGCTTAGCGATCACAAACTGCACTAAATTTTTTAGCTCCTCGTAGCCATGCCACTTATCAAGCGTAGCTAGGTGGTCCGCGCCTATTATGAGATAAAATTTCTCTATCTTGAATTTCTTATACAAATACTTAACCGTCTCTATGGTAGGCACTGGGCGAGCTAAATTTATCTCATAGTCTGAGATCTCGACCTTCTCTAGTCCGCCCCAAATTTCTCTTATCCACTTTAGGCGAAGCTCTGGCGGAGCTGAAAATTCGCTCTTGAAGGGACTTATAAAAGTTGGCATGATGATGAGCTTGTCGATATCAAGGCCGCTTAGTGCCATTTTCACAATGCTATCGTGTCCTAAATGAACCGGATCAAAGCTCCCGCCAAAAAGTGCTAACTTCATCTATTAAAGTGCCTTGTTTATATTTGTTTTAAAATTCTTTTTTGTAGAATTAGGCGTAATTATATCAAAAGGAGCTAAGATGTCAGTTAAAGTAGCAATAAACGGCTTTGGGCGTATCGGTAGGTGTGCTGCTCGTATTATTTTAGAGCGTGATGATGTTGAGCTTGTCGCTATTAACGACACCGCAACAAGGGATATGACGAGGTATTTGCTCAAATACGACAGCGTTCATGGCGAATTTAAGCAAGACGTTAAGGTGATAAGCGACGATTTTATAGAAGTAAATGGCAAAAAGATAAGAGTTTTTTCTACAAGAGATCTAAACGAGCTTAGCTACGCAGACTACGGCGTAGACGTGGTTTTAGAGTGCACTGGCAAGTTTTTAACCACCGAAAAATGTGAGCCATATCTTGCTCGTGGTGTAAAAAAAGTCGTCATGAGTGCTCCGGCAAAAGACGACACTGCCACATTTGTAGTTGGCGTAAATGACGATAAATACGCAGGCGAAGCGATCGTCTCAAACGCAAGTTGCACCACAAACGGCCTAGCTCCAGTAGCAAAGGTGCTAAACGATAAATTTGGCATCGTAAAAGGGCTAATGACTACGATCCACGCATATACAAATGGTCAGAGCCTAGTTGATGTAAAAGCTAAAGACTTCCGTCGCTCGCGCGCAGCAGCGCTAAATATCGGACCTACGACCACCGGAGCTGCAAAAGCGATCGCAAAAGTGCTTCCAGAGCTAAGCGGCAAGCTGCACGGTCAAGCAGTGCGCGTGCCAGTGGCAAATGTCTCAATGGTCGATCTAACGGCGGTTTTAAAAAGACCAGCTAGTAAAGATGAGATAAACGAGGCATTTAGAGCGGCTGCGGAGTCAAATTTAAAGGGAATTTTATTTGTTGATGACGACTACAGAGTTAGCAGTGACTTTTGTACAAGCACCTTTAGCAGCATCGTAGCGAGCGACACTACACAGGTTATCGCTGATGATATGGTGAAGGTCTTTGCGTGGTACGACAACGAGTGGGGCTACTCAACAAGGCTTGTTGATCTTGCTAAGATCGTGGCTACAAAGTAAATTTAAAGGGTAAAAAATGAGTGATATTTTATCGATCAACGACCTTGAGCTTAATGGTGCAAAAGTCTTTATAAGGTGCGATTTTAACGTGCCTATGGACGAGTTTTTAAACATCACTGATGACCGCAGGATCCGCTCAGCGATACCAACTATCCGCTACTGCCTAGATAATGGCTGCAGCGTGGTTTTGGCCAGTCACTTGGGGCGTCCAAAAAACGGCTATGAAGAGAAATTTTCACTTCAAGGCGTAGCAAAAAGGCTATCAAGACTGCTTGATAGAGAGGTGATATTTGCTGAAGATGTGATCGGAAATGACGCTAAAACAAAGGCTGCGGCTCTAAAGCCAGGCGAAATTTTAATGATAGAAAATTTACGCTTTGAAAAGGGCGAGACCAAAAATGACGAGGCTTTGGCAAAAGAGCTTTCAGGATTTGGCGAATTTTACATAAACGACGCATTTGGCGTTTGCCACAGGGCTCACGCATCTGTCGAAGCGATCACTAAATTTTACGATGAAAAGCACAAGGCAGCGGGATTTTTACTACAAAAAGAGATAAATTTCGCTCAAAATTTGATAAAACATCCATCTCGTCCATTTGTCGCAGTCGTGGGCGGCTCAAAGGTAAGTGGCAAGCTTCAAGCCTTGCATAACCTTTTACCACGCGTAGATAAGCTGATAATCGGTGGCGGCATGGCATTTACATTTTTAAAATCACTTGGCGAAAACATCGGAAATTCGCTCCTTGAAGAAGAGCTCATCGAAGATGCAAGGCAAATTTTACAAAAAGGCAAAGAGCTAGGAGTGAAAATTTACCTACCAGTAGATGTCGTCGCTGCTCAGACATTTTCAGCTGAAAGTGCCGTAAAATATGTCCCTGCCCAAGAGATCCCAAATGGCTGGATGGGGCTTGACATCGGACCAGCGTCGATTAGGCTATTTAAAGAGGTCATCGCCGATGCGCAAACCATCTGGTGGAACGGACCTATGGGCGTTTTTGAGATGGATAAATTTAGCAAGGGTAGTATCAAAATGAGCCACGCTATCATCGACACTCACGCGACAACCGTCGTTGGAGGTGGCGATACGGCTGACGTGGTCGAGCGCGCAGGCGATGCTGATGAGATGACATTTATCTCAACTGGCGGCGGTGCGAGCTTGGAGCTCATTGAAGGCAAAGAGCTGCCTGGCATAAAGCCGCTTAGAAAAGAGGAGTAGGTCTTGAAATTTCTAGCGAATTTAAAGTGCAACCACACAAGAGAGAGCTTTAGAGAGTACGCGAAAATTTTAGACGCAAATTTAAGCGCAAACGACGATGTGAGCGTATTTGCTCCAGCTAGTGCTTTTGATGAAAAAAGGCATATTTTTAGGCTTGGGGCGCAGAATTTCTACCCGTGCGAGAGTGGGGCATTTACTGGCGAGATCGGCAAGGCTATGCTTGATGAATTTGGCATAAAAGACGTGCTGATCGGTCACTCTGAAAGGCGTGAAATTTTAAAAGAGAGCGAGGAGTTTTTGCGAGCAAAATTTGACTTTGCCGCAAAAAATGGCTGGAACGTGATCTACTGCATCGGCGAAAATTTAAGCACAAATGAGAGCGGAGCGACCAAAGAATTTCTAAGCCGCCAGCTTGAAAATATCGACCTGGGCTATAAAAATTTAGTTATCGCCTACGAGCCGATCTGGGCGATAGGAACTGGCAAAAGCGCTAGCATAGAGCAGATAGATGAGGTGCTAAGTTTTTTAAAGACAAAGGCAAATGTGCCGCTACTTTACGGCGGAAGCGTCAATGCAGCAAATATCGCTGATATCGCAGGTATCAAAAGCTGCGATGGGGTTTTAGTAGGCACAGCCAGCTGGGATGCGAATAATTTTCTAAATTTGATACGCGTTGTCTCGTGAGCGCTTTTTAATGAGTTCGAAATTTTAAGTCTGCGACAGGCTATTTGCCTAGTCTTGACCTAAAATTTCTACACAACATTAAAATTCATCTCACGATACTGCCGCTATTAAATTTGGTTTAAAATTTAAATATCGCTTAAAAGTCAAACAAAATAAAAGGAGAAATGATGATACTAAAAGGTAAAAAAGGTCTGATCGTAGGCGTTGCCAACGCCAAGTCAATAGCTTATGGCATCGCAAAAGCTTGTCACGATCAAGGTGCGCAGATGGCGTTTACTTACCTAAATGACGCTCTTAAAAAGCGCGTAGAGCCGATCGCTGAGGAGTTTGGTAGCAAATTTGTCTACGAGCTTGACGTAAATAACCAAGCTCACCTAGACGGGCTTGCAAATCAAATCAAAAAAGACCTTGGCGAGATCGATTTTGTCGTGCATGCTGTGGCTTACGCACCAAAAGAGGCGCTTGAGGGCGAGTTTGTAAATACGACAAAAGAGGCATTTGACATAGCGATGGGCACTAGTGTTTATTCGCTACTAAGCCTTACTCGTGCGGTCCTACCGGTGCTAAAAGAGGGCGGCTCGGTGCTAACTCTTACATACCTTGGCGGACCAAAATTTGTGCCACACTACAACGTCATGGGCGTTGCAAAAGCAGCGCTTGAAAGCTCAGTTCGCTACCTAGCACACGACCTTGGCGCTAAAAATATCCGCGTAAATGCGATCAGCGCAGGCCCAATTAAAACGCTTGCCGCAAGCGGAATAGGCGACTTTAGGATGATTTTACGCTACAACGAAGTAAATAGCCCGCTAAAACGTAACGTCACCACAGAAGACGTCGGCAACAGCGCTATGTACCTGCTTAGCGACCTAGCTAGCGGCGTAACAGGCGAGGTTCATTACGTAGATTGCGGCTACAACATCATGGGCATGGGCGACGTGGCTACCGACGCCGAGGGCAACACGATTCTAGCTTGGGACGCAAAATAATCTACCGATATAAATTTGGCGGGGCGACTCGCCAAATTCTTCTTTTAAATTTCACCAAATTTATCGCAAGGATATAAAATGAGAGCTTTAGACGAGCTTATAGATACAAATGAGCCAGGCTGGGCGCTGATCGAAGAGTGGCTAAAAGAGGCCAAAAATGATTATGAAATTTTGCCTCGCGACGAGAGCAGGGCGCAAAAGGAGCTTTTAGGGCTTCAAGTCACCACTCGATCGCCGATGGGAGCGCTTGTTTATGGGTGCGGCGGAATAGTGATAGATGGCGGTTGGCTGCGCCTGCTTGGCTCAGGATGCGAGCAGATGAAGCGCGGAATTTACAGTTTCAATCTTGGCAAAAGCTTTATCGAAGTAGGGCAGATGCCTAGCTATTTGCTCGTGGCGGATGATGTTTTGGGCGGGTTTTTCGCGGTAAATGGTGGCGCCTTTGGTGGCAAAGCTGGCAACGTCTTTTACTACGCACCAGATAGCGCCAAATGGGAAGATACGCAGCTTGGCTACTCGCAGTTTTTATACTGGGCGCTAAGTGGGGATATATCTAAATTTTACGAGCTTTACCGCTGGGATGGTTGGCGCGAAGATGTGAGAGGTTTTAGCCTTGATAAGGTGATGTTTGCGCTACCACCACTTCTTTGGCAAGACGCCGACGTAAAACTAAGGCTTAAAGATATGAAAAAAGATGGCGTTAATATCGATGAGTATTTTGCTTCTTTGTTTAAGGGGAAGAAATAGATTGCTTTTATAAATTTTAGATTTTGCAAATTTTAAAATCTTACTCACTCGCCTTAGCAGACTATTAAATTTAGGTCTCGCAAAGCTCACCACTAAATTTAGAGCCGTGATATGCTTGTTTATAAATTTTAAAATTTGCTCGAGTTTCTAACCGCATGCAGTGCAAAGCACTAAAGCATGCTACCTCTAACGTGCGAGGGGTTTGGGGGATTTAAAAAGGGGGATAAGGGGACGGCTTCGTAATTTAAGTCCCCTTGTCACCCTTTTGAATAAAAAAGTTTTTAAATTTAAGGTCTGTATTTTTAAAAGAGAAATTTGCTATTTTGTAAATTTTAAAATTTCACTCACTCCTAAGAATTGACTACTAAAATTTGGCTTCGCTTGCAGCTTAGCTCAAATTTTAGAGCCGAAATTACTCGTTCATGAAATTTTAAAATTTGCTTGAACTTTCTACGTCGTAATAGATAAATTTTAGATAAATCCAAGAATTTAAACAAATATCCTAAAATAACTAAAAAATTTAAAGGAAATTTCATGCAAAACAAGCTTTTTACGACGCTTAAGATAGGCGGCATCGAGATCAAAAACCGTATTATCATGGCTCCGATGTGTATGTATGAGGTCAAAAAAGAGGATGGCCGTCCAAGGTGCTTTCACAAGCTCCACTACGCTACAAGGGCGATCGGCGGCGTTGGCATGATCATCGTTGAGGCGACGGCTGTGGAGGCGCGCGGCAGGATCACCAAAAAAGACCTTGGGCTTTGGAGTGACGAGCAGATCGAGGCTCACGCGGAGCTAGTAAAAGGCTGTAGTAAATACGGCGCCAAAATGGCCATCCAGCTAGCTCACGTTGGCAGAAAGGGCACTTGTGAGGGCATCATCGCACCAAGTGCTATCAAATTTAGTGAAGACTACGGCACACCAAAAGAGATGAGCGCAGAGGATATTGCAAGCGTCAAGCAAAGCTTTGTGGATGCGGCCATTAGGGCAAAGAGCGCAGGATACGAGGCTGTGGAGATACACGCGGCGCATGGATATTTGATAAATCAATTTTTATGTGCTGGCACAAATAAGCGAAGTGACGAATACGGCGGCACATTTGAAAACCGCATAAGGCTGCTGCTTGAAATTTTAAGAGAGATCAAGGCTCGCGCTAATATCACAGTTGGTGTTAGGATAAGTGCAAGTAGCTGGCTTAAGGGCGACTGGGACGTAGAGGAGAGCGTAAAGCTAGCGCGTGAGCTAGAGAAAAATGGGGCTGACTTCATCCACGTCTCAGCTGGCGGAGTCTATGCAAAAGTTGATAATGCGCCTAAATTTACGCCTCTTTATCAGGCTGGCTACGCAAAAGCGGTGAAAAATGCAGTCAAAATCCCAGTTATCGCAGTCGGTCTCATCACAAAGGCAAGCGAGTGTGAGGCGTTGCTGCTTGGCGATGTTTGCGACGGCGTGGCGCTTGGCAGAGAGCTACTGCGCAACCCATATTTTGCTTTTGGCGCCATGAAAGAATTTGGCGAAAATGACAAAATAGAAAACGCCTATAAAAGGGCATACTAAAATTTACGGCAAGGTGAGTGCCTTGCCAAATTTCACTTTTCTTAAACAAAATATCCAAAATTTACTTGTTATTTTTTCTACACAACAAATACAAATTTATATTTTCATAGCTATAAAATCGCATTTATTTTAAATTTTTACCTGAAATTTATATTTAAAATTATAATATTCAATTTCAAAATTAGACTATAAACTAAAATAGTAATTTTAATAATCAAACTAGGAGGAGAGATGAGATTTAAGGGCTTATTTAAGCTCTCTCTTTGCAGCAAGCGTGGCAGTTTGTGCAAACGCAGCAGACGAGAGCGTGCTAAGCGGTGTTGAGGTGACAAGTAGCAGCGGTGGATACGGCGTTGATGATATCAAAATTTCAACTAGAAACGCTGGCCTAGCAAAAGACGTGATGAGGGACATCCCTGGCGTCTATGTGGGCGGCACAAACGGCATGAATCAAAAAATTTATATGAGAGGCGTAAGTGACCGCGGTCTAAATATCACGATAGATGGCGCGAAACAAAATGGAAATACTTTTCACCATAACGCCGACTTGCTGATCGATCCTGATCTCATAAAAGCTATCGACGTTGAGGTTGGCTCAAGGTCAGTCGTAAATGGCTCAGGCGCGCTTGGTGGCTCAGTCGCCTTTAAAACGGTCGATGCAAAAGACTTGCTAGAAAGCGGCGAGAAGATCGGTGCAAAGATAAAGACTGGATACGCCTCAAATAACAGCGAATTTTCTCAAGGCCTTATGCTCTTTACTGCACCAGTTGAAGGGCTTGATTTTATAGCTGCTATTAATCACAAGGGCTACGACTACGGCAAAAGTGGCAACAAAAGAAAGATAGGCGGCGACGGAAACGATCTTAGCTATCTTTTAAAGCTTGGCTATAGCTTCCTTGATGCACATAGAATTTCTATCTCAAGAGAGCATAATGAATTTAAAGGCATTTATCCATTTAGAGCAGAATTTGGTAGCTGGCACGATAAACAAAATGCCGACGACTACCGCAAATATGAACGTGATACTACAACGCTAAAATACGAGTATAAACCAAGTGATCTTCTAAATTTAGATGTAACGGTATACAATACCGAGCATAAAAAAGATGACCCAGTCTTAAAAATTTTAGGCGTAAAAACAAACGGCATAAACGCAAAGGCTAAAAGTGTAGTCGAGAGTGGTGCTTTGACACAGACGCTTAGATACGGCGCTGAGTTTTACCAAAGTAAAAATTTCAACAAACCAGATAATCACTACCCAGAAAAGGTAAATAACTACTCTATCTACGCAGAAGATGCGCTAAATTTTAGCTCGCTAACTATCACTCCAGGTATCAGATATACTCACCATGAGCTAAAAAGCTACGACGGCAGAGCTGGAAATGTAAAGAGCTATACCTATAAATTTAACGAATTTACCCCAGCGCTTGCGCTTGATTATGAGATATTTAAAGGGCTTAACGCATTTGCAAGCTATGCAAGAGTCTTTAGAGGGCCTGACGTTATGGAGTCGATGATGGCAGGTGGAAGCAGAAGCTGGGAAGCAAACAAAGATCTGAAACCTACAACTGGCAACAGCTACGAAACTGGTCTTAAATACCACGGCGATATAAATGAAGCTAGCTCATATAACCTCTCTGCAAAATATTTCATGACAAAATATAAAAATTTAATAGTCGATAATAACGCAGCAGGTGGTAGAACAAATCCGATAATGATTAGAAAAAATGCTGGCGGGGCTGATATAAGCGGCGTTGAGCTACTTGCAAGGCTAAATTTAGACGCACTAAGCCTAGCTGCTAGCTACACTCATCAAAATGTAAAATATAAAGATAGAGTTGTAAATACTTCAACAGGCGGCTACTACGCTTCAAACGTCATCGGCTACCGAGATCAGGGCGATAAATACACATTTAACGCAGAGTACGCATTTTCTAGCATCGATACGCTAATAGGCTACAACCTAATCTACTTTGCCTCGAAAAATACCGTCTCAGCTGGCAATGATAAGAGCGCTAAGATACCAAGCTACGCAGTTAGCGACATCTACACTACCTATGCGCCAAGCAGCGGTAAATTTAAAGGCCTTGAGATAAATGCTGGAATTTACAACCTCTTTAACAAAGCATACGCTTCGCAATCACAAAGGATGGCAGATTACACAGGCGATTCAAACTACGTAGATTGGGAGCCAGGCAGAAATTTCAAGGTAAATGTCTCTTATAAATTTTAGCTTAATGGCAAGGTGAGAGCCTTGCCAAATTTCACTTTTACACAGCCTATTTTTCACGCCTCGCTTTTTGCTGTTTGATTTAAATTTAATATAGTATCATTTGTGCGACTAAACTTTCAGGGGATAAAATGAGGCAAAAGCACTTTGAAGTGGCAATTGTTGGAGCGGGTATTAGCGGGACGGCACTCTTTTACGAGTTGGCTGCATTTAGCGATATAAAAAAGGTCGCACTTTTAGAAAAATATGACGGCGTAGCGACGCTAAATTCAAGTGGCAAGGGCAACTCACAGACCATCCACTGCGGCGATATCGAGACAAACTACACGCTAGAAAAGGCAAAAAAAGTCTCACAAGTGGCAAATATGCCAGTAAAATACGCTCTAAAATACAACTTAGATGGTAAATATATGTTCGCTCATCAAAAGATGACGCTAGCCATCGGAGATGCCGAAGTAGAGCGCATCAAGGAGCGATATGAGAGCTTTAAAGAGCTATTTGCTTATCTTGAAATTTATGACAAAGAGAAGTTAAAGCAGATCGAGCCAAATGTCGTTTTTGACGCAAATGGCAATGAGCGCCCAGAAAATATCATCGCTATTGGCACGCAAAATGGCCAGTATACGACGATGGACTTTGGTGGCGTGGCAAATTCGCTCGTTCAAAATGCACTAAATTTAGGCGGAGATGGCTATGAGATCAGCCTAAGCTCAGAAGTGACTGATATGAAAAAGGTGGGCGATACATTTCACATCAAGATAAATGACGGCGAAGTGATCACTGCAAACTACGTCGTAGTCGATGCTGGAGCGCACTCGCTATTTTTAGCTCACAAGATGGGTTGTGGGCTACATCTTAGCACGCTGCCAGTTGCTGGAAGCTTTTATTTCGCGAATAAGCGCCTGCTAAACGGCAAAGTCTATATGGTGCAAAACGACAAGCTACCATTTGCCGCACTCCACGGCGATCCAGATATCCTAGCCAATGGCAACACTCGCTTTGGCCCAACTGCCCTTGTCATACCAAAGCTTGAGAGATTTCACGGCTGTTCTAGCTTTTTTGACTTTTTAAAGTGCCTAAAATTTGACAAAAACGTCCTTGAAGTCTTTACAAATTTACTAAAAGACGAGGATATAAGGTCCTATATACTAAGAAATTTCTTGTTTGAAGTGCCATTTATCAACAAAAAAGAATTTGTTAAAGACGCTAGAAAGATCGTGCCAAGCCTAAGCGAAAATGACCTAAGCTACGCTGTAAATTTTGGTGGTGTAAGGCCGCAGGTGATCGACCGCAATAAAAAAAGACTAGAGCTTGGCGAGGGCAAGATCAGCACAGGCGAGGGCATAAGCTTTAATATGACGCCAAGTCCAGGGGCTACTAGCTGTTTTGAAACGGCGAGGGCTGATATGGAGGAAATTTGTAAATTTTTGGGCAAAAATTTTGACGAAGATAAATTTAACGCCGAGTTTTTTGGGTAGAAAATGGGAGTGTTTGATATTTTTAAAGGAGGTGTGGATATGCCAAAAACAGCACAACAAAGAAAAGATGAGAACATAAAAATTTTAAAAAAAGAGGGCGTGGCGGTGCTTGAGAGCTTGCCACTTCGCTATGAAAATAGCGAGGTTACGCCAAGAGATATTGACGAGATAGTAAAGCGTGCAGTTTGCTCATTTACAGCGATCATGTGCGCTTGCACGATCCGTGATGAGGGCTCTTTGGGCAAAGAAAATATGGCTTGGGCAAAGAGCTTTTTAGGTGATGCTTACGAAGGACTTAGCGTAAAAGAAAAAGAGGTCGTTGAAGATAGAGCCGATATAGACACGGCTGTGAATATGGGCTGGAAATATGAGTCGCTTTGGATCTTGCTTTGGGCGCTTGGTATAGCAGAAGATATCGGTCAGATGGATAAAATTTGCGACTGTGAGTTTGTGATGAATGTCTTTAGAGAGGGCGGGCTAAAAAGCCGCTCAAAGCTTCGCAGCATGGATGAAATTTTAAGCAAGCTTGATCTAGTTTATCGCTATCACTGGGCCTGCGTAGATGCAAGGGTAAATGGCAAAAAGGTGGCTGGACTTGACGAAGAGGTCGTTATGGAGAGGCGAGCAGGACTTGAGTGGCTATGCTGCAAAGGGCAAGAAAATGACGACTTGAGCACTGAATTTAACTGCTGGGACTATCCTGATCTAAACACTTGATGTAGAAATTTTAAGCTCAAATGAGCTTAAAATTTATCTTAATGTAAACGCTATAGGGAAGCGAAGATAGCGAGCTTCTTTTGGCTTTGGAAACTCAGAGCTTGCTTTTTTGACATTTTCTAAAGCACCATTGTCAAGCAACTCAAAGCCTGAACTTTTAGTAACCTTTAGCTCGTCTATGCTGCCGTCTGTTTTAAGCAGAAATCTAACTTCAACAACGCCTTGATGCTTCATCCTTCTAGCGTTATTTGGGTAGTTTTTATGCTTTTTCACAGCCGCTATGACCTTGCTAAAATCCTCATCGCTTTGCGCGTTTGATAAATTTAACTCTTGGGCTACTTTTTGAGCTGGAGCTGCGGCGATAGACTTGTTATTTGCTGGTAAATTTGAATTTACAACAGGTGCTGGGGTCGCGGCAGGAGATGGCGCAGTGGTAGCAGGTGTTGGCTCCACCTTTGGCTCGATTTTAGGCTCAGGGCGAGGCTCAGGCTTTGGCAGCGGCTTTTTCTCCACTTTTTTTGGCTCAGGTTTAGGCTTTTCTATCTTTTTTGGCTCTGGTTTTGGTAGTGGCTTTGGCTCTATTTTTGGCTCCGGCTTAGGTTCTGGTTTTGGTGGCTGAGGTGGTGGCGGTGGAGCTGGGGGTGTTGGCTCAGGTATTAGCACTTGCTCGGCTATCTGCGGAGCCGTAGTTTGCGGCACTGGAGTGAATGAATTTAGAGCTATTTTTATAGGTTTTTGCTCGCCTATATTTATCTCACTAAAATTATGTGAAAGCAAAAAATAAGCCGCTGCTACATGCACTATCGCCGATACTGCTAAGCCACTATAGTTTGAAATTTTACTCAGAGACTGTTTGGATTGCAAAGTTTTCGTGTCCCTTTTCTTTTAATATATCTATGACCTTCACAAAGCTCTCAAATTTAGCGTTTTTGTCGCTTTTTAGTTCGATTAAGGTTTTTATATCCACAGCATTTAGCTTATCTTTCAGTTCATCTTCTGAAATTTCCACATCGTCTATGAAAAATTTATTATCTTTATCGATAACGACGCTCACTTTTTTCTCATCCTCTTTATCCTGCTGTGCGCTTTTGGCGCTTGGTAGATCGACTGCGATCTTGCCCTGGGCGATAAAGGTCGAGATGCTTAGCACGATGGCTAGCAAAACGAGCATGATATCGATAAATGGGACGATATTTAGCCCATCTTTTTTATTTAGACGCATTTTCGGCCTTGTATCTATTTATCATGACATCGACTTTTCTAACAAAGCCATTGTAGATCATGAGCGTAGGTATCGCCACAAGTAGGCCAAATGCGGTCGCTTTTAGCGCTAAAGATAGGCCGATCATGATACTTTTTGTATCGATGCCACCAGCCATACCCATGTCGTAAAACGTGATCATGATGCCAGCAACTGTGCCAAGAAGTCCGATATATGGGGCATTTGAGTAGATGATGTAAAGCGTGGTTAAATTTTTTGTTAGCGCCTCATCGAGCTCTTCGATGCTTTTGTAGCTATTTATATCGACGCGTGAGTAAAAAATGATACGCTCGATCGTATACCAAAGCACAAAAAAGCTCATAACGCCCAAAATCCCAATGATTATATAGTCAATGTTGTGTTTTAAAAGTTCCATAATGCCTCTTAGTTTTAAAATTTGAGAGTGATTATAACTATATTGATAATTAATGTCAAATATATTGTAAAAATGTAACCTAAAAATATTTTACTTAGAAAATAAATTTAAATAAATAGATCTAAATATTAGCGCAAATCTGCGTTATTAATTATATTAATACGATAGATAAGCGCTAAATTTTATAACTTGATAATTGTTTTTAATATAAATATATGGCTAAATTTCTAGCTCTTTTACCACACGTGCATTTAGCGCCATTTGCATGTGATGTAAAAATACATTTTGATAAAAATCCCAACTATGCCCTGGCGCATCGTAGGTTTGCACCAAATTTGCTGGCACGATGATCTCTCTTTTTAAATTTTGCTCATTTGCGCTAAGTCTTAGGTGAGAGACAAGCTGATAGATGCACATATCGGTGCAGTCGCCCATGATGACAAAGCTATCAAATTTACTTATAAATTTATTAAACTCCTGCGAGTAAGCGATGCTAAGTGAGTTTTTGTAAAAAATTTTCATCTCGCTAAAAAAGTCTAAATTTCGTAGCTCATCAACTGCCTCTGCCTCATCTTGCCCTTTTAAAGCATGAGCTGGAAAGCTCGCAAACTCAGCTGAATTTGGTTCATGAGCATCTTGGATGAGGATGTAGTTTTTAAGGTCAAATTTCTCTCTTGCCAGCCTAAAAGTATCTGCTATATGGCTTGCTAACTCGCCCACACGCTTGCTAGCTAGTGCGCCTTCAGAGCAAAAGCCATTTATCATATCAACGCTTATAAAGACCACTTTTTCGCTGCCATTTTTAAAAATTTCACTAAATTTAAGCGCCTTTAGGCCATTTTGCCACGCATTTAGCTCATCTAAAATTTCACTCATCACTTCTCCTTTATAGGTAAATTTATACAAAATGTCTTTGGCTCAAGGGTTATCTCTATGCTGCCCTTGTGCGCCTCGATGATCTGCAAGCAAAGGTGCAGTCCCAGGCCATTGCCCTTTAGTTTACTCGTCTTAAACGGCTCAAAGACGATATTTTCATTTTTGATAGAAACGCCACTGTCATAGACTATAAATTTATGCTCATTTGGCGTCTTTTCGTAACTTAGTCTCACCACGCCTTCGTCGTTTTCGTCCTCTTCGATAGCATCGATCGCGTTAAATAAAATGTTTTGAAAGACCATCGCGATGAGGTCAAAGTCGCCACAATAAAAGGCGTCAGGGAAATTTAGCTCAAAACTTATCTCTTTTGAATATTCATAAAATTTAAGCGCCTCCTCGCACTCGCTTTTGATGTCTAAAAAGTTAAATTCCTTTGGCGTGATGCTAAGCCCTTTTGTAAAAAGAAGTGTGGCTTTGATGATGCGCTCAACCCGCCAAATACCCTTTTGTATCTGCTCGACGATAGGCAAAATTTTTGGCTCAGCCCTTTTTAAAAGCGTGGAGTTTAAAAGTGAGATAGAGCCTATGGGGTTTCTTATCTCGTGAGCTAGGTGCGCTGCTACTTGACCCATTGAGGCTAGGCGCTCGGTGCGTTTTTCTTGCGTTATGTCGGTAGCTGAGATGATCTTTTTATCGTCTTTGACCACCTTTTTTACTAGATAAATTTGTGAGCCAAAGTTTAGCTCGCCCTCATCTTTTGGGATGAAATTTAGCGCTTTACCAAGCTTTTGCGCCTCTGAGTTTTGCAAGAAAATTTCATCATTTTGATCAAGCACCCAAATGGCATTTGGCAAAATTTCTACGATATCTTTTATAAAATCTTGCAGTCCCATATAAGAAGCGGTCAAATTTTTATACTCACGCTCTATCAGATAAGTCTGCTCTATTAGGCTTTTTAGGCCATTTTGTATATCGATATCACTCACAGCAACTCCTCATAATCTTTTATCTCATAAAGCCTAAGCCGCTCATCTTTTAAGCCCAAAAGCTCGTTGCTAAAGCCACTTTTTGAAAAAAGCGCCACGATATCAGGCTTTATGCCTAGTCTTTCGCACTTGTGAAGGACTAAATTTAAGACATTTTTGCAAATTTTTCGCTCTTTATATTTTGCTTCGCCGACTATTATCTTGCCATTTATGCTAAAAAGCATGTCTAGCTCTATATTTTTGCTCCAAAATGAGCTTAACAAAATGCCATCAAGCCCAAGCTTTTTAGCCATTAGCTCGCCGCTTAAAAGCTCAAATCCAAGGCTTGCGTACTCGTCAAATTCTCTTCTTATAAGCTCTAAAATTTCTTCACTCCTACCCTCTTTTAAAAGGCTTAAATTTGGCTCAATAAACCTAAACCAAAACCTTGAAAAATGGCTATTAAAATGAATTTTATCCTCTATCTTATAAGCTCGCTCGCTCTTTTTTAAAATTTGACGTTTGTTTTTTACTCGTGGCTTTTCTTGGCTCTTTTCAAGCACTAAAAAATCCTTGCTAAAAAGCTTCGCATAGACCCTATTTGTCATGCTTTGGGGCAAAATTTTATTTACGCTAAATTTCTTCCTGTCGCTTCTAGCAAGCTTAATGAGAGCCATTTTGATGGCCTCGTCGCTGTCCTCGTCAAAGTAAAACCTAGCCATCAAATTTTTATAATCATCTAAAATTTCAGCCCTGATCGCCTCAAAAACATCGTAGTATGAGCCCTTTAATAAAAAGTCATCAAAAACAAGATGAAATTTTATAACTTCAGCAATACCAAGGTGCTTCATCCGCTCAAATGTCGATTTTATGGCTAAAATTTCGTATCCTTTGTGTGGTGGATTGTAGCATATTTTTAGAAAATTTTAATTATAATCACGCAAAAACTAAAAGGCTAAAGTTGGTAAATTTAGAGCACATTAGAAGAGATATTATTTTAAAAAAAGGGATACATTACTTCGACTACACTGCCTCTGGGCTTGCGTATAAGCCTATCGAGAACGAGGTCGCTGATATCTTAAAAACCTACGCCAACACCCACTCGCTAACATCCTCAAATGCCTATAAAATGCAGCTTTTGTATGATAGCGCTAGGAGCGAACTAAAGCGATTTTTAGGGCTTGATGATAGCTTTTATCTTATAGCCACAGGATACGGCGCCACTGGTGCGATCAAGAAATTTCAAGAGCTTTTGGGGCTTTACGTGCCTCCAGCTACCAAAAAAAGGTATAACCTAAAGATTGATGATAGCTCGCCGCTAGTCATCCTTGGCCCATACGAGCACCACTCAAATGAGATCAGCTTTAAAGAGGCGCTTTGCGAGGTTGAGCGCATCAGACTTGCAAAAGACGGCAGCATCGACCTATCTCACTTGGAGCAAATTTTAAAGATAAATGCAGGGCGCGAGATCATCGCTAGCTTTAGCGCAGCCTCAAACGTCACAGGCGTCATAAGCGACTACAAGCAAATTTACACGCTTGTTAAGAAATTTGGCGGCATCGTGGCATTTGACGTGGCAAGCCTTAGCGCCTATGCAAATTTAGACTGCGACTACTTTGACGCGCTCTTTATCTCGCCGCATAAGCTTCTTGGCGGAGTTGGTAGCTGTGGGCTACTGGCAATCAAAAAAGTGCTAGCAAATGACGATGTACCAAGCTTTGCAGGTGGTGGCACGGTAAGCTATGTGAGCAAAAACTACCATATATTTTTAAAGGATCAAGAGGCACTTGAAGAGGCTGGTACACCGCCTATTTTGGGGCTTATAAGGGCAAATTTAGCTTATAAACTAAGAGAAGAGATAGGGCTTGCGACTATCTACGAAAACGAGAGCGAGCTTAGCGAATACTTTTGCCAAAGGCTAAGGGAGATCCCAGAGCTAGTTAGCTACTGCCCGGCAAATTTAAAGCGCCTTGCGATATTTTCATTTAATGTAAAAAACGTAGCTCCATACGAGCTTTCAAAAATTTTAAGCAAAGAGTATGGCATACAAACACGTGCTGGCTGTTCGTGCGCAGGCTCATACGGACACGATCTTTTGGGGCTAAAAGAGGATCCAAATTTCACCCATAAGCCAGGCTGGGTGAGGGTTAGCCTTCACTATACGCATACCTTTGAGGATATTGATTATTTGGTGAGTGCGATCAAGAAAAGTATCGAGAAATACGCACTTTCATGGCAGGTCAAAGACCCTTTTGACGTAAAAGAGATAAGTGGGTGTGTGGGTGAATAAAAAAAATGTTTTGATAGTTGCTGGAAGTGACAGCGTCGGCGGTGCAGGCGTTCAGGCGGACATAAAAAGTTGCGAGGCATTTGGCTGCTTTAGCGCAAGCGTCATCACAGCCGTGACCGCGCAAAACACAAATGGCGTTAGCAGCGTGCTTGCGATGTCAGCAAGTATGGTGAAAGCGCAGTTTGAGATGGTGTTATCCGAGCTTGATATAGATGCTGTGAAGGTTGGCATGCTCTTTAACGAGGAGATAATAGCCGTTGTAAGCGCGTTTTTAAAGGAGTTAAGAGCTAAAAATGTGCCAGTTGTGATAGACCCAGTTTGTGTGGCAAAATCAGGAGCAAAACTGCTAGAAGATGGGGCGATCGAAGCGCTAAAAGAGTTACTAAAGCTCGCAAGCGTCGCCACGCCAAATGTAGATGAGGCTAGGATTTTGGGCATTAATTTTACAAATTTGCCTTGCGATATGGTGCTAAAGCGAACGAAGGTCGATGAAATTTGCGAGGATACGTTCTATCTAAAAAATGGGGGCGCGATGAAATTTAGCGAGGAGCTTTTTGAGCCAAAGGTGATGCACGGGGCTGGTTGTAGCTTCTCAAGCTCGCTAGCGGCTATTTTAGCGCAGCAAAGTGATCTAGTAAGCGCCATAAAAATGGCTAAAAGATTTGTGGCAAATGGGATAAAAAATGCTCATAAAAGTAAATTTGGCGCACGGCTTATAGATCATAAATCGGGGCTTAATGGCTGAAATTTACGCTATCAGTGACGACGTGCTAATGCCTGAAAATTTGGCTTTGGACTACACTAGAGAAATTTTAGAGTGTGGGGTTAAATTTTTTCAGTTTAGGTCAAAAAAAGCGGTCAAAAACGAGAAGCTCGCAAGTGAAATTTTAAATTTATGCGAGAAATTTGGCGCGAAATTTATCGTAAATGACGATGTCAAATTTGCTAAAAAGATAGGCGCAAAGGCCGTTCATCTAGGCAAAGACGATGAGGGCATAAAAGAGGCGTTTGAGATTTTAGGCAAAGACGCATACGTGGGCGTTAGCTGCTATAACGATATAAATTTAGCCATAAATGCCGCTAAAAACGGTGCTGGCTACGTTGCTTTTGGCTCTGTTTTTACAAGCCCCACAAAGCCAAATGCCCCAAAATGTGGGCCCAATGTGGTTAAAGAGGCAAAGCAAATTTTAAACCTACCTGTTTGCGTGATAGGTGGCATAAATGAGACAAATATCGGCTCACTTTCCTACGTAAAACCCGATCTCATCGCCGTCATCTCAGCAATCTACAAAGATGGCGACATCAAAGAAAACATCAAAAATTTACAAAAGATAATTGAGTTAAATTTCTAAACCTAAGCTGATTTTGCAAAATTTGTTTTGAACTATGATAAACATTAAACCGCATGCAGTGCGCTAGCACATTTGCATGCCCCTTGAACGTGCGAGAGGATAGGTGGATTTAAAAGGGGGATAAAGGGACGGCTTCGTGTCTGCCACTCAGTTGCGAGCCCGCGAAGCAAAATTCAAGTCTCCCTTGTCACCCTTTTGAATAAAAAGAATTTACAAATTTAATGAAGCTATTTTTACAAATTTTAAAACTTTCATTCACACCTAAGAATTGACTATTAAAATTTGACTTTGCTTGCAGTTTAGCTCAAATTTTAGAGCCGAAATTACTCGTTCATGAAATTTTAAAATTTGCCTGACGCTTGTCTGATTTGACAAAATAAATTTATAAATTTTAAAATCTTACTCACTCGCCTTAGCAGACTACTAAATTTAGGCTGCACTTCGTTTAGCGCTAAATTTAGAGCCGTGATATGCTCGCTCATAAATTTTAAAATTTAAATTTCACCGAGCGGTAGGTCTGATCAAACCTAAACGTTAGCAGATTTTGCAGTATCCCAAAAAGTACCATGAAGGTGACGAAGCTGCTTCCGCCGTAGCTAAAAAACGGCAGCGGCACGCCCACAACCGGCGCAAAACCGATCGTCATCGAGACATTTACCCCCACATAGACAAAGATGAGCGCGGCTATACCAGTGGCGGTCACCTGCGTGAAATAATCATTCTTAAGCCCATAATTTAGGCTAAGTAAGTGCGTTATAAGCGCTCCATAAAGCCCCAGTAAAAGCAGCGCCCCGTAAAAGCCAAAACGCTCGATATTGTAGGCAAAGATGAAGTCACTTGTGGCGATTGGCAAAAATTTAAAGTGTGTCTGCGTCGCCTCGTCCTTTGGCTTGCCCTTTAGCCCGCCACTACCTATGGCGATGATGCTTTGCTTGACGTGATAGCTTGGCTCTTCGGCGATGAAGTCGTGGATCCTCTTTTTTTGATAATCATGTAAATTTTCATACAAAACTGGCGCCGAAAATCCTATGGCAAGGATGATGCAGATCCAAATTTTCTTATTTACGCCGATGACAAAAAGGATAGTGTAGCCAACTATCAAAAGTATGAGTGCGGTGCCAAGATCAGGCTCTTTCATGATGAGCGCAAAAGGCAAAAGTATGTAAAAACTAAGCCTTAAAAAGTCTTTTAGCCCGTATCCATCGGCCTCTGGCGGGCGCTGCTTAACTAGATAGGCTAGCATCAGCAAAAAGGCTGGCTTCATGAGCTCTGAGGGCTGAAGCGTGAAGTGAACGAAAGGGATCTCCAGCCAGCGCCTAGCTCCAAGCTTGCTAACTCCAAAGAGATCTACGCTTAAAAGTAGCACGATGCAGACCCAGTAAAACATCGGGATGATCCAGTCGATGCGTCTAATAGGCAGCAAAAATGCGATGCAAAATGAGACAAATCCGATGCCAAAATACACAAGCTGTTTGTTTGCCAAAATGTCGTTTGCTTCGGAGACTAGGATGTATGAGATGGCTATGATTGGTATGATCAAAAACGGCTGAATAAAATCAAAATGTGTTAAAATACGCCGATCTAGTTTTATCAAGAAGCAAACCTTGTTTTTTGGCTAGATTATATCACAAACAAGGCTTTGATTTTGGTTAAATTTAATGTTTTAAATAGCTCAAGACTCGACGTTGCAGTGGCGCAGGAGCTTCAAATTTCACGTAATCAAGCTTTAAATTTGATAAAAGACTCCCTTGTAAGCGTAAATTTAAAACCAGTCTCAAAACCAAGCTTTTTACTGAGCGAAAACGATGAAGTTTGCATAAATTTTGCCCCAAAAAAAGAGGTGCAAAACGAATACGAAGTAAATTTTGACATCCCGATCATCTACGAAGACGATGATCTCATAGTGCTAAACAAGCCCCCACAAATCGTCGTTCACCAAGCCCCAAGCGTCAAAGAGGCGACACTTGTTGAGTGGCTAAATAAAAAAGGCTTTATGCTCTCAAATTTAAACGGCGACGTAAGAGCTGGCATAGTCCACCGCCTAGATAAAGGTACTAGCGGCGCTATCGTCGTTGCTAAAAACAACTTTACTCACGCAAAACTAAGCGAGCAGCTAAGCGATAAGAGCATGGGACGGATTTATCTAGCGCTCACTGACCTACCGCTAAAAGAGGACGTCATCATCGACAAGCCAATCGGCAGAAATCCAAACAATCGCCTAAAAAAAGCGATCGTCGCGGATGCTAAATTTGCAAAAAGTGCCTTTGTAAATTTGCTAAGCGAAGGCGGAGTAAATTTGATAGCGGCAAAGCTTTTTACAGGTAGGACGCACCAGATAAGAGTGCATCTTGCTAGCATAAATCGCCACATTTTAGGCGATGATTTATACGGATTTAAGAGCCAAGGCGATAAAATAAGCAGGGTTATGCTTCACGCTTATATGCTCTATTTTATCCATCCGCGAACTGGCAAAAGGGTAGAATTTACCGCAAAAACGTATGATGACTTTAACCAAATAATTTACAAAAAAATTCCCAAGGAGATTTTTGATGAAAAAATTTGCCCTACGCATATTGACACCATTTTTAGTAGCTTTCTTAGCGGGATGCGGCTCTAGCGTACCGACTCAGCAAAGCACGTCACTACCAACGATTACAAGCTTAAGAACTATTTCAGATATGACAGAAGTTGGCTTCGAGTGGAACCCAGTGACCGATGAGAGCGTCGTTGGCTACTACCTTTACCGCTCAAATCCAAACGATGCAAACTCAAAAATGCAACTAGTTGCAAACATAAAAGACCGCTTTGCTACGCACTATGTGGATCGCGACCTAGCTCCAGAGACGACTTACTCATATCAGATGAGAACCTACTCAAGCAACGCTATCTCTCAACCAGGTGCGATCGCAACCGCGACAACTAAGCCACTACTTGACTCTGTGCCATTTGCGCAAGCTATCACTGGGCTTCCAGGCCGTGTAAAAGTGATCTGGAGACCACATCCTGATAGCACAGTAGCAAGCTACATCATCCAAAGAAGCGATGCAGGAGCTAATAAATTTAGCCAAATCGCAGAGGTAAATGGCAGACTAAATGCCGAGTATATCGACACCGAGGTAAAACCTGGCAGGTCTTATGAGTATAGGATATTAGTAAAAACTTCTTCTGGCGTCATCTCAAAACCAAGCCAAAATATAAGTGCCACAACAAAGGAGTTACCCTAAATCAGTAACAAACGTCCAAGCGACAAAAAATGCACCAAAAAAGATCATCTTAACGTGGGATTATGCGCCAGCTGAGGATTTTGCTTATTTTAAGGTTTATAGAACGACAAGTAAAATTTTACCTTACACATATCTAGCAAAAACGACTAGCAACACCTATGAGGACCTCATAAATACAAACGCAGCGACAAGGTATTATAGAGTCACAGCAGTCGATAAAGACGGTCTTGAGAGTTTGAAGCAAGAAGAGCCGATCGTTGGTAGCACGCTTGGTGCGCCAAAAACTCCAAGCATAAGCGCTAGCTATGATGGCAGCGGTGTAAATGTAAGCTGGAGTGCAGTTGATAGAGCTAGCTCATATACAGTTTATAGAAGCGGTGCTAGCGAGAAAGTCTTTAGCGGTATAAGTGATACTGGGCTTAGAGATGACAGCGTCCAAGCGGGTGCTAGCTACTCTTATAGCGTCGTAGCAGTCGATGAATACGGCATCGCCTCTGATAAGTCATCAAAAGCAGAAGTTAGCATAAAATAATGCCAAATTTCATCGCTTCGTCCTTAAAAGAGCTCTCGTTTCCATTTGGTAACGACAAGATCAAATTTCTTTGGCAGGCAAATGGCCGAAACGAGAGGCTCATCTACACAAAAAATGAAGATGAAGGCTTTTTTCTAGTCGTAAAGCCAGGCAAAACTGGCGTCGTCGTAAAGGGAGAAAAGCTTACAAAGCCTGCTAAAGTTGGACTTTTACAAGAGGCACTTGAGCTTTTTAAAGAGCAAAGTTGCAATGGCATCATCAGTCAAGCATTTGCCGTAAAAAAGACAAATTTGACCAAAAAAGTGAGTGAAATTTTAAGCCTTGAAGAGTTTGTGTCAGCTTTTTGCGAGCTAAAAGATAAATTTAAAGAGATTTTTATCGAGATCGGCTTTGGCTCTGGCAGGCACTTGCTCTATCAGGCTAAAAACAACCCAAATGCCCTAGTTATCGGCATAGAGGTCTATAAACCAAGCATCGAGCAAGTAGCAAAGCTAGCTAGGGCAAATGCCCTAGAAAACGTGCGTCTGATAAACACAGACGCAAGGCTCTTACTCTCGCTAATTGGATCAAATTTAGTTGATAGAGTATTTTTACATTTCCCAGTGCCGTGGGACAAGGCCGAGCATAGACGCGTGGTCTCATCGGCGTTTGCGCTTGAGTGTGAGAGGATACTAAAAGTTGGTAGTAAATTTGAGTTAAGGACTGATAGCAAGGAGTATTGCGACTTTAGTTTGAGTAAATTTTTAGAGCCCACAAACTCAAAGATAGAAGCTTTTAAAAATAGAAATTTAGAAGTAACTAGCAAGTATGAAGATCGCTGGAGACGCCAAGATAAGGACATTTACGACGTTATTTATACTTGTGAGGCAAAAAGCGATGAGAGCGTTTTGGCTGGGGATTTTAGCTTTAAAGAAAAGACAAGTGTAAAAAATATTATTAAAAATTTCAAAAATTTCATCATAAAAAGAGAGGATCACTTTTTACATTTTGAAGAAATTTACACCATAAATGAGGGTGAAATTTTGCTAAAAGTCGCCTTTGGAGCGTTTAATAAACCAGAGCAATGTTTCATCAAAATAAGCGATGAAAAAAGCGAATATTTTATAAAAAAACCGATCTTAATACGTGAAAATTTAGCAGCACACGAGCTTTTGAAGGAGTATTTGGCTGATGCAAGAGATAATTAGCGCAAGAAATTTAAGCCTAGCTTACGAGCGCAACGAGGTTGTGATCAATAGCGTAAATTTAGACATCTACGCAAATGACTTTGTCTTTATCACAGGCAAGAGTGGAAGCGGAAAGAGCACGCTTTTAAAGTCATTTTACGGAGAAATTTCGCCCCTAGCTGGCGAGCTAAATGTCTGCATGACGCAAATGGACGATATCGATGACAAAAGACTTTGCGAGCTTAGGCAGCGAGTTGGCATTATATTTCAAAACTATCGCTTGATAAATGAGTGGAATGTCGAAAAAAACGTCATGCTGCCACTCATCATCAAAGGCGTCAATCAAAATGTGAGCAAAAAGCAGGTGGCTAAACTTTTAAAACATGTAAATATGCTTCACAAAGCCGATAAATACCCTCGCGAGCTAAGTGGTGGCGAGCAGCAAAGAGTTGCCATGGCAAGAGCACTCGCGCACAATCCAAATTTGCTCTTATGCGACGAGCCAACAGGAAATTTAGACGAATACTCAAGCGACGTCATCTGGTCGCTTCTAAAATCAGCCAGAGAATTTCTAGGCACAAGCGTGGTTGTGGTGACGCATCACATCCCCTCAACGCTTCGCATCCCATACCGCCACTTCGTCATAGAAAATGGAGGCGTGCATGAGATCGCTTAAAAACCACCTTGGATTTATCCTGCCGTTAATCGCGCTTTTATTTTCAGTGCAGTTTAGCCTCACAGCAGACAAGATCGTAAGAGAGTATGAGAGGCTTATGGGAAATGACTACAACATCGTGGTGGTTTCAAACAAAGAGCTAAGCGAACCTGCGCTAAAGCCAGTGATTAGCACGCTAGCTAGCGTCGAGCCACTAAGCCCACAAAAGATCATAGACCGCCTATCAAACGATATCTCGGCTAAAAATTTATCCATCCTTCAAAATGCCTTGCCTAAATTTTACTCGCTAAGATTAAGCGAATTTCCATCACCAGAATATATGGAGGAGATAAAGCAAAAGCTTTTGAAATTTGATGGTATAAGCAAGGTCGAGACATTTTCAAAGACCCATGATAAGGTCTTTAAGATGCTAAATTTAGCTAAAAGCATATCTTATGCATTTATGGCGATACTTTGTGTTGTTGGGCTTATGCTTATGCTTAAACAGACTAAAATTTGGCTATTTGAGCATAGAGAGCGCATCGAGATCATGACGCTTTTTGGCGCGCCATTTTGGTTAAAATCAGCCATGCTCTATAAATCAGCCATGGTTGATAGCATAGTTGCGACCATTGTTGTTGGCGCGTTTTTCTTTTTCTTGCCAAATTTTGAAATATTTAGAGAAAATGCCGCAAGTATCGATGTAGTCTTGCCTAGCCTTGATCTTTCAAGAGATATTTTTATACTATTTGGCGTGGCTGTGGTTTTAAGCATTTTTGCTGTTAGTTTAGTGATGAGTAAGGCTAGAAAAAGCACGATATGAAAAAAGGAATTTTTACACTTTTGCTAGCATTTAGCCTAGCTTTTGCATCAAATACTAAAGAGAAGATAAAAGACTCCAAAAACTCGCTAAGATCGAGCCAAGCGATGAGTGAGCAGCTTAGTAAAAAGCTTGATGACTTGGCTGGTGATATCGTAACTGGCGAGAAAAAACTGCGCGGTATAAGCGGTGATATCACAAATTTAAAGGGTCAAATTTCAGTTCTTGAGACAAATGCTTCAAAAGCTCTTCTTGAGCTTGATGATCTAACAAAGCAAAACAAAGAGCTAGAGCGCACCCAAAAAGAGCTAGAGCAAAATATGATAAGGATCATCGCAGAAGATTTATCATTTGATCTTATGATGTCTGCAAGCGAGGGCAAACAAAGCGAAGAGAGCATCATCTCATCGCAAATTTTAACCAAGCTAAACGCCATAGCTAAAGAGGACTTTAAAAGGCTTAGCCAAAACTACGAAGATACGATAGAAAAGATAAAAAACAAATCAAGCAAGATAAATGAGATAAACTCAAGCATAAAAAACTATAGACGCAAGCAAAATGATCTACAAAGCCTAGAGAGCACGCAGAAAAATACAATAAGCGGACTAAAGCGTGATAAAGAAATTTACAGCAAAAAGTTAGCCAAGCTTCAAGCACAACAAGACGAGCTACGAAAGACACTAGAACAGCTTGCTATCATGCAAAAGCAAGAGGATGAAGCCGCACGTGCAGCCAGAGAAAAGCAAGAAAGAGCAGCTAGCAAAGGTGACAAAAAAGGGTCAAAGAGCCAGCCAATGGGCGGAGGCTATCAGACAAGCTCTGTTAAGAGATATTCAGGCGCAAGGACGATCGCTCCGCTTGATAGCTACTCTGTGAAGCAAAAATTTGGCAATTACGTAGATCCGATATATAACATCAAAATTTTTAACGAGTCAGTCATACTTCGCTCAAGCACGCCAGATGCGAAGGTTAAAAGCGTTTTAAATGGCAAGGTCGTCTTTGCAAAAGCAACTCCAATGCTTGAAAATGTCGTCATCATCGAAAATGAAAACGGCATCCACACGATCTACGCCCACCTAAGCCAGATCGCGCCAACTGTAAAGGTCGGCTCAGTCGTGCAAAAAGGCTACGTCATAGGCCGAGTTAGAAACGATCTAACCTTTGAAGTAACGCAAAGAAACTACCATATCGACCCGCTTGAAATGATCTCAAAATAGTCACTTTGTAAGCGTTATTAGCTAAATTTAAAGCCTTTTTGGCTAAAATGCGTGAATTTCAAGGAGCATGACAATGAGTAAGAGAAAACGCGTATTGGTCAAATTTTCAGGCGAGGCCTTGGCTGGAGAAAATGGTTTTGGTATAGATACAGCTGTGCTTAAATTTATAGCAAGCGAGATAAAAGAGCTTATTGAAAATGATATCGAAGTTGGCATCGTAATAGGCGGTGGCAACATAGTGCGCGGTGTGAGCGCTGCAAAAGATGGTATCATCAAGCGAACAAGTGGCGATCACATGGGCATGCTAGCAACTGTCATCAACTCGATCGCGATGCGTGAAGCTTTAGAGAGAAGTGGGCTTGAAGTAAGAGTGCAAAGCGCGATCAAGATGGAAGCGATCTGTGAGACTTTCATCGTAGGACGTGCGCAGCGCCATTTAGAAAAGGGCAGAGTTGTTATCTTTGCTGCGGGCACTGGCAATCCATTTTTCACAACAGATACAGCAGCTACGTTAAGAGCTATCGAGATCGGCTCAGATATGATCATAAAAGCGACAAAAGTTGATGGCGTTTATGACAAAGATCCTAAAAAATTCAAAGATGCAAAACTTCTAAAATCACTAAACTATGAAAAGGCGATGAGCGATGATATCAAGGTTATGGACGATACTGCCATAGCTTTAGCAAAAGATAACGCACTGCCGATCTTAGTTTGTAATATGTTTAAGGCTGGAAATTTATTAAAAATAATAAATGAAGAAGAAGCAGCCCTATACTCAGTTGTAAAATAAATTTCAAAAAGGATAAAAATGAGAACAGAACAAATCACAGCAAGAGCGCTAAAACAAGTAGGAGATGACAGATATAAGCTTTCACTTATCGTTGCAAAGCGCGCAGAAGCGCTAGCAAATGGCGCCATAGCTTTAGTTGATGCTGATACTTCAAAGATGAAATTTGCCGACATAGCACTACTTGAAGTGGCTGAGGGCAAA
Source organism: Campylobacter concisus (assembly GCF_003048375.1). NCBI lineage: Bacteria > Pseudomonadati > Campylobacterota > Epsilonproteobacteria > Campylobacterales > Campylobacteraceae > Campylobacter > Campylobacter concisus. Next base: position 1,509,060 of record NZ_CP021642.1, on the reverse strand, counting down.
ATAGGCTTAGAGGCAATAGTTGAAGGAAAATAGTCTTTTTTTAGAGCAGTTGATAGAGCAAATTTTAGCTTGCAAAAACGTTTCAGAAGCGATAAAACTGCTCTTTTCTCTTTGTGAGAAAAGTGAAATTTTAGATAAAGCCGTAGATAGCTGCGTCACATCTCACGCTGGACAATACCGCAAAAGTGGCGAACCATACGCCATCCACCCCATCTTAGTAGCCTCTATCGTAGCAAATATGGGCGGCGATGAGAGCATGGTCATAGCTGCACTTCTTCATGACGTGGTCGAAGATACCGACGTAACGCTAGGGGAGCTTCAGGCTGAATTTGGCGATGAGGTTGCAAAGCTGGTTGAGGGGCTTACAAAGATAGTTGCCATTAGAGAAAATAAGCTCGCAAGCTCAGATAGCAACGAAAAACTGGCAAGCTCGGCGCTAACTTTTAGAAAGATGCTCTTAATCTCAATTGAAGACGTGAGAGTCCTTGTCGTAAAGCTTTGCGACAGACTTCACAACATGCTAACTCTTGAAGCGCTAAGGCCTGAAAAGCAAAAACGCATAGCCGAAGAGACGCTTATGGTCTATGCTCCGATTGCTCATAGGCTGGGAATTTCATCGATCAAAAACATGCTTGAAGATCTAAGCTTTAAATACGCGATGCCAGAAGAATACGCAAAGATCGATAGCTACCTAAACAAAAATAAGCAGCAGCTTAGCTTAAAGCTAAATGCTTTTCACGAAAAGGTAAGTCAAATTTTGCTTGAAAATGGCTTTATCGAGGGCACTTTTGAGATACAAAAACGTATAAAACACTACTACTCGATCTATCTAAAGATGCAAAGAAAGGGCATTTCTATCGAAGAGGTGCTTGACTTGCTTGCCATTAGGATCATCGTGCAAAAGCCGCTTGATTGCTACCTTGCACTTGGAAATTTACATATAAATTTTAACCCATTAATTTCTAGATTTAAAGACTATATCGCGCTTCCAAAGCAAAATGGCTATCAAACGATACACACAACCATTTTTGATAACAAAAGTATATTTGAGGCGCAAGTTCGCACTTATGATATGCATAAAACCGCTGAATACGGTGTCGCCGCTCACTGGAAATATAAAAATGGCGAGGGCAGCCTCTTAAATCCAAAGCTTGACTGGCTAAATGACATCAGCATGCAAAATAGCGAGAATGATAGTAACGTCGAAGAGCTATATGAATACGCAAAAGATAGCCTTTATATCGAAGATATCGCAGTTTATTCTCCAAAGGGAGAGGTCTTTACATTGCCACGAGGTGCTACGGCGCTTGATTATGCTTATGAGATTCACTCAGAGATCGGACTTTACGCAAAAGAAGCTTATATAAACCGCGTTAGGATGCCGCTTCTAACGGAGCTAAAAAATGGCGACATCGTTAGGATAGTAACTGGCGAAGAGGCTAAATTTCGCTGTTCGTGGATAAATAGCGTGCGAACAGGCAAGGCAAAGGCGACGATAAGGTCATTTTGCAAGCAAAAGATAAGAGATATAAACTACAAAATGGCGATAGATATCTTAAAATCAGTATTTAACGTCTCAAAAGATAGAATTTTAGAGTGGATAGAGAGCGAAAATTTAGGCAAAAAGGTCTTTCGTGCGGCAACTGATAGCGAGTATCTGCAAGAAGTGGCAAATATGCTTAAAAAATACATCAGAAAAGAGCGTCCATTTATGATCTCTTTGGGCGACAAATACCAGATCAAAAAGCAGAAATTTGAAAACATAGTGATCTACTCAAATCACAAAATTTCAAATGTCGAGTTTGATTATTGTTGTAATCCAAAAAGGGGCGATAGTATAGTTGGCTTTAAAAATGGCCACACCGTGACAGTGCATCACAAGCTTTGCGAGCGCGCTGGCAAGCTAATGGATAAAGGCGATGAGATCATCTTTGTCAAATGGACGAGGAATGCCCCGCATAGGTATAAAATTTTATTAAATTTAGAAAACAGAAAAGGTGCGTTGGCTGAATTTTTAACATATCTTGCTAGACTTGATATAAATTTAGCTACAATCTCGCTAAACGAAGCAAATGATCTTAGCGGAGATACGTTTGAAATAAGCGTCGAAATAGCAGAAAACATCGATGCAAACGAGATCAAAGAGAAGATCAAAGATAGATATAAGATTATTGATTTTGTTTCGCAAAGCGACCCATATCATAATTAGGAGAGAAAAATGGTTCAAGATATAGACGATATTTTACAAGAGATAAACCGCGGCGTTGCCGAGATGATCGATGCTGAGAGAGTTGAAAATTTAGTTAAAAATTATTATGAAAAAGGTGAAAATTTCTACGTAAAAGCAGGCTTTGACCCAACAGCTCCAGACCTTCACCTAGGTCACACAGTCGTTTTAAACAAGATGGCTTTGCTTCAAAAACATGGCGCGATAGTGCAGTTTTTGATAGGCGATTTTACCGCTCAAATAGGCGATCCAACAGGCAAGTCAGCCACTAGAAAAAAGCTAGATCAAGAGACCGTTTTAAAAAATGCCAAAACTTACGAAGAGCAAGTTTTTAAAATTTTAGATCCTAAAAAAACTGTGATAATGTTTAACTCAAAATGGTCAAATGAGCTTGGCGCTGCTGGCATAATTGAGCTAACTAGCACATTTTCAGTAGCTAGAATGTTAGAGCGTGACGATTTTGAAAAGAGGATAAAAGCGGGCAGCCCTATATCAATCTGCGAATTTATGTACCCACTGCTTCAAGGCTATGACAGCGTTGCTATGAAGTGTGACATCGAGATGGGCGGTACGGATCAGAAATTTAACCTTCTAATGGGTAGAACATTGCAGCGAACATATAACGTCGGCAAAGAGCAAGCCGTCATCATGATGCCGCTTCTTGAGGGGCTTGATGGCGTAAATAAGATGAGCAAAAGCCTTGGCAACTACATCGGCGTAACTGAAAATGCAAATGATATGTTTGCAAAAACGCTTAGCATAAGCGACGAGCTAATGTGGCGCTGGTACGAGCTACTAAGCACAAAAACACTTGGCGAGATAGAAAATTTGATGAGTGATGTTCAAAACGGCAAGTACCATCCAAAAAAAGCAAAAGAGGATCTTGCATACGAGATAACAGCGAGGTATCACGGCGAGGAGGCTGCTAAGGCTGCTATGGCTGAATTTAACAGCGTGCACTCTCAAAATCAGCTCCCAACGGATATGAAAGAATTTAGCTTAAAAGCGCCGATTTGGATAGTTGAAGCCTTATCTCAGTGTGGGCTAAGTGAGTCAAACTCTCAAGCAAGGCGAGATATAAAAGCAAATGCAGTTAGCGTCAATCAAGAAAAAATTAGTGATGAGCAGTTAAAATTAGGAGCAGGCGAGTATATCTTGCAGGTTGGTAAGCGTAAATTTGCGAAGATAAAGGTTGAATAAATGGAGTTAAAGCCGTTAAAAATAGGTAAATACGAGATAAAATACCCGATATTTCAAGGCGGTATGGGGCTTGGCATCAGCTGGGACAAACTAGCTGGCAATGTGAGCTTAGAAGGCGGTCTTGGCATAATTAGCTCAGTTGGCACAGGCTACTATGAAAACCGCAAATTTATAGATAAAGAGCTAAATGCAAAGCCTTTTGGAAGCGAAAATTTCTACTCTACAAGAGGGCTTCGAGCTGTCATAGAAAATGCACGTAAAATTTGTGGTGACTTGCCACTTGGCGTAAATATAATGTATGCTGCAAACGACTACGCAAGGGTGGTTAAAGACGCCTGCGAGGCTGGTATAAATATCATAGTCTCAGGTGCAGGGCTACCTACAAATTTACCTGAATTTACACAAAATTTTAAAGAGATAGCACTAGTGCCGATCGTCTCAAGCGCAAAAGCACTAAAGATCATCTGTAAGCGCTGGCTTCAAAGATATGAGCGCTTGCCAGATGCTGTCGTGCTTGAAGGACCGCTAAGTGGCGGCCATCAGGGCTTTACATACGAGCAGTGCCTTGATCCTGAGTTTTCGCTATTTAACCTTATCCCACAGGTAAAAGCTGAGATCAAAGAGTGGGGCGACTTCCCTCTCATCGCAGCTGGTGGAATTTGGGATAAAAACGACATAGAAAAGGCGATATCGCTTGGAGCAAATGGCGTTCAGATGGGCACACGCTTCATCGGCACTCACGAGTGTGACGCAGATATTGGCTTTAAAGAGGTTTTGCTAGCGGCTGAAGAGAAAGACATCGAGCTTATAAAGAGCCCAGTTGGCTATCCAGCTCGCGGAATAAGAACAAATTTGATAAATTTAGTCGATAAAAGAATGGGTCCAAAGATCCAGTGTATAAGCAACTGCGTGAGCCCTTGCCAAAGAGGCAAAGAGGCAAAGCAAGTTGGGTATTGCATCGCAGATAGGCTATTTGACGCATATAGCGGCAAAAAAGAGAGCGGGCTATTTTTCACAGGAGCAAATGGCTACAAACTAAAAGAGCTAATAAGCGTAAAAGAGCTAATGCATAAGCTGGTACATGGTGAATGAAACGGGTTTTAATATCTCTTTTTCTAGCATTTAGTTTTCTTTTTGCGACGACAAATTCGGAGACTTTTGCCAAATTTGATAGAAATTTTATGGCTCTAAACAGAAGCGCAAAGATCAAGCTTCACAACGATATAAAAAATATCTATGTCGATGCGATCATTAAAAACGATAAAAACACGAAAAAACAAGCGTTATCAAGGCTAATAACAAGCTCAAAGGCGCTTGGCTTTGACTCAAGCGCATATATAAGAGATCTAAATTCGATAAATGGCGTAAAAGGTGCTAGCATGCCAGCAGCTTCGCCAGCTTTAACGCTACTAAGCGCTACAAAGGTAAATGACACCTTGGTGCTTAAATTTAACACAAAGCTAGATACCGCAAGGCTAAAAACATCATTTGCCAAACAGCAAAACGCCTACAAAAACATCATGGATATTGATGGCAGGCTAAATGGCAACCCACTAACTTATAAAAATTTCATCTCAGACTACATCCACATCTCGCAGTACGATAAAAATACCGTTAGGATTATCTTTTCTGACAAGGTGCAAAAGACGATAAAAGCAAACGCGACTGGGGATTTGCTAATAATCAGCGCTCAAAATTTCATCTCAAATGAAAACGTAAGAGCGCCGCTTCATAAAAACAAAAAAGAAGAGGCCAAGCCAAAAGAGCCAGAGCCAAATTTAAAGTCTGAGCCAGCACAAAGCGAGCCAGTAGAAGAGCCTTTGCCTCCAGTTGTGACGGGTAAGTTTTCACGCAACAAAACGATCGTCATCGACCCAGGGCATGGCGGCACGGATCCTGGTGCGGTAAATGGCAGTTTAAAAGAAAAAACAGCCGTTTTAGGTGTAGCCAAAAAGCTTGGCGAGATACTAAAATCTCGTGGCTACAAGGTCTATTTCACCAGATCAACTGACGTTTTTATAAATTTAAGGTCAAGAACAAAATTTGCAAATGACAAGATGGCTGATCTTTTCGTCTCCATTCACGCAAACGCCGCTCCAAACGCTGCTAAAGCAAAGAGCATGCACGGTATCGAGACATTTTTCTTGTCGCCTGCAAGGAGCGAGCGCAGTAAAAACGCAGCCGCGCTTGAAAATAAATCAGACATCGAAGAGATGAACTACTTTTCGCAGCAAACGTTTTTAAACGTGCTAAACCGCGAGAAGATCATCGCCTCAAACAAGCTTGGTATCGACATCCAAAAGGACATTTTAGCAAGCGCTAGAAAGGTCTATGCAGCCAGCGACGGCAGCGTGCGAGAGGCGCCATTTTGGGTGCTCGTGGGCGCTCTTATGCCAGCGGTTCTTGTCGAGATCGGTTACATCACACATCCAGTCGAGGGCGAAAAACTATTTAACGAGGCCTATCAAAAAGCCCTTGCAAACGGCATCGCAAACGGCATAGATGGATATTTTGCAAAAAATAGATGAAAAATGCAAATTTAAGCTTTAAAGGGCAAATTCCATTTAACGAAGAGTTTGACGACATCTACTTTAACACCGAAAAACCTTGGCTTGAGAGCGAATTTGTCTTTACGAGCGCACTTGATGAAATTTGGCAGAGCAAAGATAGCTTTATAGTCGCTGAGACTGGCTTTGGTGCTGGGCTAAATTTCTTCACGCTTTGTAAGAAATTTAAAAATAGCTCCAAAAAGCTTCACTTTGTTAGCATCGAAAAAAGCCCTATAAAAAAAGAAGATCTTTTAAAAATTTATGAAAATTTAGGCATTTTTAAAGCTTATGTTAAAAAGCTAGTTTCGCTCTATCCACCACTAATCTCAGGCATACACCGCATAAATTTCGCACCAAATATCACCCTTGATCTTTGCTACGGCGAGGCAGATCAAATTTTGCCTGAGCTTGATTTTGCCGCCGATATCTGGTTTTTAGACGGCTTTGCCCCAAGCAAAAATGGCTCGATCTGGAGCGAGGATGTCTTTAAGCAGATCGCAAGGCTAAGCAGGGTTGGCACCATAGCTAGAACCTACTCGTGTGCAAAAATAGTGAAAGTTGGGCTAAAAAATGCTGGCTTTTTGCTGAGCCTAAAAGAGGGCTACGCTAGAAAACGCCAGATGAGTAGCGCCGTGCTAGAGAAAAAGGATGAAAATTTAAAGGACGCTTGGTTTGCTAGGTGCGAGCCAGTTGCCAGCGTAAAAGGCAAAACAGCGCTTGTGATAGGAGCAGGAGTGGCTGGGCTTGCAACAGCTAGCGAGCTAGCTAAAAATGGCTTTAAAGTGGTGATCGCCGAGGCAAAGAGTGAAGTCGCGACAAATGGCTCAGGTAACCACTGCGGTGCCTTGATGCCGCTAGTTACGAAGCCTGGGGTAAATTTAGGCCGCATGCACATAAATGCGTTTTTGCAAGCAGTGAGATTTTACAAGGCAAATTTGCCAAAAAGTCTCATCAAATTTAATGGCTGCATCGACTATGCGTTCGATGATGAGCTTGTCAAGCGATACGCCTCGTGGCAGGATCAAAGCGCGGAGGATGTTTTTAAATTTGATGAGAGTTTAAAGCCATATCCTGGGATATTTATAAAAGAGGCGGCTTATGCTAGACCAAGAGAAATTTGTAAATTTCTATCAAGTAACTTTGAAATTTTATTTAACCACGAGTACGAGAGTAGGACGCACCTGCAAAATGGCAAGATAAGCGTTAAATTTAAAAATAAAAAAAGCTTGGAGGCTGATATCTTGGTCTTTTGCACAGGCAGCAAGAGTAGTGAAATTTTTAAAGACTATGACATGCAAATAAGCAGCGTCCGCGGCCAAGTCACGCACCTAAAACCAGCACTTAAAAATAAGCTACCACTAAGCGCAAAAGGCTACATCTGCCCAGCTGTAAAAGGGGTGCAAGTCATCGGCGCAACCTACGCTAGAAATGAAATTTGCGACACGCCTAAAGACGAGGATAATGCTAAAAATTTAAGCGACGTGAGCGAGTTTTTTGACACCACAAAAGCCACCATCATCGGCTCACGTGTGGGATATAGAAGTTATAGCGGAGATAGATTTCCGATAATCGGCGCTTTGCATGATGAGGAGTTTTACAAGCAAAACTACAAAGGGCTATTTTGGAGTAAAAATAAGGACAACAATCCAAAAGCAAGCTACGAAAAAAATGTCTTTGTAAATTTCGCTCACGGCTCGCGTGGCCTTGGCACAGCGATACTTGGAGCAAATTTGATAATGGATCTTGTACTTGATCGCCCACTTTGCATAGAAAGATCGCTATTTTTTGAGCTTCATCCTGCTAGATTTTTGATAAGAAAACTGAAAAAAGGACTAAAATAGTCAAATTCCTTAACATATGTTAAGAACTGTTATCAAAACTTGCATTATAATCCTTCGCAAAAAAAGGATACAACTTGAGCAAAATTTATAATCTTGACAAAGATACAAAGATAGTTGAAAAAAGCGTTGTTAGTAAAAGGCTCTTTCAAAACAAAAACGCAAGTGTAGATATATACGCATTTGATGAGGGCGAGGAGCTTGATCACGAGATGCTTTTTATAGACAGCCTTGCCTTCGTCATTGATGGCGAAGCACAGCTTGAATACGGCGAAAAGCAGATGAGGCTTGGGCGTGATGAAGCCTGCCTTATCGAGGCAAAAACCTGGCGAAAGCTCAAATTTACAAAGAAAACAAAATATTTACTAATAGATTTTAAGGAGAATGTTATGATAGATCATTTAGACAAAGCGAGTGTTTTTAGCCTCGCAGATGCCGTTAGCTACGAGAGTGGCAAGATAGTTAGCAAGACGCTTGTCAAAAACGAAAATGGCTCGATGTCGCTACTTAGTTTTGACAAAGACCAAGAGCTCTCAACTCACGCTGCCCCAGGCGATGCGCTACTTATCGCACTTGATGGCGAGCTTGATTTAAAGATAGCTGATGAGAGCTTTCATCTAGTAAAGGGCGATAGCATCGTGCTTCCAGGCAAGATCCCACACGGCCTAAAAGTGAAAGACAAATTCAAAATGCTTCTAATCGTCACAAAAGACAAAATGTAAAAAAAGCCCTATTTTAGGGCTTCTCTCTTTTATAAATCACATTAAATTTACCATTAATAACCCAAAAAGCAAAGTCATAATATAATCCCTTTAAAATTTAAAGAAGAGCTATGAAAAAAGAAAATTCCAAACTATTTTTACTACTATTTTTGGGCGCGCTTTCAGCATTTGGACCATTTGTCACAGACCTTTACCTGCCAGCACTTCCAGCCATAACTGAGTGGTTTGGCACAAGCGTTTCAGCAACCCAGCTAACCCTTACAACCTCGATGGCAGGTCTTGCGATCGGTCAGCTAATAGTTGGTCCAATCAGCGATAAATTTGGACGAAAAACACCACTTACCATCTCGCTCATCATCTACACGATAAGCACGATTTTTATATTTTTTGCGCAAAATATCCAGTTTTTTATCTTTATGCGCATCATCCAAGGGCTTGCAAGTGCGGGCAGTCTGGTTATCTCAAGAGCCGTTGTGAGCGACCTTTATAAGGGTCACGAGATGACAAAATTTTTTAGTCTTATGATGGTTGTAAATGGTCTTGCTCCGATATTTTCACCAATAGGCGGCAGCTTGCTACTTAAATTTACCGACTGGCGCGGCATCTTTATGGCGCTAACGATCATCGGCATTTTGCTATTTATCGCAAATTTTTACTTCAAAGAGAGCCTAAGCCCTGCTAACCGCCTAAAAGTGCCTTTGCTTCAGACCTACAGCGTCTTTGGCAAAATTTTAAGAAAAAAGAAATTTATGCTATTTATTGCGATTCAGACATTTACGATGGCTGCGATGTTTGCCTATATCGCGGCATCTTCTTTTATCTTACAAGAGTTTTACCTGCTAAGCCCAGTAAGCTACAGCTTTTGCTTTGCGGCAAATGGCCTAGCCATCGTCATAGGTGCTAGGATAGCGAGCTTGCTAAATGAACGAAAAGCACTAAAAACTGGGCTTTTTGGCACCTTGTTTGCTAGTATTTTTATAGCGTTTATGCTTTGCTTTAAATTTGAAGTGATTGGCGTTATCATCGCATTTTTCTTACTTTTGCTCTTTACTGGCTTTATCTTACCAACGGCCTCATCACTTGCGATGAATGAGGGCAGGGAGTACGCTGGCTCAGCCTCGGCGGTGCTTGGATTTTGCCCATTTTTCTTAGGCGGCGTCATCTCTCCACTAGTTGGTCTTGGTGACATTTTTTACTCGACGTCAATAGCCATTTTAGCTTGCAGCGTGCTTGCTTTTATCTCATTTTTAGGACTAAAAAGAGTTGCGTAAAATTTATCTTGTCTCAAACACAAAAACGGCTGATGAGAGCGTTATAAATTTAAGCGTTAGTAAGATCTTGTTTTTGAAATTTGAGATAAATTTAAGCGAATATGACACACTTGTAGCAACCTCAAAAAACGCTTTTAAGGCTTTAAAATTTAATGAGATTAGCGCGCTAGAAAATTTACCAGTTTTTGCCATAGCAAGTGGCTGTGCGGCGGCTGCAAAGGGGCTTGGATTTACTCAAATTTACACTGGGCAAAATGCACACGGAGATGACTTTGCAAGAGAAATTTTGCCACTTTTAAAAGGCAAAAAGGTGCTTTATCTAAAGGGCAAAGATAGCGCTTCAAATTTCTTAGAAATTTTGCAAGATGGCGGCGTAAATATAAAAGCAGTCATCGCTTATGAAAATGTCTTAAACCCTTGCAAAATGGAGCTAAAACCGCCAAAAGATAGCATTTTGATATTTGCGTCTCCGATAAATGTGAGAAATTTTCTTAGTAATTTTGGCTGGGACGAGAGCTACCAGACGATAAGCATCGGAAAGGTCACTGCAAAAGAGCTAAAATTTACCACGCCAATAGTGAGTCAAAACCAAGATATAAACGCTTGTATCGCACTTGCCAAAACGTTACTTTAAGCAAAAAATTTATATAATTTCTAAGCCTGAGTGAAGCGAGTCAGCATTTTACGGGGTCCAACACTTTTTTGTTAGCGAAAAGGTATGGGTGCCTTGCGATGTGGCTTCGTTTGAGCCTTAAACAGCGAGAAGTTGCAACCTTTTGGTATCCATCTATTTGCAAGATTGGCTTTGTTTATGGGCCACTCTTCTATGCGACGCCCACTTGGGTTTTTAAATTTACGGAGATAATATGAACATTCTCATAATAGGAAGTGGCGGCCGCGAATACGCCATCGCTCTTAAGCTAAAAAGTGAAAAAAACGATATAAATTTATACTTTGCACCTGGAAATGGTGCGACCTCACGCCTTGGTGAGAATTTAAACATAAAAGACTTTCATGAACTAGCAAATTTTGCCAAAAAAAATAGTATTGAGCTAACTATCGTGGGACCTGAAGCGCCTCTTAGCGAAGGCGTGGTGGATATCTTTAAAAAAGAGGGTTTGCTCATCTTTGGACCAAGCAAAGCAGCTGCTAGACTTGAGGCCAGCAAGGCCTATATGAAGGACTTTTTAGCTAGAAATAATATAAAAACTGCAAAATATTTAAATACAAACGATAAAGAAAAAGCATTTAAATTTATTGATACCCTAAGTGCTCCGATGGTCGTAAAGGCTGATGGACTTTGCGCTGGAAAAGGCGTGATCATAGCAAATTCTAAAGAGGAGGCCAAAGAGGCAGTTAGCGACATGCTAAGCGGAGCTAGCTTTGGTGAGGCTGGTAAATTTGTGGTGGTTGAAGAGTTCTTAGACGGCTTTGAGCTTAGCTTTTTTGCCATTTGTGACGGCGAAAATTTCGTAAGCTTGCCAGTGGCGCAAGACCACAAACGCTTGCTTGATAACGACGAGGGCCCAAATACTGGCGGTATGGGCGCGTATGCTCCAAGTCCGCTTGCTTCAAGTGAGCTAGTAAAAAGAGTCGAAGAAGAGGTGGTAAAACCTACGTTAAAAGGGATGAAAAACGAAGGTAATCCGTTTTGTGGAGTGCTTTTTGTGGGGCTGATGATCGTGAAAAATGAGCCTTATGTGCTTGAGTTTAACGTGAGATTTGGCGATCCTGAATGCGAGGTATTGATGCCTTTGATAGATGGAAATTTGAGTGAAATTTTACTAAACGCTGCAAAAGGCGAGCTAAAGCCTATCAGCTTAAAAGATGAATTTGCTGTTGGCGTCGTAATGTCTAGCAAAAACTATCCTTATAAAAGCAGCCCAAAGGCTAAAATTTCAGTATTAAATGATGTAAAAGACGCCCATATAGCTTACGCAGGTGTGAGCAAAGAGGGCGATGAAATTTACGCAGATGGGGGCAGAGTGCTAGTCTGCGTGGCGACTGCAAAGAGCATAAAAGGGGCACGTGATAAGGCTTATGAGCTTTGCGAAAATGTCAAATTTGACGGAGCACACTATAGAAAAGATATCGCGTGGCAGGCTCTAAAATGAGTATGCAGATAGAAGAGAAGCTTCAAAACGAAGAAATTTCACTTGCCCCTTTTGCTAAAAGGATCATGGCGTTTTCTATCGATGAGATCATAGTTGTATTTCTTTTTATGATCATCTACTGGGAGCCACTTTCTACTAGCACTAACTTTGATGATGCTAGAAATTTAGTATTAAATCTTTTTTGGCAGATCAACCTACTAAAAGTCATCTATCACACATTTTTTGTTTGGTATTACGGCGCAAGCCCCGGGCAGATGATAACAAAGACGATGTGTATAAATGTAGAAATTTTAGACAAGCCAAATTTAACTCAAAGTCTTGTTAGAGCGATCTTTAGGATAGTTAGTGAAGCTTGTTTTTATCTTGGCTTTGCTTGGGCACTTTCAAACCCTGCAAGGCAGACGTGGCAAGACAAAATAGCAAAAACAGTGGTGATAAATGCGTAAAATTTTATTTTTAATTCCGGTTTGTGTTTTTAGTTTAAGTGCAGCAGTGCAAGATGTGCAGCTATTAGCTGATGACGTGAAGCAAGATAAAGGCATCGTAACGGCAAACAAAAACGTCGTTGTATATTCGCAAGAGTATCTTGTGACGGCTGATTGTGCTGTCTATGATCAAAATAGCTCAGTCATCGAGCTCTTTGGCAATGTCAATATGATGAAGGGCAAAGACGAGGTCTCTCGCTCAAACTACGCCAAGCTAAATTTAAAAAACAACAACGCTGCCTTTGAGTCGCTCTTTATGATGAACAAAGACATGGAAGTGTGGATGAGAAGCGACGAGAGCAGCTCTGATAGCGAGTATTACAGAGTAAGAAAGGCTATGGTTTCAAGCTGTAATGTCCAAGATCCTGACTGGAGCATCACTTCAAGCTCAGCCATGCTAAATAAAGAGAGTAAATTTTTGCATCTTTTTAACCCAGTCTTTCGCATAGCAAACGTGCCAGTCTTTTACTTGCCATACTTTGGCTTCTCAACTGATACCACAAGAAGGACAGGCCTTTTGCCACCAGAGCTAGGATACGGCAAGTCAGAGGGCTTTTACTATAAGCAGCCAGTCTATTTTGCACCTTATAATGAGTGGGATCTGGAGTTTGATCCGCAGATAAGAACAAACAGGGGCGCTGGAATTTACGGTGCTTTTAGATTTACTGATTCGCCTGATTCAAGAGGCGAGATCAGCTTTGGTTCATTTACTGACAAAAACAGCTACCGAGCCAAGCAAAAAGGCGAGACCTCAAACAGAGCTGAGCTAAAAAACAAAACTCACAAAGGTGTCGGTCTAAAATATGAAAGAGATAAGCTCATAAAATACCTTAGTGAGGCTGATCTGCAAGAGGGTATGTGGATAGATGCAACCAAGCTAAATGACATAGACTATCTAAATTTAAAGGGCAGAGACGATGACTATGACTCGCTTGTGACCTCTAAATTTAACTACTTTATCGCAAATGACGATCACTACTTTGGTGCCTATGCGAAATACTACATAGATACCGAAAAGATCGGCTCAAAGAACGAAAACAAAGATACGCTTCAAGAGCTTCCATCGCTTCAGTATCATAAATTTACAGATGACATAGTCTTGCCAAATATCTTATATTCAATCGATCTTCAATCACACAGATATGATAGAAAGATAGGCGTTAGGGCAACTCAGTATGAATTTACGCTCCCAGCTTCAGTGCATGTGCCACTGTTTGATGATAGCTTAACATTTTCATTTTACGAGTATCTTTACGCTTCAAGGATAAACTACGAAAACAAGATAAATTCATTTGATGACAAAAGAGAATATAAACACGCAAATTTTGTAAATAACTACCATAAATTTGCTCTTCACACAGACCTTGCAAAGGCCTATGAGAGCTTTTATCACACTTTAAATTTTGGTGCTGAGTACTTGCTGCCAGGATATAGAAAAGGAAATTTAGACGACGAGTTTATTTACGATAAAGATCTAAATGAATATGAAAATTTCTTAGCTCAAGATCAGAGCAAAGAGGAAGTTTCTGGTTACTTGACGCAGTATTTCTTTAACGGCAGTGGCAGAAAGGTCGTCAAACACAGCATCTCACAAGGATATTACACAAAAGATGATGAGTATTCAAATTTAAAAAATGCCATCTACTTATATCCGTTTGAGAATTTTAGCCTTTATAACAAGCTAGAGTATTCACACAAAGATAGAGAGCTTAAAAAGGTTCAAAATGGACTTTATTATACGCACGATCTATTTTGGATAAATATGCTCCATACGATGAAAAAGAGCGATAGCCTTGCTAAAAACAGCGCAACAAAAGATAACTACTTTACAAGTAGCGCTGGCGTGAAACTCCCTCATCAATATAGCCTAATTGGCGGCTGGCAATACGACGTTGAGAGAAGCTACACAAAGAGCTGGAGAGTTGGTGTGCTTCATCAAAGAAAGTGCTGGAACTACGGGCTAATTTATCAACACGATGTCGAGCCGACAACAACGACAAATGGCTCAGCCTCAACTAAGAAAAGTGGCATCTACTTTACTATAAATTTCTATCCGATGGGCGGCTTGCACTATGACTTTTCACAAAGCAGCACCGCTTCATCAAGTAGCAAATAAGATGGCTAGATAATGGCAAGCGTTAAATTTAAAGATCAACTAGATGCAGCCAATAAGCTCATCGAGATCTTGCCAAAAAAAGAGCTAAATGACGCTAAGACGATAGTTCTTTGCATGTCGCTTGAGTCTGTTATCCTGACTGATGTGGTTTGCAGGGGGCTAAATTTAAGCTATGAGATGCTCTTTAGCGAGCCAATCCCTGCGCCAAACAACAGCGAATGCGACGTAGCGATAGTTAGCGAAACTGAGGATATCGTGCTAAACGATCCTCTCATAAAAGCTTTTAACATAAGCTATGACTACATCTACGGCGAGGCGCATAGAAAATATGAAGAGAAAATTTTAAAAAATGTATATAAATACAGAAAAGGAAATTTGATAGGAGAGCTAAAGGGCAAGAATATTTTACTGATCGATGAGGGGTGTGAGACTGGCATGACGGCACTCATCTGCATAAAGACGCTGCTTGATGTGAAGGTAAAATCCATCTCATACGCAACGCCGATGATAGCAACTGATGTCTTTACAAATTTAAATGATATGGTCGATGAAATTTACACGATAAACAAGATCGTTGATTTTATCGATGTGGATTCGTATTACGAGAAAAAGATCGAGGCTACGAGCGAGCGCATCATGTCGATCTTAGAAGAGAGCCCTCACTATTTACCGTTACAAAAACAACAAGGAGATAAAAATAATGCAATATAGTATAGAAGTCAATAATCAGGTCGAAATTTTTGACCTTAATAAAGTAGCTAAACAAGCTAGCGGGGCAGTGCTTTTAAGAGTGAAAAACACCGTAGTTTTAGCAACTGTGGCAAGAGAAGATGTGCAAGTTGAAGAGGACTTTTTGCCTCTAACGGTGCAATACATCGAAAAAGCTTACGCTGCTGGTAAAATCCCAGGTGGTTACGTCAAGCGCGAGACCAAGCCAGGCGACTTTGAGACGCTAACGGCTCGCATCATAGATAGATCACTTCGCCCACTTTTTCCAAAAGGCTACGCATACCCAACACAGATCGTTGTCATGGTGCTTTCGGCTGATCCTGAGGTTGATTTGCAAGTTGTGAGCCTAAATGCGGCTTCAGTTGCACTGTATCTTAGCGATATCCCTGTAAATCGCCCAGTTTGTGGCGTAAGAGTTGGCTATATAGATGATAAATTTGTCATAAACCCAAGCAACTCTGAGCTAAAACAAAGCGCGATCGATCTATATGTGGCTGGCACAAAAGATGAGCTTTTGATGATCGAGATGAGGAGCTTGCCTCAGCAAACTACGCAGCTTATCCCGATGGTAGCGATAGAGCCTATGATAGATCCAAGCCTAAGTGATAGCATGGCTCAAAAGCAAGTGATGAATGAATTTAGCGAAGATAAGATGGTTGAGGCGATCGACTTTGCTGGCAAAGCGATACTAAGAGCTAGCAGCGCTTATGAAGAGGCGTTTAAAGAGCATAAAAAAGAGGATGCCGCACTTGAGCTAAAGCCAGAGATAGAAAACGAAAATATCGCTATTTACATCGATAAATTTTATAAGGCTGAGGTTAAAAACGCGATCAATCAAATGGCAAAGAGCGAGCGTGCAAGCGAGCTTGGCAAGATCGCTAAGCAAATTTCAAGCGATGAGGTAGCTCAAAAAGAGGGCTGGGACGAGGCTGTCATCTCAAATGTCCTTGGTAAATATAAAAAGAAAATAGTAAGAGAGCAGATCATAAACGAGGGCGTTAGAGCCGACGGACGTGGGCTTGAAGAGGTTAGGCCTATTAGCATCGAGACAAACGTGCTTCCAAATGCTCACGGCTCATGCCTCTTTACAAGAGGTCAAACTCAGGCGCTAGTTGTCGCTACTCTTGGCACAGATAGCGATGCGCAGATGTATGACATCCTAACTGAAAAAGCTCCTTTGGTTGAGAAATTTATGTTTAACTACAACTTCCCAGGCTTTAGCGTCGGCGAGGCAAGCCCACTTAAAGCTCCTGGCAGACGTGAGCTTGGACATGGAAATTTAGCCAAACGTGCCCTTGCACCAAGCATCGATCTAGCTTCTCCATATACGATAAGGGTCGTTTCAGAAATTTTAGAGAGCAACGGCTCAAGCTCTATGGCTAGCGTTTGTGGTGGTTCGCTCGCACTTAGAGCAGCTGGGGTCAATACCCAAAAACTTGTCGCTGGTGTTGCTATGGGTCTTATATTTGAAGGCGATAAACACGCTGTTTTAACCGACATCATGGGCCTTGAAGACCACGATGGCGATATGGACTTTAAAGTTGCTGGCACAAGTGATGGCATCACAGCGCTTCAGATGGACATCAAGCTTGGAGGCATCAGCTTGGAGGTGCTAAAAGAGGCGCTTTATCAAGCAAAACGCGGCAGAGAGCACATCCTTGCTCTAATGACACAGGCTGATAAAAATATAGAGATAAACGAAGACGTACTTCCAAAACTTGAACTATTTAGCGTCGATCCAAGCAAGATCGTAGATATCATCGGTCAAGCTGGCAAGACTATAAAAGAGATCATCGAGAAATTTGAGGTTTCGATCGACCTTGATAGAGAAAAAGGCGAGGTTAAAATCGCAGGCGGCGCCAAGAAAAACGTCGATGCAGCAAAAGACTACATCATCTCGATCACTTCAAAAGAGAACTCTCGCTCGTTTGGCAAAAAGCCATTTAAACACGACAAAGACCGCGTAAAACCGACATTTAATATCGGAGATGAGTTTGTTGGAAGCGTAAAAAGCGTGGTTGATTTTGGAGTATTTATCGAGCTAAAAGACGGAGTTGATGGTCTGCTTCACATCTCGAAGATAAAGAGCCCATTAAACGTAGGTGATCAGGTAAAAGTGTGTGTAAGCGAGCAAAAAGGAAACAAAATTTCGCTCTCTTTGGTTGAATAAATTTTTAAAGGATAGATGATGAAATACAAAAAGTTGCTTTTTCCAATAGGAGCAGGGGACGATATCGAGCCAAGAATTTACGGTGCTTTAAAGGTTGCACAATGGTTTAAAGCTCACATGGAGATCCTCACTTGCCAACTAGATCCAAGCGTGGTTTATAATATGAAAATGACGCTTCGTGGTGGAGTGCTTTTTGAGGAATTTTTAAAATCAGCCAAGTCAGAGCTTGCGGTTGAGCACGAAGAGAACGAAAAGCTTTTTAATAAAATTTGCGTAGAGCTAGGCATAAAGGTGAGCGACGAGGTCATCGAAGATGTCTGCACTGCAAATTTCACGATCCATAATGGAAAAAGAAGCGCCATAGTCGAGCAAGAGAGTAAATTTTGCGATCTAGTCGTAGCTGCAGTGCCACTTGATGGCAAGATCACTGGCACATTTGAGTCGGCTGTTTTAAAAAGCGGCAAAAATGCGATCGTTATCCCTAGGAAGATGCGTGATTTTAGGGCTGATAACATCCTTGTAAGCTGGACAGGAACTACTCAAAGCTCAAGAGCTCTAACTGGCGCGATCGATCTTTTAAAGAGCGCTAAAAAGGTTCAGTGTATCACTTCAAAAGCAAGCCTTGGCGATAATGCCGAGCTAAATCTTAAAAAACTTGAAGAGTACTTTAAGGTTCATAATATCAGCGCTAGTTTTGAAGTTATAGCAACTACAACGATACCTGGCGAGGCACTTTTAAAAGCTGCAAATGATAGAAACGCAGACCTTATCGTAGCTAGTAGATACGGCGAAAACGGACTAATGGAGATGGTTCTTGGCGGAACATCAAGATTTTTCTTAGAACATACAAATATCCCAGTTTATCTATAAAATTGCAAGGGCTTATGCTCTTGCACTCTCTTTTTAAAATATTAAATTTAGTATCTTTTTAAAAAAATATAAATAAAATAGTCACAAAAAAAGGTGGTGAAGGATGAAGCAGACTTTTGAGATAGTTGGCGAATTTAAAGAAGGTTTAGCTAGGATCAAGAAATTTGGCAACTATGGTTTTGTAAATGAAGCAGGGGAACAGGTTATTGCATGTAATTTTAGTGATGCAAGCGACTTTTGTGAAGGGCTGGCCAGGGTTAAAAAATTTGGCAAATTTGGCTTTATAGATAAGAATGGTGTTCAGGTAATTGAATGTAAATTTGATGATGCAAACGATTTTTGCAATGGCTTTGCAAAGGTTAAAGTAAATGGCAAATGGCTTGAGATAGATAGTAGCGGAAAAGATCCTAATGTCAGTGAGAGTAGCGAGGAAATTCAAACAGAGATTGGCAATGTTGATGTTATCAAGCTTAAAAAAGATGAATCTGAAAATAAAGCGGAAATTTCAAAAGACGATGTAGTTATTAGTGATAATAACAAAGTAGAAAAGTCAATAAAAATTGATGATATTAAAAGCTCAACTATGGTTAAAAATATGGTTGAGATAGATGGAAAATGGCATGAGGTAGGTGCAACTAACAGCGAAGGTAAAATAGAAATTTCAAAAGATGGAAATTTTGTAATAGTTGATGAAAATAACAATAAAGTAGAAATCCCAATAAATTTTGCAAGACCTGACGCTCTTAAAGATATGCTATCTAATGGCGAGGTTCAAGAGTGGACCAAGGTTAGTGCCAATGGAAAGAGTGAGTTTTTTGATAAAGACAACAATAAGATCATTCCATCAAAAGATGGCACATTTGTGATCCATGATGGAGATAGTAAAATAGAAATTTCAAAGGATGGCAACGCTGTAATTATTGATGGCAATAACAAAGTAGAAATTCCTCTAAAACCAAGCGATATGAAAGTCTCTAAAGAGAGCTCAACTGTCGTTAAAAATATGATTAATATAAATGGCAAATGGCAAGAAATAGACGGCGAGGAAAAATTTGGTCAAAATGATATCAAAGTAGTACCCTTAAAAGATGAGGATACTATAGTAAAAGATGACAAGAGCAAGAAAGAGGAAATTTTAAAAGATCGCAATACTACCGCAGCCAATGAAGCATATAAAAAAGAAAATTTATCACAAGCTAGTAGTAGTGGGAGTTTAAAAAAGGGTTCTGTTAAGCACAATGTTAGAGATTGGTTTGAGGAAAAGGAGAAAAAGAGTGAGGGTAAGAAGGAAGAGTCTTCTGAACATGAGCTTTTGTCTTCAGTAGTTATCTTTATAGTTATAATTTTATTAGTTAGTTTCTTTAAAAGATAGATCAATTTTACCTTATCTCATACCTTTTTGAAACTACGTGGTAGTAAAAGGCTCCTACGAAAAAGAGGCTTCCCATAAAGGCTGCGATCATCTCCACGCTTAGTCCAAGCTCGTATAAAAAGCCAATCGCAAATGAGATAAGTGCGCTAAATCCAAGAAAAACCATATCGTTATACGCGATCACTCTGCCGTAAAACTCTTTTTTGCAGTTTTGTTGAAGCAGTGTGTAGGTGTAGCTCCAAAGGCTTGACGTGCAAAAACCAGCAAAGATGATGCCAATGAGCGAGAGATAAAAATTTCTCAAAGAGAGCGCCCAGATGATGATGCCAAGCCCTTGACCGATGTAAATGTAGATGAGAGTTTTTTTGTTCATAAATTTACTAAGCAAGGCTGGCGCAAACATCAGTGAGATCGACCTTGAGGCGTTTAGCAGGCCAATAACTAGCGAGGTTGAGAGTAAATTTGCGTATCTATAGTCAGCCAAAAGTGCGATCAACGCGTCATAAGCGGTGATACCAACAAAAGCGTGCAAAAATATAAGATGCACGATGAGCCTATTTTCTTTTAGGTATTTAAGCCCATTTTTGAGCATTTTTAGAGGTTTTTCTATAAATTCTGGCTTTAGCCCGTCTAGTTTTAGAAGATATAAAAAGCCAAAACTGCAAAGATAAAGAGCTCCGTCAAGCAAAAATGCACTTTTGATGCCAAAAAAGTGTATATAAACGCCTGCAAGCCCCATGCCAGCGGTGTATGAGACTGCCCAGATGATCGAGTGGATCTCGTTTGCAAGCTTTAGGCTCTCTTTACTTAAAATTTTTGGCAGCACGCTCATCTCTACTTGAAAATACATCCCGCCAACGCCGTTTCTAATAAAAATGATAAGCAAAAGTAACCATAAATAATCAAGTGAGTTTATAAAAAGCAGCATAAAAACGCTTATGGTCTCAACCGCCATCATGATCACAAGCATAGGTTTTGGGCTAAATTTATCCACCAAAATGCCACTAAATGGAGCGATGACAACACCTGGGATAAATGCCATCGCCGCACTTAGCGTGAGCGCCCAAACAGGAGCGTCAAGCGAGATAAGTAGCGTAAAGATGCCAGTGTGCGAGAACCACACGCCAAAGTAGCACATGAGCTGGATGGTGCTTAAAAGGCGGAAATTTCTCTCATCCTTTAAAAGCTTAAGATACTCTTTCAAACTACTGGTTCCACATCAGAGTTATCTGCTCTATTTGCGCCTCGTCTGGTATCTGGCTTAAGTTTGTTATCTCTTGTGCGAGTGGATTTTTAAGCTTTATGATCATGTCGTGGCTGTCTATTTTTAGATAGATATTGTTTGTGTCGCTTTGAAATTTAGAGATGACAAGGGCGTTTTTTATATCTTTGAAATTTGATTTTAGGCTGATGTTTTCAGGAGTTTTAAACTCGTTTGAGTAAATTTCGATGCTTGTAATGATGCCATTTAGCAAGGTGTATTCAAAAATTCTCTCGTTTTTGCTTGTGACGATGTAGCTATTTTCTTTTTTAGTATTGTCTCTTTTTATGTTTTTTGCGCCATAAAATTTCATCACATCAGCGTTTGCTGACTCATTTGTAAGTTTAGCAAAAAAGCCCTTGCCAAAGAGGTTAGATCTGCCTTTTTCTCTTTTGTAGTGTCCGCTTATGTGAGCATTTTTGCAAATTTTATCGTTTGCGATTATGAAGATGTCGTTAGCGGTTTTATGCACACTTAAAGCCACGCCTTTTTCGTCTAAAAGGTAAAAAATGCCCTTGTCATAAAGCAGCTCTGAGTTAAATTTACAAAGTGGCGAGCCATCTTTTAGCGATGAGTAAAAGCTTATCTTTGCGCCATTTTTGCTAGGCACGAGCACAAGCTCTAAAAAGCCATTTTTGTCTTTAAATTTAGAAAATCTAGCAAAAAAACTCTCTTTATAAGCCCTATTTACCGGCTCGTAGTTATAAATTTGAGCTAGCACGCCAACTCGCTTGTTTTTCTTATCATCAAGCTGAAGAAGTGAGTTTTTATTTGGCACAAAGTAGCTAAGCGCGCCGCTTTCATCTTTTAGCACGATAGCACTCTCATCGACATCAAATGTGCCATCTTTTTCTACCAAAGTAGCAGCCTTATCCATCGTAAGCATAGTTTTTGTATAGGTTTTGTCTTTATTTAGAGTTAAGATAGTCTTCACGCCCTCGCAGTTTGAGCATGGCAAGGTCGTGTAGTAGCTCGTGTAGATAGAGTTTGAAAGTATTAGTTTTTCTGGTTTTTTGGTTTTTTCATCTCTAAGAAGAGGTTTTTCTTCTTTTGATTTTTGTGTTTGTTCTTGATTTTGTGGCTTTAAATTTTCATTTTTCGCGCAGCCGATGATGAAAAATGAGATAAGTATGGCAAAAAGATATTTCATTTGCAACTCCTTAAAAATTGCAAAATTATATCATTTTGCCTTTAAAATTTATTTTACGCGTTTAAAGATGTATTTATCTTTTAGCTCGCCAGTGACCTCTTTTTGATCCATGTCAAGCATCTTTAGGCTCTCACCCTCGATCTTATAAAAACTCTTCTCTTTATACTCATCAACGGTTGTGATAACACCATTTTTTATAGAGTATTTGCCCTTACTAACGGCTTTGTAGTTGTCTTTTGACTTGTAGTTCATCACACTTTCAAATGTGCCGTCTTTTTTTAGTGTGAGGGTTGAGTCTATGCCCATGCAACTAGCGCAAGGTAAAAACGCCTTATAAGTGCCTTCGATGCTGCTTACTGGAGCCATGCAGCTGCCTTTTACTTCACATTTGCCTTGTGGGACGCTCGCGCTTTGGTTTGACGTAGCGCAACCTGCTAAAAGTAGAGCCGCACTTAGTGCAAAGATAAAATTTTTCATGCTGATCCTTTTCGAAAATAAAATTTAAAATGTATTATAATACTTAAGAAAATAACAAATTATAAATTAAAGGAGAGAAGATGCAAGTTGAGACATTTGGCGTTTTAGTCGTTGTTTTGGTTATTTTTGCATTTTTGTTTTTAAAAGCTGGCATCAAGATCGTATCGCAAGCAGATAACTTGCTGATCGAGCGACTTGGTAAATTTCACAAGGTGCTTGACGGGGGATTTCACATTATCATCCCATTTGTCGATCAGATAAGGGCGATCATAACTATAAAAGAGCAGCTTGTTGATATCACAAAACAGCAAGTCATCACAAAAGATAACGTTAATATTAGCGTCGATGGCATCGTCTTTTTAAAGGTATTTGATGCAAAAATGGCGGTTTATAACGTAGATAACTACAAGCGCGCCATTGCAAATTTAGCCATGACAACGCTTCGTGGCGAGATAGGAGCGATGAACCTTGATGATACACTAAGCTCACGTGACCGCCTAAATGCCGCACTTCAAGTGGCTCTTGGCGATGCAGCTGGCAACTGGGGCGTAAAGATCATGAGGGTTGAAATTTCTGAAATTTCTGTCCCGCTTGGCATCGAAGAGGCGATGAATATGCAGATGAAAGCTGAGCGTGAAAAACGCGCGATCGAGCTAAAAGCCTTGGCTGAAAAAGAGGCGCTCATCCGAAACGCAGAGGCGCTAAAACAAGAAAAAGTGCTTCAAGCAGAGGCGATCGAGCGTATGGCTGATGCGAAAAAATACGAGCAAATCGCCATCGCAACGGCTCAAAAAGAGGCTATGGATATGATAAATGACAGCATGAGCAAAAACGCAAATGCGGCTGAATTTCTGCTCGCTCGTGACAGGGTGGGGGCATTTAGCGAGCTAGCCAAAAACAGCTCAAAAGATAAAATTTTAGTCCCTTACGAGGCGACTGAACTCATCGGCTCGCTTAGCGTTTTAAAGAATTTCTTAGCTAAGGATAAGGTGTGATAAGTCCATTTATAATGATAGCCATCGGCGCGCTCTTGTGCGTGGCTGAGCTTATGCTATTTTCATTTTATCTGCTCTTTTTTGGCGTCGCTTTTATCATCGTTGGAGCGGTAAATTTTGGCTTTGGTTTTGAGTGGAGCTTTCAAATTTTAGCTGTCTTGGTGCTTGCCTTTATCTTGCTTGCGCTCTTAAAGGCGCCGTTAAAGAGTAAATTTATGTCTAGAAAAGAGAGCTTTAATGAGGAATTTTTAGACGAAGCTGGCGTTGGCGAGATCAGAGAAAATATGGTCTATTTTAAAGGCACTCTTTGGAAGTATGACGGAGCGCTAAAAAACGGCGAGAAAGTGCAGGTTTTAGGCACTAAAGGCGACAAAGTTATATTAAAATAAAGTGCCATTTGGCACTTTAATTATTTTGCGTGAGCTGGGCAGTCTGCTGGCATTTGCTCATGCATCGCACCTTGCATGCCATGATGTGGGCAGCTTGGCATATTTTCTTGCATCATTTTTTGATGATGAGCACATCCACAACTTGCATCTTGAGGCCCAGCTGGCTTTGGTTCATTTTTGGCACAACCAACTAAAAATAGCCCGCAGATAACGGCAAATATCATCTTTTTCATAACTCGCTCCTTTAAAGAATTTCTCACATTTTAGCCTTTAAAAATTAATTTTTCATAACGCCTGATTTATCATATTTAAAAGCATTTTTGGCTAAACTCTCGCCCAAAAATAAGCAAAATAAAAGGTTAAATTTGAAAAGACTTAGTGTAAATGAAGCCATCGATCTTATAGAAAATGCACCGCTTCACGAGCTTGGCAAGATGGCGCTAGCTAGAAAAAAAGAGCTTCATCCAGATGGCATTACGACCTTTATCGTAGATCGCAACATCAACTATACAAACGTCTGCTGGGTGGATTGTAAATTTTGCGCATTTTACCGCCACGCAAAAGAAGAGGACGCTTATGTGCTAAGTTTTGAGGAGATCGGCAAGAAGATTGAGGAGCTAATCGCCATTGGCGGCACGCAAATTTTATTTCAAGGTGGCGTTCATCCAAAGCTAAAGATCGAGTGGTACGAGGAGCTTGTAAGCTACATCAGCAAGCACTATCCAAGCATCACGATACATGGCTTTTCTGCCGTTGAGATCGACTACATCGCAAGAGTTTCAAAAATTTCTACAAAAGAGGTCTTAAGACGCCTAAACAAAAAGGGCTTATACTCGATGCCAGGGGCTGGAGCGGAGATTTTAAGCGACCGCGTTCGCGACATCATCGCCCCTAAAAAGTGCGACACCGCAGACTGGCTTCGCATACACAAAGAGGCGCACGAGCTTGGCATGAAAACGACTGCAACGATGATGTTTGGCACGGTTGAGAGCACTCGTGAGATAGTGGAGCACTGGGAGCATATCAGAAATTTACAAGATGAAACGGCTGGATTTAGAGCCTTTATACTTTGGAGCTTTCAAGGGCTAAATACAAAGCTCATGCAAGAAATCCCTGAGATCAAAAAGCAAAGCTCAAACGTCTATCTAAGGCTTCTTGCGGTTTCAAGGCTCTTTTTGGATAACTTTAAAAATATCCAAAGCAGCTGGGTCACGCAGGGCAGCTACGTAGGCCAGCTAGCGCTTCTTTTTGGCGCAAACGACCTTGGTAGCACAATGATGGAGGAAAACGTCGTAAAGGCTGCAGGGGCTAGCTTTAGGATGAATCAAGACCAGATGATCGAGCTTATAAAAGATGTCGGAGAAATCCCAGCTAAGCGTAACACAAACTACGATATTTTGGAGAAATTTTAGATGAAAATTTTAGATATCAATGTAAAAAATGTAAAAATTCCAGTCGTTTTTGAAAGCTCAAAAGCGATGCCAGTAGTGAGCCTAAAGCTAGTTTTCAAAGCAGCTGGTAGCTCGCAAAATGGCAAGCTAGCAGGCCTTGCAAGGCTAAGTGCAAATTTGCTAAACGAGGGTGATATGAAGCTAGGCTCGGCTAAATTTGCTAAAGAGCTTGAAGTGCGGGCGATTAGCCTAAATGCAAGCTGCGGCTTTGAGACATTTTGCATCGATATAAATTGCCTAAAAGAGCACTTTACCTTTGCGTGTGGCAAGCTAAAAGAGCTTATAAGCGCTCCAAATTTAACAGAAGAAATTCTAAATAGGTGCAAAACCGTCACACTTGGCGAGATCGCAGCAAATGAAAACGACTTTGACTACGTGGCAAGGCAGGGGCTTTTTGAGCTTTTGTATCCAAAAAGCGTGCTTGCTCAGCCAAGCATCGGCACGAAAAAGAGCGTAAAAGCGATCACACTTGAAGATGTAAGCAAATTTTTAAACGAGCATTTAGACCTTTCAAATTTGCTTTGTGTGCTAGGTGGCGACATCGACGAGAAGCAGACAAAAGAGCTGGCTAGCGTTTTAGAGATACTAAAACCTGGCAAGGTGCGAAAGCTAGAGCGCTTTAGCCCAAGCGACAAGTGCGAAAGTAGCGAGATCATCAGGCAAAGCGAACAGGCCTACATCTACTTTGGCGCGCCATTTGATGTAAAGCCAGAAGAGAAATACAAGGCCGCAGTGGCGACATTTATCCTAGGCGAGGGTGGCTTTGGCTCGAGGCTAATGGAGGAGATACGCGTGAAAAGAGGGCTTGCATACAGCGCCTACGCTAGAAATTTGCTAAATCTCTCTTACAGCCAGCTTTATGGCTACATGCAGACAAAAAATGAGAAAAAAGATGAGGCTATCGCCGTTATAAAAGAGGAAATTTTAAAATTTAGTAAAAAAGGCGTTAGCAAGGCCGAGCTTGAGCAGGCGAAGAAATTTTTACTTGGCTCGTTGCCACTTAGACTTGAGACGCTATTTAAGCGCCTTGACATCGCGCAGGGCGAGTTTTACGAGCATGGCGAGCTTGGGGCATTTTTAAAGGACCTTGATAAAATTTCAGCCCTTTCGCTAAGCGAGCTAAATAGCTTCATAAAAGCCCACGCAGAGATCAACCAGCTAAGTTTTTGCGTCTTAAAAAATGAAATTTGAAGCAAGCGACAGAGCAAAACTTCTAAAAATAGGCGTGCTTAGCCTGCTTGACCTTGCTCTCGTGCTACCAAAGGGCTTTGAGGATACGACGATCGCTAAGAGCCCAAGAGAGGGGCAAGTCTGCATAAATGTAAAGATCACTTCGCTAGTCTCTCGCCCTGGCATGCTAACGGCACTTGCCTTTTGCGAGCAGTGGCAAAGTAGTGTAAAGATCGTCATTTTTAACGCAAAGTCTTGGCACTACGGCGCTTTTAAGACAGGCAAAGAGATGGCGATATATGGGCTTTGCTCATACGCCTTTGGCTCGTGGCAGATCGTAAATCCAAAAATCACCACAAAAATAGGTCAGATCGTGCCTAAATTTAAGACCGAGCTAAAAGATGAGGAGCTAAAAAAACTCATCTTAAAATATCTAAATTTGCAAAATTTACTAGCCGAAGGGTTAAACGAAAAAGAGGCTAAATTTCTAGCTGATTTGCAAAGACTAGATGAGCAAAGCGTGCAAATTTTATACCGCCTAAAAAACGATGGCGAGGGCTTAGAAATCTTAAAATTTGTAGAAATTTTTAACTACATAAAAAAGCTAAGTGCTAAAAAAACCTATTTTAAAAGCCCAAAAATCAAGCTTTTTGACATAAGCTCTTGGCTTAAGGGCTTGCCATTTACGCCTACAAATGATCAGATAAACGCCATAAATGACATCAGAGACGACCTTAGCGCTGTGCAGGCAAAAAGGCGCGTCATAATGGGCGACGTGGGAAGTGGCAAGACGCTAGTGATCTTATCAGCTGCTCTTAGTGTCTATCCGCAAAGTGCCATTTTGATGGCGCCAACAAGCATCTTAAGCGAGCAAATTTATAATGAAGCAAAGAGGCTGCTGCCGCCTTTTATGAACGTGATGCTGGTGCGAAGCGGGGAGAAAAAGATAGACTTTGGCGGGGTAAATTTGATCGTTGGCACGCATGCGCTGCTCTTTCACGAGCTGCCAAACTCGCCGCTTGTCATGGTCGATGAGCAGCACCGCTTTGGCTCAAACCAGCGCAAAAAGATAGAGGAGCTGGCTTCAAGCGAGGACGAGCGAGCAAATTTCGTGCAGTTTTCAGCTACGCCAATACCAAGGACGCTAAGTTTAATCCAGTCTGAGATCGTAAATTTTAGCTTTTTAAAGCAGATGCCGTTTAAGAAAAATATAATAAGCCAAATTTTAGGCGCTAGCGAGTTTGGCTTTTTGCTAGCTCACATCAAAAAGCAGCTTGCAGGCGGCTTTCAAGTAGCCATCATCTATCCGCTAGTTGAGAGCAGCGAGAGCTCAAACTACCAAAGTCTAAGCGAGGCACAGGGCTTTTGGCTAAAGAATTTCAAAAATGTCTTCGTCACGCACGGCAAGGATAAAGAGAAAGAAGAAATTTTAAGGCGGTTTAGAGAAGAGGGTGAAATTTTGCTCTCAACCACCGTTGTAGAGGTGGGGATCTCGCTGCCAAGGCTAAATACGATAGTGATCGTGGGCGCTGAACGGCTGGGGCTTGCCACGCTTCATCAGCTGCGCGGTAGAGTGGGGCGAAATGGCGGCGATGGATACTGCTTTTTATTTACCAAGCTAAAAGAGGCGCCAGCTAGACTAAAAGAATTTTGCGCGACAAATGACGGCTTTAAGGTGGCCGAGCTTGATCTGAAAAACCGACAAAGTGGCGACATATTAAATGGCTTTTTCCAGCACGGAGCGACCTTTAACTTCTACGACTACGAGGATGATATCACGCAGGCTGCAAAGGCGAGAGTGGCGGAATTTAAAAATAAAGCTCAAATTTGATCTTGTGGGTTGTATTAAATTTAAGGTAGATAATTTTTTTGGCTAAGAGGATATAAATTTGCGTCAAATTTAAGATGAGGGCGCAAGCTTTTACGGCTAGTTTTAAATTTGATAGAAAATGGCAACCATTACGCGGTTGATTTAGCTTTATCGCGACTGGTCTTGTCTTTTTCAGTATCGCTATTAATAAAAAGGTTGCTAGCAAACCAGTCTGGTTCTCTGTGGCAAAATGGCTCAGGGTTTTAAAAATGTCTTTGCTTTTGCGCTATACCTAAATTTACCTTGCCTAGCAAAATTTAATCTTTCGCAGGCTCTTTTTAAAATTTACATGAAAATTTGATATGACGGGATAAATTTATCCTTTTTATCGCTCACTTCCAAACCCCTATATTCTCTCTTTTAAACCTTGCTACCATGTCTTCATCGCCACTTCGCTCGCTAATGCAAATCCACTCTTTGATATTCTTTGTCAGCCATTCGTTCTCTACTGCATATCTACACATAAACAGACCCAAATTTGCTAAGTCATTTTCATCGCCCTTTGCGTGAAAGGTGTTTTTATCAATCTTAATCAAGTCGCACTGCTTAGCAAGTTTGTCTAAATATTCATAGATCACGTCTAGCTTATACTTTTTCTCCCTTAAAACCTTTTCTTCATCGATCACGATCTTTGTGCCTAGTAGTGGGTAAGCCATTGTTTTTCCTTTAAATTTATTTTGCATTTTAGCATTTATGGTTAGTAAATTTAAGTAGAAATTTTTAGATAAAACGACTATCTGCTCTTAAAAATTTAAGAGCAGATAAATTTAGAGTGGATAGGTGAGGCAGCAGTTTCTTTTTACTTCGTCGATGTAGCTTACGTTTAAATTTAGTCCGTAAAGCTTGCTTAAATTCTCACTTCTAATGATCTCATCAACCGTGCCAAATCCAACCTCGCCATCACCCTTTACAAGAGCGACATATCCGCCAAGAAGCACGGCAAAGTCGGGATTGTGAGTGGTTAGAACGACCGAGTAGCCAAGCTCTTTTAGCCATTTGACGGTGCGTAGGAATTTATACTGGTTGCCAAAATCAAGCGCGCTCGTTGGCTCGTCAAATATAATCATCTTTGGCTGCGCAGCCATCGCACGAGCGATCATACACATCTGCTTTTGACCGCCACTCATCTGCGTGATAAAGCGATCTTCAAGATACTCGATCTCAAGCTTTTTAGTGTAAATTCTAGCGATCTCTTCGTCCTCTTTGCTAGGTCTTGCAAAGATGCCAAGGTGCGCCGCGCGACCCATTGTGATAAACTCAAGTCCGGTGTAGTCATACTCTGTAACTTCGCTTTGAGCCACGTACGCCATGATCTTAGCGCGCTCTTTGTTGCTTAGGCTATCTACGTTTTTGCCATCAAGAAAGATCTCGCCTGAAACTGGCTTTAGTGAGCCGCTTATCAAGCCTAAAGTTGTTGATTTGCCAGCTCCATTTCGACCAAGAATGGTTAAAATCTCACCTGCGCCTATCTTTAAATTTACATTTTCTAGTTTGCCAGCCCCATTTGGGTAGCTAAAGTTTAAATTTCTAACTTCAAGCATCATGCAACCTTTTTGTTTCGCCATAAAACCCAGACGAAAAATACCGTGCCGATAAAGCCAGTAAGTACGCCAAGAGGCACTTCGCTCACGCTTATGCTGCGCGCTAAGGTATCAACAAATAGCAAAAATATCGCACCCATAAATATGCTTGCAGGCATGCTTTTTATGTTATTTGCGCCAACTAACATACGCGCTAAGTGAGGCATGAGAAGTCCCACCCAAGCGACTATGCCGCTTATGCAGACGCTGCAGGCTGTAAGAAGCGTAGCGCAGATGATGATGACAGCGCGCTCAAAAGCCACATTTACGCCTAGTCTTGCTGCACTCTCGTCGCCAAGAGAGAGCAAATTTATACGCCAGCTCATGGCTATTAGCAAAATGGCGCAGATGATCATCACTGGAGCTACGTATATTAAGTTATCGCTATCAAGCTTAGCAAGGCTACCAAGCTGCCAATAAACAATGTCAGGTAGCTTTGTCTCAGGGTCTGCGACATATTTTAAAAAGCCGATTATTGAGCCCATAAGACCGCTTACGATGATACCAGAAAGAACCAGCATAAGCGTGCTCGCGCGCCCCATCATCTTAGGTATGGCTAGAGTGATAGCAACGGCTGCTAGGCCAAAGCCAAATGCAAAAATTTGTATCCAAAATAGCGATAGATCAAAGATAATGGCAGTTGCAGCTCCCACGCAAGCACCAGCCGAGACGCCAAGAAGATCAGGGCTTACTAGCTGGTTTTTAAAGACGCCTTGATAGGCTGCACCACTCACGCTAAGAGCAGCTCCAACAAGGATGGCTGCGATGATACGTGGGATGCGTAAATTTTCTATCACGTTTGTGATGTTGCTAGCTGCACCCTCGCCGTAGCCAAAGCCGTGAGCTAGCACGCTAAAGACGTCGTTAAATGGTATGTAAAATCTACCAACGCCCAGTGCGACAAAGGCGCAAACAAGCGTTAGTAGAGCTAAAAAGATAACAACTATTGAAAAATTTGCGTTTTTCATATCTTACTTACTGCTACCATCTG
Organism: Campylobacter concisus; assembly: GCF_003048375.1. Classification (NCBI taxonomy): domain Bacteria; kingdom Pseudomonadati; phylum Campylobacterota; class Epsilonproteobacteria; order Campylobacterales; family Campylobacteraceae; genus Campylobacter; species Campylobacter concisus. The sequence goes on along the minus strand of NZ_CP021642.1, from coordinate 1,478,063 downwards.
GATTTAGGCCTTTTAAGATATAGTCATACTCTGTGTCGGTAAGCTCGTGACCTAAAAACTCTTTATAAAACTCTTTTGTTTTTACTTTCATATCGACATCTTTAAATAGATCTGGTTGGATAGTTTTTGCTGCCCATAAAATTTGAAGTACGTTTTCAGCACCATATCTATCCCAGCTAAATACACCTTTTGGGTTGCCGTAAATTTTGCCGTTTTTAACAGCGTTTGAACCAGAGAATGCAGGGTGCTCTTTTATCTTTTTGATCTGTGCGTCTGTGTCATTACCGCCAACGATGATGATATCAGGATTTGCATTGATGATCTCTTCAGCGCTAATTTCGATCATTGAACCCTCAGTATTGATAGCATTTACACCGCCACCTAGCTTGATCCAAGTGTTTTGGATGGTGTTTGTACCATCAACTTTTAGCAAATTTGCACCACCAAGAAGGTGAAGTACTTTTGGACGTTTAGCGTCAGGGATGCTTTTTGTTCTTGCTGTTACAAACTCAGAGTTATCGTGGATTTTATTAGCAAGTTTTTCAGCTTTTTTTCTAGCATCATCAGTCCCTATGACTTCAGCTGTTGCGTAGATGCTTTTCTCCATATCTGGATAGTCTCTAAAGATCAAATTTACCGCGCTAAAGCCATTTTTGATAAGTTCATCTTGAAAATTTTTGTTATACACTATGATAACGTCAGGTGCAAGTTTAACAAGCTCTTCGATCTGAAGGTCTTTGCCGTTTAGTGCAGCTGGTAAATTTTTAAGTCTTGGATAGATGTGCTCAAACCACTTGTTGTTTTTGATCAGATCAGTTGTGGCTACAACCTTATCCATACCGCCAAGTGCTAGGATGATCTCGTTGTTTGCATTCCACAGTGCTGCGATCTTCTCAACCTTTTCTGGGACGCTTACTTTTACGCCTTGCATATCGGTTATGCTTCTAGCAGACTCAGCAGCGCTTAGGCTAAGAGCTGTAAAAAGTGAAGCAACAAGGCCTATTTTAGCCACTTTGTGCATGAAATTCATTTGCATATTTTTTCCTTTTTTCGTGTGAAATAGTTTGATTGATATGTTACTGCTATTTACATTAATATTATGTAAAATTTGCATGTTCATTGTGAAAAAATTGCATATTTTGTAAATTCATATAAAGCTAATAGGATAAATATTCTCTTTTTATTGACATATATCATTAGTCACTATTTTGAAATGAGATAAACTTTCTCCTAAATTTTAAAAAAGGAGAATTGATGCGTGAATACAAAAGATACTGGCTCGCACTTGTTGCTGTGCTGGTAGTTTGCTTTAGTATTTTAGGCTACTACGGCGTTGAGGTTTATAGAAATTCGCCTCCAGTTGTAAATTTCACTGACGAAAATGGCAAGGTCGTGATCGATAAAGAGAGTATCTATAAAGGTCAAGAGGCTTGGCAAAGCATAGGCGGTATGCAAGTTGGCTCTGTTTGGGGGCACGGGGCATATCAAGCGCCTGATTGGAGTGCGGACTGGCTTCACAAAGAGCTAGTTGCCTTTTTAGAGATCAAAGCTGATGAAATTTATCATCTAAAATACGCTGATCTGAACGCCGAGCAAAAGGCAAATTTAAAGGTTTTGCTTAAAAAAGAGTATAGAGAAAATAGCGTAAAGGACGATAAATTTATGCTAAGCGCCGATAGGCTAAAGGCGATAAGTCAAGTAGCTAGCGAGTATGCTGCACTTTTTGGAGATGATCCTAAGTTTAAATCTTTAAGAGAAGCTTATGCGATGAAAGAAAACACGCTCCCAGGTGCAAGCGACAGAGCTAATCTAAACAACTTCTTCTTTTGGTCAGCCTGGGCAACAGCTACAAACAGACCTGGCAGCGAGGCAACTTACACAAACAACTGGCCGCACGAACCACTAATCGATAACGTGCCAACAAGCGAAAATATTTTTTGGTCGATAGCAAGTGTCGTGATACTTCTAACTGGCGTTGGACTTCTTGTTTGGTTTAGCTCGTTTTACGGCAAAAAAGATGATGAAAAGCTTGAGCCAATTAGCGAAGATCCGCTTAAAAAGCTAAATTTAACTCCGTCACAAAAGGCGCTTAAAAAGTATCTTTTCGTCACGCTAGCGCTATTTGTATTTCAAATTTTAATAGGCGGCTTTACAGCTCACTACACAGTCGAAGGACAAGAATTTTATGGCATAAATTTATCAGCCTACATCCCTTATTCGCTTGCTAGAACGTGGCATATACAAGCTAGCATATTTTGGATAGCGACTGGATTTTTAGCGGCTGGACTATTTTTAGCTCCGATCATAAATGGTGGCAAGGATCCAAAATTTCAAAAGCTTGGCGTCGATCTGCTATTTTATGCGCTACTTATCCTTGTAGTTGGCAGTTTTGTGGGTGAGTATCTAGCTATTGCAAACATCATGCCTATAAATTTAAGCTTCTGGCTTGGACATCAAGGATATGAATACATCGATCTTGGACGCGTTTGGCAGATTATTTTGTTTGTCGGTCTTGTCATTTGGATGCTTCTGCTTCTTCGTGGATTTGCAGGCGGCTTTAAAAACAAAGGCGATAAAAATTTACTTGCTATCTTTGCTATGTCAGCGGTTGCAGTTGGATTATTTTACGGAGCAGGGCTATTTTATGGTCAAAGAAGTCCGCTTCCAGTGATGGAGTACTGGCGCTGGTGGGTTGTACACCTTTGGGTTGAGGGCTTTTTTGAGGTATTTGCGACAGCCTCACTTGCCTTTGTCTTTGTTTCTTTGGGTCTTGTCTCAAAAAGATTTGCGACATTTTCAACGCTTGCAAGTGCGTCACTCTTTATGATAGGTGGGATCCCAGGCACCTTCCATCACCTCTACTTTGCAGGCACTACAACGCCTATAATGGCTGTTGGTGCAAGCTTTTCAGCGCTTGAGGTCGTGCCTTTGGTCTTGCTTGGAGCTGAGGCGTATGAACACTACAAACTCCAGTTTGCTCAAAGCTGGGCTAAAACGCTTAAGTGGCCACTTTACTGCTTCATCGCAGTTGCCTTTTGGAATATGCTAGGTGCTGGTGTCTTTGGATTTTTAATAAATCCTCCGATTTCACTATTTTACATCCAAGGACTAAATACAACGCCAGTTCACGGACACGCGGCACTATTTGGTGTTTATGGATTTTTGGCACTTGGCTTTGTTTGGCTTGTGGCTACTTATTTATTTAAAGGGCAAGAATTTGATGAAAATCTGATGAAAGTTGGCTTTTGGGGACTAAATGCAGGACTTATGCTAATGATCGTGCTTTCACTACTTCCAATAGGAATTTATCAAGCATTTGCAAGCTTGGAGCAGGGCATGTGGTATGCAAGAAGTGCTGAGCTTTTACAGCAGTCGCACTTGCAAAATTTAAGATGGTTAAGGATGCTTGGCGATACGATTTTAATAATCGGCGGCATCTGCTTCTTTGCTCAGCTTTTAAAATTTATGCTTAATAAAAAGGCTTAAATTTATGGGGGCGCTTTGCCCCTTTATTTAAGCTATCTTTTCATAAAATAGTGCAAATTTAAAGGATAGAAATGATCACATTTATAAAAAGAATTTGCGTTACATTTGTTGTGCTTTTGCACCTATTTTTGGCGTTTTTGGTTGATTTTTCATTTCCGCACTACGCAAGCGTGCAGATAACTGGCGGCGACGTAAAACGCATGGATAAAGATGGCATAATAGACGCTAAAAACCCAGCCGACGGCCCTGTAAGAGATGTCTACTTCATCTACACAAAAGATGCGAAAAACGCTGAAAAAGTTATGGCTTATAGAAACGAAGATACGGCGTGGGGTTTTCCATTTTATTTTAAATTTAACTCAGCCGACATCCAAGCCAAGGCGCAAGGCTTTACAAATAGCGATAAAAACGTCACTATCAAATACTATGGATATAGAATTTCTATGCTAAATGAGTTTAGAAACGCGATCTCGATAAAAGATAGCGGCACAAGTACCAGCTGGCCTATCGCTAGCTACGTCCTTTACTTCATCTTATTTATCTCGCTTGTTATCTGGATAAGAAAGATAAACAAGGCTTTTGCGCCAAAAGTTGAAAATTTAGAGACAAAATAATGTAGGGGCTTTATCAGCCCTTTTTGTTTATAAGATCAATGAGCCTAACGTCCTCGCTTCTTACGATTAGGCTCTTTGGCAGGTCAAATTTAGCTATCACTTCGCACTCTTTCTCCCTCATCTGCCCATCATCTTTTTCGTGATCATATCCCAAGATATGTAGCAAGCCATGTGTAAAAAGTAGTGCAGTTTCGGCCTCTTCGCTGTGATTTAGCTCGGCAGCTTTTTCTTTTACCATATCTTTGTTTATGACGATTGAGCCAAGTGGGGCGTGTATGACAAGCTCAAGGGGGAAGCTTAAGACGTCAGTGGTTTTATCTATGCCACGCTCAGATCTGTTTAGCTCTCTCATCTCATCTTTGTTGATAAATAGAAGCTCAACTTCTCCAGGCGTTAGATATGAGCAAATTTGATCTAAAATTTCTGGATAACTCTCTTCGCAAAGTATCATTTTTGGCTTGTCCTTAGTAAATTTTTGTATAATTTTAGCAAATTTAAAGGGCAAAATATGAAAAAAGCAGTTTGTATAATGAGCGGCGGCATGGATAGCACGCTTTGCGCTGTGATGGCAAAGAGGGCTGGATATGATGTGGTCGCACTTCATTTTGACTATAACCAAAGAACTATGAAGCGTGAAAAGCGCGCGTTTGACGAGATCTGTGAGCGACTGGGCGTGGTTAAAAAGATAAATTTAGACGTTAGCTTCATCGCTCAAATAGGCGGAAATTCGCTAACTGATAAGAGCCTGCAGATAAGAAAAGATGGCGTTAGCAAGGACGTGCCAAACACCTACGTACCGTTTAGAAATGGCGTATTTATCTCAATCGCCGCAGCACTTGCTGAAAAAGAGGGGGCGCAGGCGATCTACATAGGCGTGGTCGAGGAGGATAGTTCTGGGTATCCTGACTGCAAAGAGAGCTTTATAAAAAGCATAAATGAGGCGATAAATTTAGGCACGTCGGCTGAGTTTTCTTGTGAGATCATCACGCCGCTTGTAAATTTAAGCAAGGCTGATATCGTCTCAAAGTCGCTTGAGCTTGGCTCACCAATAGAGCTCACATGGAGCTGCTACGAGAGCGAGGATGAGGCGTGCGGGCTTTGTGATAGTTGTAGGCTAAGGCTAAATGGCTTTAAAAAAGCAAACGCCGTTGATAAAATCCCTTATAAAAAGTGAAATTTGCCTTGAAATTTAAAAGCTAGCCACTATAAATTTAGTAGCTAGCCTAAAATTTACTCTAAATTTAGCTCGCTTATCTGTTTTGCAAGCTTCTCTTTGTACTCAGCCAAAGAGCTTTTGATGATATTTGCATAGTCATTTTGATTTACTAAAAGATACTCTTCTTTGCGTTTTACGACCGTGCTTAGCTCCTTGTTGTTTACGCTTAAAGTGGTGCTTATATCGGCATTTAGACCGACTTTTACCGCACCAAGCGTTAAGTAAGTCCAAAGTTTTTCTATCTTTGCATTGACGCTTATCGTATCCTTATCTACTTCGCTTTCATTTTTTATGACTTGGTAGCCATTACTTCTAAAGGCGTCCTCGATACGCGCCCTTACTACGCTAGTTGTCCTTTGCTTATTTTCTAAAATGACGTTCCACAGCCCTTTGCCATAGCCATTTCTCGTCCTGCCGATGTATTTTTGCTTCTCTTTTGCGCTAACTTCATTTACATTGTGCTTGTATAAAGATGGGGTGCTTGCTTGTTTTGGGTCGTTTTCAAAGGCTCTCACATCCTTGACGCTGTCGATGTAAATTTTTGTCTTTTTGCTAATGCTTGAAGGCGCTTGCTCGTCTGGCAAACTCACAAATATCCCCTTTGGAGCGCAGCCACAAAGCATAAAGACGGCAAATATCGCCAGTAATAAATTTTTCATTTTCATCCTTTAAATAAAATTTAAATGTAAATCGTTTTTTTGTAAATTTTATTAAGTCTTTGTGGTAAATTTCAAATTTATATTTTGATATCCATAATCATAAAATCTTAAACTTAACAACTAAAATTTAAATTTAACTTTCCTTGACTGCTATCAACCAAAATGGCTAGCCACCTAGGATAAAATCCGCTTAAATTTTTAAATTCACAAGGAGAAAAGATGAAAGATATGAAGATGTTTTGCCATCAGTGCGAGATGAGCGCTGAGGACGGATGCGGTGCAAAGGGCCAGCCTATGGGCACCTGTGGCAAGAGCGACACGCTAGCGCTTTTGCAAGATACGATGGTTTTTGGCTTAAAAGGCCTTAGCGCATACCGCCATCACGCACACGAGCTTGGCGCTGATACTAGCAATGTTGATCGCGTTATGGCTGATACGCTTTATTTCACGCTTACAAACTCAAATTTCAACTTCGATGAGCACATCAAACAACTTCTTGAAGTAGGCGGTGCTGGCGTTGAGGTGATGAACCTGCTAAGCGAGGCTCATACGGCTAAATTTGGCATCCCAACACCAGTTAGAGTGAGCCAAAACAAGGTCGAGGGCAAGGCGATCTTAGTAAGCGGACACAACTTGCACGCTCTAAAAGCGCTACTTGAGGCGACAAAAGATAAAGGCATCAACATCTACACTCACTCAGAGATGCTTCCAGCTCACGGATACCCAGAACTACGCAAGTATAGCCACCTAAAAGGCAACGTCGGCAAGGCGTGGTTTGACCAAACCAAGCTATTTAACGAATTTAAAGGTGCGATACTAATGACAACAAACTGCATCGTGCCACTACGCTCAAACTGCACATACGCTGACAGGCTATTTGGCTACTCGATCGCAGGCACAAACGGCGTAAAACACATCGAAAACGACGACTTCACACCACTTATCGAGTGCGCACTAGCCTGTGGCGACGTTAGTGGCTTTGATAGCGACGAGAGCCTAGTAACTGGCGGTCACTACAAAACTATCCTAACTTTAGCCCCTCAAATTTTAGACGCGATAAACACTGGTAAGATCCGCAGATTTTTCGTGATCGCTGGCTGTGACGCGCCTGGCAAGGGACGTGAGTACTATAGAGAGCTAGCTGCTAGCCTTCCAAAAGACTGCGTGATACTTACTTCAAGCTGCGGTAAATTTAGATTTAACGACATCGACTTTGGCAACGTCCCAGGCACCGAGCTACCACGCTACATCGACCTTGGCCAGTGCAACGACAGTAACGGCGCAGTTAAGATTGCTCTTGCACTAAGCGAGGCAACAGGTATCGCAGTAAATGACCTACCAGTTTCTATCGTGTTAATGTGGATGGAGCAAAAAGCGGTCATCATCTTGCTAGCGCTATTTAGCCTTGGTATCAAAAACATCAACGTAGGACCAAGCTTGCCTAAATTTTTCAATGAAGAGATCATAAATTTCTTAGTGGATAAATTTAACGTTAGACCAATTAGCGGCGACGCGCAAGCTGATCTAAAATACTTCTTAGGTGAGTAAAAAACTGCCAGGGCTTAGGCTCTGGCTCTAAATTTAAAAGAGTCCGCCTTGCTCTTTGCTTTGACTTAAGCTATCAAGTAGTTCTTCTTTTTTGCAAAGCACAAGGGCGTAGACGAAATTTTGTAGCTTCTTTATCTCGTCTAAATTTTCATAAAAAATAGCGTTTTCAACCTTTAGCGTGCTATCTTTTGGCAGGCAAAATTTAAGCTCGCTTTCGCTGAAATTTCGCCTTAGAAATATACTTTCAGTCAAAAATAGCTCCTCGTCTTCTTCAGCTATCACCGCTCTAAAACTGCTACCAAAACCAACTGGTTTAAAGTCTTTGTCGATAAATACTGGGTCAAAGTGCGATGAAATCCTGCTCTCTGTCACTTTAAAGCCGATATTGTTTTTCTTAAGATAGCCAAGAAGTCCGCAAAACATCCCAGCAAAAACTCTAGGGATGGATAAATTTTGATAGTATTTGTCATCGTAAATGAGCGTTGTAAAAAAGATCGAGCTTGGATTTAGCACGCTTATGTTTGTGTCAGTCCATGCTGTCTCGTAAAGTAGCGAGAGCCTTTGAAGTATCCTTGTATCGTCGCTAAAAAATGTGTCAAACAAATTTGCATGGAAAATTTTGTAAAAAAGCTCGGTTAAATTTTCAGGTATGACGTGGGCATTTTTTTCAAGGTGCGACTTCTCTAAAAGCGCTTTTATGAAGGGATTGACCGCGCAAAATTTGATATTTTTGTGGATCGCCTCAAAGCGCATTAGCTTGATGATAGCCGTTTGCAGGCTTGCTACCTTGATAAAGGCTATCTCATCGTCGCTTGGCGTGATCTCCTCTTCGCTGATGATAGCGTAGGCGCCTTGCTTTATCGCAGGTGCGATCTGATCGCTTTGCGTGGCGATGAGAGCGTAGCCTCGTTTTATATTTTTAGCCTCAAACGCGAAGCTAGTCACGCTTGAGATGCTTGGGTTGTTTAAAATTTGCCCATTTATTATGTGGGTTAAATTTTCTATCGTCATTTAGCCAACGATCGCGCCATTTTTGACCTTGCCCTGCGTGCCAAGAAGCGTTAGCGAGCCGTCTGATGCGCTTAGGATCATGCCTTGTGAGACATATTTTTTCATCATCGTTCGCTCTTTTAAATTTGCTAAAACGCAAACTTGCTTGCCCACAAGCGAGCTAGGCTCGTAGTATTTGGCGATGCCTGATAAAATTTGACGTGGCTGCTCCTCGCCAAGATCTATCTTAAATTTAAGCAGCTTCTCACTGCCCTCAACTCTCTCGCACTCGAGCACTTCTCCTACTTTTATCACTATTTTGGCAAAGTCATCGATGCTAATGATACCTTCTTCTTTTTTCTCCTCTTTTGGCTCAGCTTTTGCCTCTACTTTTGCTTCTTCTTTTGGCTTGCTAGCCTCGCCCATTAGCTCTTTTTCTATCCTTGGAAAGAGTGGCTCTGTAGCTTTTGCCACAAAATTTGAAATTTCATTTTTTAATACAAGACCTTCGTAAGAAGCTGTATCTATGCTAAATCCAAGCGTATCAGCTATCTTGGCGCAAGTTTTTGGCATAGCTGGGCTAAGTAGTATCGCCACTTTTGCAAGTAAATTTGCGCAAAGTGCCACAAGTGCGTTTGCCTCGTCACTTTTGCCAGCTTTTACGAGCGACCATGGCTCATACTTCGCAACGGCCGCGTTTGCAAGCGTTATAACCTTCCAAATATCCTCTAAATAGCGGTTTGTCGCTAAATTTTCTAAATTTTTAATTGCCTCATCAAGATAGCCCTTCGCCTCATCAAGCTCGGCTTTGTGAAATTTGATCACATCTTTTGAGTCGATCTTGTAGTCGCTATACTTTGCGCTCATGCCTACTATGCGGCTTAGCAAGTTGCCAAGTCCGTTGCCAAGCTCTGAGTTTATGCGCTCGATCAAGGCTTTTTGGCTGTAGTCACCATCTTGTCCAAACGGCACCTCTCTAAGCAAAAAGTATCTGAAATTTTCAAGTCCATAAGCGTTTGCGACCTCTCTTGGGTTTATGACGTTGCCCTTGCTTTTGCTCATCTTTTCGCCATCTATCGTCCACCAGCCGTGCGCTGCGACGTGTTTTGGTAGTGGCAAGCCAAGGCTCATCAAAAATGCCGGCCAATAAACCGCATGAAAGCGCAAAATGTCCTTGCCAACGATGTGTGTCGTATGCGGCCAAAAGTCCATTCTAGCGTTATCTCTTGAGTATCCTAGTGTTGTTAAGTAGTTTATGAGCGCGTCAAGCCAGACGTACATAACGTGCTTGTCGTCGTTTGCGCTCTTTGGTAGCTTTATGCCCCAGTCAAAGCTCGTTCTTGTCACAGAGAGGTCTTTTAATCCGCCTTTTACAAAGCTTACGACCTCATTTTTCTTGCCCTTTGGGATGACGCAAAGCTCGTCGTTTTCATACCATTTTAAAAGTGCGTCTTCGTATTTTGAAAGCTTAAAAAAGTAGCTCTCTTCTTTAACCAAAGATGTCACGCGGCCGCAGTCTGGACAGCGGTTGTCTTCAAGCAGGTCTCTTTGGTTGAAAAATGTCTCACAGCTAACGCAGTAAAAGCCCTCGTATTCGCCCTTGTAGATATCGCCGTTTGCTTGCATCTTTTCAAAGACATTTTGCACGGTTTGCTTGTGCTCTTCGTCGGTTGTCCTTATGAAGTGGTCGTAGCTTATCTCAAATTCATCCCAAAGCGATCTAAATTTCGCACTGATCTCGTCTGCGTACTCTTTTGGCGTCTTGCCTCTAGCGCGAGCTGCCTGCTCGATCTTTTGACCATGCTCGTCTGTGCCAGTCATGAAGTAGGTATCTTTGCCTTGCAAGCGGTTAAATCTAGCTAGTGTGTCAGCGATGATAGTCGTGTAGGCGTGGCCGATGTGTGGTACGTCATTTACATAGTATATCGGAGTAGTTATATAAGCTTTTTCTTTCATATTTTTCCTTTAAATTTAAAAATCAAATCCGCCGTCACTGCCGGTGTTGCCTTTTGACATCGAGTTGTAGCAGCTATTTACATACTCTATCCTCGTCTCGCAGTCAAAAAATGCCTCGCAGTTAAAACAGCTTTTGCGACCTTTTTGCTCTTGGCACTCTTGCATGATTTTAGCCTTTTGTTTTAGGGCTAGTTCAAATGCGTCAAGTGGCTCGTTTGCTTGTGCTTCTTGCATTATTTTTGCTCGTAAAATTTATGCAAAAGAGAAATTTCATCACGTGAGCCAAAGAAGCATGGCGTAGTTTGGTGAATTTTTTCTATTTTTATATCAAAGAGTGTTTGGTTTTTGCCGTTTGAGGTTGCGCCCTTTGCGTTTTCATATATAAAGGCAAAAGGGAGCACCTCAAAGACAACCCTTAGCTTGCCATTTGGATGATCGCTCGTTGCTGGGTAACTAAAAAGACCGCCGCCTTTTAGTAAAATTTGATGCAAATCGCTCACCATCGCACCTGAGTATCTTAGCCTGTAGCCCTCGTTAAATAGCTCGTTTATGAAGTTTCTATGCGTTTGGCTCCAGCCTTTTTGCGTAGCTCCAGTGGCGTTTAGCTTGCCTTTTTCTTTTAGCTCAAGCTCTTTTACAAATTTAAACTCGCCATCTTTGCCAAGCCTATAAAATTTAGGCAAAGCGCCCTTTTTCTCAGCAATTACTAGCTCAAGCCTTGGACCATAGATGCTGTAAGCTGCGGCTATTAAATTTTCTGGTTTTACCTCGTCTTCGTAGATGCCAAAGATCGAGCCAACGGCGAAATTTACATCAACTAAGCTTGAGCCATCAAGCGGATCGTAAGCGATGATAAATTTAGCATTTTTATTTATCTCAAGCTCATCCTCTTTCTCTTCGCTAATTAGCGCTTTTACGCATGAAAGCTGCTTAAATTTAGCTGTGATGATCTCGTCACTTTTGACGTCAAGCTTTAGCTGGGTGTCGCCAGTTGCGTTTTCGTGAGTTGTGTAGCCAAGATCGGCGTATTTTATGACCTCGCTTATCTCTTTTGCGATATCTTTAATGGTGTTAAAAATTTGGTTTAGTTCTTGCATTATACAGCCTTTGCATTTTTGATTATCCACGCACAAATGGCGTCTATATCGTCTAAATTTAGATTTGTGATCTCGTATGGGATCTGCTTTTTATAAGTGGCGATCGCGTCTGAAAAGCTAAGATATGCTTCATCAATCTCACCTCTAAAGACGCTTAGTCTTGGCAGTGGCAGTGTCTTTAGCCCCTCGACTAAGAGCATGTCAAACTCGCCGATCATCCTTATGACCTCGTCTATGCCTTGCGAGCTTTGCGAAAAGTAAGTCGTTCTAGTCGGACTCATCACGACTACGTCGGCTCCTGCCTGAGAAAATTTAAAGCTATCCTTGCCTTCAACGTCAAATTTGGCCTTGTCGCCTGGGTCGTGCTTGACTACAACGACCTTTAGCCCATCATCTATAAATTTTTTTGCTACTTTTAAGATAAGCGTCGTTTTTCCGCTGTTTGAAGGGCCAGAAAAAGCAATGGCAAGTCTTTTCATAAGAGCCTTTTTCGTTAAAATTTCTTGCGATTATAGCTCATATTGGCTTTAAAATTTATGAGTGAAATTTAAAAAATAAAATGCTAAAATGCGAGAAAATTTAATGTTTTAAGAGTTTTTTATGAGAAAATTTACACTATTTTTTATATTTATTTTGATGATATTTGGCTGCGCTGATCAAAAAGTGATCGTGCATGAGCCACTAAAAAATGAGCTTTTAGCCTACACAAGCAAGAGTGAGATCATCGATGGCACCGATAGAACGCTTATAATTGCAACCTATTTAAATCCTATATATAACTCAAATTTAGACGAGAGTAAAGAGCACTTTTTAGTAGCGATAAACCCAAAAGAGCATGCGCAAAATTTGAGCAACATAAAGGTAAATGGCGACTCAAATGCCACAAATGCAAGGCTGCTTGATGAAAGTGACGAGATGCTTAAATTTGCTGGATTTTCTATGCCTTGGGCGGTCTATTACGAAGTGACCGCACCAAGTAAGCAAAGCGACGATCTCGCACTTAGTTTCGAAATTTATCAGTCAAAGCCGGTTTTGTTAAATTTTCGAAAAGTTGCGAAATCTTTATACTGGAACCATTAAGCGCCATATAGATCACGTAGTTTGCAAGCACCTTCTTGCCGTAGTTTCTAGTCTCAGCCACTGGGACTAGCTCGATCGATAAAAACGGCTCAAATTTCCCCTCTTTAAACATATCATCTCTTGTGATGACTTTTTTGGTAAAACCGATACCGCCGTTATACGCGTAGGCCGTAAAGAGCGGATGATAAAGAAATTTATCAAGATAGTTTAGGTGATGATTTGCAAATTTAAATGCAACATCTGTTTTAAAAAGATCATCTTGATCAAAATTTGGAATTTTTAGCTCTTTTTTGCCAATCGCATTTGCAAGAAATGGCATAAACTGCATCATGCCAAGGGCGTAAGAGGTAGAAACGACACTTGGGATAAAGAGGCTCTCTTGTCTTGCTAGTGCGTAGATCATCGACTTTCGCTCAGTGCTGATGCCCTCAAGCTCAGGCGAGTTTGGCATCAAAAAGTACTGCTTCTCCCAGCCATGCGCCTTTTGCATAAAGTATGCGTATGCGCCGATGCTCTCGTTTGTGTAAAATTTCATAGCAAATTCGCTTGCTTGCGTGGCGTTCATATCTTTTGCAAGAGCTGCGGTTTTGTTCCATAAAAACGGATCGCTTACATCAAAATTTTCAATATTTTGCTTGCTAGGCCTTGGCACTATCACCTCAAGTGGCTCGCCACCGACCAAATCTCTTGCGTAAAGTGAGTAGATATTTGCATCTTTGCTAGCACTTAGCTCTTTTAAAAAGCTCTCATCGCCGCTTAGTTCATACTGCCAAAATGTGGCATTGTCTCTTTGCCAAGCCCTATCAAAGGTGTTTTTAGCTCTTGTGAAAAAACTAAATGCAACGTCATTTTGACCAAGCAAGATGGCGTTTAGCCCAAGTGTAAATGCGTCGCTTTTTTCAGTTACAGCTGGATCTATGCTAAGTAAATTTCTTCTAAAGCTTTCATATTTTTTATTAAAGACTACATCGTTTAATAAATTTGTAAAGCCCTTTTGCATGTAGAGCTTGTTCATAAAATTTGCTTCAAAATTTACGCTAAAAAGAGCACTTTTACTTTGCGGGTTTGAAGCGTTAAAAAGCTCTAAAAAGCTCTTTGTATCGTTTGCATTTGCAAAGCTAAGAGCTGGGTTTGGCTCGTTTAAAGTGCGTAAAATTCTAGCTTTTTCTGGATTTGTGCTTGCAAGATTTGCCGCTAAAATTTCACGAGTTTTGCTATCAAGCTTTAGAGAAAAGCTCATCGTTGTTAGTAAATTTTGGCAAGCCAAGCTAGCAGTTGTGATGTTGCTTGCGTTTATGCCAGGGCACTTGCTAGGGGCTGCTTTGGGAGGTAAAATTTTATTGATTGATTTTTGAACTAAGCCACTTTTTCTAAAAACGTCGCGTGAAAGCTCAGCTATCTGCTCCTTTGTGTAGCTGCCCTCGTTTATAAGGCGGTTTATATAGTAGTCTTTTGCAAGGCTTTTTGGCTCGTTTTTTAGCTCCTCGTAGGTGTAAATTTTAGCTAAAAGAGCAACATAGGCTAAAGAGAGGATACTAAAGTGACGCAGCAAAAACAAATAAAAGCCTTATTAAAAATTGATCTATGAGTTGAAGTGCTAAAAGCACGATGAGCGGGGCAAAATCGATGCCGTTAAATTCTGTTTTGATGTAGCGTCTGATGAAGCTATAAACAGGATCAGTCAGCCTGTAAAGTAGCTGCACGACTGGCGAGCTAGGATCAGGCTTGACCCAGCTAATGAGAGCCGCTGCAATGACGATCCACGTATAGACCGTGATGATGAGGTGCAAAATGTTTGCGATCGCTGAAAATAGAGTGGAAAGTATCATTTTTGCTCCTAGATTAAAATTTTGCCTAGATCATCTTTGATGAGTGGATAGAGCTCGCTAAGCTCAGGGCCGTGAAGGTCGTTTGTAAGCAGCGCACGTAGCGGCATGAAAAAGTTTTTGCCTTTTAAATTCGTAGCGCTCATAAGCTCTTTTTTAAACTCATCAAATGTTTCGCAAGTTTTTAAATTTAGAGCTGCTTTTTTTATAATCTCAAATTCGTTTTTGTACTCATCTGGAGCTATTTTTGGCGAATATATAGCATCTACTTTTGCCTTTATCTCAGGTACTAGTGAGCTTTCTTGAGTGTAAAATTTAACTAGCTCCACCTTGCTATCATCCACGCCAAAGATCTCTTTTATGCGCTCTTTTGAAGCAAGCTTGATGTGCTCTCTATTTATCTGCTCAAGTTTTTTCACGTCAAATCTAGCAGGTGAGCGTGAAATTTTAGTTATATCAAACCACTTTACTGCATCTTCTATCGTAAAAATTTCAGTTGGAGTTTTGTTGCCAAGAAGTATCAAATAGTTTGCGATCGCCTCAGGTAAAAATCCCTGCTCAAAGAGCCATTTGACGCTTGATTCGTTCTCGCGTTTGCTCATTTTTTTGCCCTCTATATTTAAAAGGATAGGCAAATGCGCATAGTTCATCTTGCCGGTGTAGCCAAGCCCCTCGCGTATGAGGTCTTGCTTTGGTGTGTTGCTCACGTGATCCTCGCCGCGTATGACAAAGGTCACGCCCTCAAGCATATCATCTACTGCGCATGCGAAGTTATATGTTGGCGTCTTGTCCGCTCTCATGATGACAAAGCTATCAACTGCGTCTGGCTCGAAGCTTAGCTCGCCTTTTATCGCGTCTGTAAAGCTCATCGTGCGTGTTGGTTTTTTCATGCGGATAACAAATGGTTTCTCGCAGTTTAAAACTTCAGCGTCGCTTAGCCTCTCGCATGTGCCGTCATATCTATATGCCACGCCTTGCTCTTTTGCTTTTTGTTTTTTTGCCTCAAGCTCTTCTTCGGTGCAAAAGCAGGCAAAGGCCTTTTTATCGATGAGAAGCTTTGATGCAAGCTGTCTGTGGAATTTTAAATTTTCACTTTGGATGTAAATTTGCTCTGGTTTTATGCCAAATTTGCTTAAAATTTCTAAGATATCTTTCTCTTTTCCCTCGATATTTCGCTCTTTGTCGGTATCTTCTATGCGTAAAATAAAGCCACTTTTATCTTGCAAAGAACAAATATAGTTGAAAATAGCAGCACGTAAATTTCCTATGTGCATATCTCCTGTCGGAGAGGGTGCAAAACGATACATAAGCTCATTCCTTACGTTAAATTTGAAGTTTGGATTATAACACTAGCTTGATAAATTTAAAGTTATGTAATTTTAAATTTTTAGGCTAAGCAAAGCATAGTTTTTATAAAATCCGCACGAAAATTTAACTATTTATAGGAGAAAGCAATGAGTTTTATAAGCGAATTTAAAGAATTTGCAATGCGTGGAAATGTCATAGATATGGCAGTTGGTGTTGTTATCGGTGGAGCATTTGGAAAGATTGTCTCATCACTGGTTGGTGATATTATCATGCCAGTTGTTGGTGTTGTAACAGGCGGTGTAAATTTCACTGATCTTAAGCTAACACTAAAAGAAGCAGCAGAGGGTGCGCCAGCTGTTACGATAAACTATGGTTCATTTATACAAACAATGGTTGATTTCTTAATCATTGCTTTTTGTATCTTTTGCGTCATCAAAGCTTTAAATACACTTAAAAATAAACTACCAAAAGAAGAAGAGGCAGCTCCTGCAGAGCCTGAAACTCCAGCTGATATAGCACTTCTAACTGAGATCAGAGATCTTCTTAAAAAATAATTTCTTTAATCAAAGGGAGAAAGCTCCCTTTGAAATCCGTTAAATTTTGTCCTATTTTTTATGCTAAAATGCTTTTTTATCTTAAAAGCGAGTAAAATATGATAGAACAGATCCCATTTTTCCAAGGCCTTGACGCAGAGGACCTAGCTAAACTTGAAGCAATCAGTGTTGTTAAAAAATATAAAAAAGGCGAGTTTTTATTTATAGAAGGCGAGGAGCCAAAGTGGCTTACGTTTTTGATAACTGGCTCAGTTAAGCTTTATAAAACTACGGCAAATGGCAAGGAAATTTTTATCCACCAGCTTGCACCTATGAATTTTGTAGCTGAAGTCGTAAATTTTGAAAATATCCCTTATCCAGCGAGCGCCATTTTTACTATCTCTGGCGAGGTTTTAAAGATAAATTATGAAAAATTTGAAGCACAATTTTTAACAAAGCCAGAAATTTGCATGAAATTTCTAAAATCAATGGCTCAAAAGATAAGAATAACTACAAATTTACTCCACCAAGAACTAATACTAAGCTCCGAAGAGAAGGTGGCTAGATTTATTTTAAATCACGAAGATCTATTTAATGAGCTAAAGCATACAAAAATTTCATCAATACTCAATATGACTCCAGAAACTTTTTCGAGGATTTTAAATAAATTTAAAACAAATGGTTTGGTTAAACTTGATGAGAAGAACCAAATTTTGGAAAAAGATGTAGGTGGCCTACAAGAAATTTATTCTTATTGAAAGTTAATATCAAATAAATATTTTCATTTACTTAAAGAAAAAATTTATATTTTTTTGGATAACATTCACCTAAAATTTTCGTAAAAATTTACGATATATTGATAAATTCAGGAGGAAATTTTGGCTGAAGTTAAGAAGAAATTTTTTGTTTGGTCATCTGTTGTTATCGGCATTGTGATCGGACTTATTGCGTCTATGGGTATTGCTGATGCACTTCACGCGACTGGTAGCGGCTACATCTGTACTATTTGCCACACGATGGATCCTATGAATGCTGCATATCATGAAGATGCGCACGGCGGCAATAACAAGCTTGGCATAAAAGCTGAATGTTCAGCCTGTCACCTAAATCATACAAGTGCCTATACCTATGTACTTACAAAACTTAAAGTATCGATAAATGATGGCTATAAGACATTTTTTACAGATACAGACAAGATCGACTGGCGTAAAAAACGCGAGCATGCATCTCACTTTGTCTATGATAGTGGATGTTTGACTTGCCACTCAAATTTAAAAAATGTTATTCAAGCTGGTAAATCATTCTTGCCACATAGAGATTATTTCGTTTTTGGAAATCCTAATAAAAAATCATGTGTTGATTGCCACGAGCACGTTGGTCACAAGAATTTAGGACTACAAATCGATAAATTTGAAGCAATTAAAAAACAAGAAAACAATAAAACCAAGTAAGGAGGAGAGATGTTTAAAAAGTCGCTAATGTTATTAGCCTGTCTAATGTCTTTTGGCTTTGCCGCAAACATGGATGCAAATAAATCTGACGCTTTAAACCTTAATGTTGTAAAAAACATTAAAGTTGCTCACAAAATGTCAGACTTATCAAAAAGCTGTGTTGAGTGCCACGCTGAAAAGACACCCGGCATAGTTGCCGATTGGAAAAATAGTCGCCACGCTCACGTTGGCGTAAGTTGTATGGATTGCCACTCTGTAAATGCAGATAATCCTATGGCTTCAGTTAAGGTGCATCCAAAAGATTCTAACAACCATGTTTCAATGCTAGTTAGCCCAAAAACTTGTGCTAAGTGCCACGAAAACGAAGTCGATGAACTAGTAAAGAGCGGTCACGCAAGAGCTGCTATGCAAATGTATGCTAATCCTGCAATGGTGAAACTAATGTATCACTATGAGGGAGCAGATCATCCTGACTTTAAAATGGCTCCAGATGCCACTGGTTGTACTCAATGCCACGGTACAGTTATTAAACTTGATGCTAATCACAAACCTACTAAAGAGACTTGGCCAAACTATGGTATAGGCAATGTTTATCCAGATGGTGGCGTAGGTAACTGTAAATCATGTCACAGCGCACACACATTTAGCATAGCTGAAGCTAGAAAACCAGCTGCTTGTGCATCTTGCCACCTTGGACCTGATCACCCAGATATTGAGATCTTTAACAACTCAATGCACGGACATATCTATAACAGCGAAGCTCACAAATGGAACTTTGATGCTGCTCCTGATACATGGGATGTACCAGACTTTAGAGCTCCAACTTGTGCAGCTTGCCACATGAGTGGTGTTGGTGAAACAACAACAACTCACAACGTTTCAAGAAGACTAAAATGGAACCTATGGGGCATAAGCAGTAAGCTAAGAACAGCTGGTGATGAACAAGCTGCTACTATTTACGAAAAAACTGGCAAACTAAACATAGGAACACCTCTAGCAGGTCACCCAAGTGGCGATCCTGAAAAAGCACGTGCTGAGATGAAACTAGTTTGTAAAGCTTGCCATACACCAACTCACACAGATAACTTCTTCATTATGGGTGATAAACAAGTAGAGCTTTATAACGTTTATAGCGCTGAAGCAACTAAGATGCTTGAAGAGTTGAAAGCTAAAAACCTACTACTAGAAGATGCTTGGTCAGATGAATTCCAAGATGTCTACTATCATATGTGGCACCATGAAGGTCGTCGTATGAGACAAGGCGCTCTAATGGGTGGCCCTGACTACTCACACTGGCATGGTGTATTCGAAGTTAAGAACGACATTAGAAAACTTCGCAAAATCTATAAAGAAAGAATTGAGTCTGGCAAAGTCCAGTAATTCTTTTTAAGGTGGGAATTTTCCCACCTTTTTATTTTTAAATTCCAAAATTTTATCTTTTAGCTATTATCCTAAAACAAACATTTTTTAACAACCATTTCTGTAAATTTAAATTATAAAATCATACAGCTTAGCACTGCAAATTATTCTAAATAATTAATAAAATTTATAATGTAAATTTAAAAATATAAAATATAATCTTTGTTTTCAAGGAGATATTTTGGGACTTTTTCGGATTATTATCGGGGCACTTACCTTTAGTGTTCTTACAAATTTATACTCATACAAACGTTTTATAAAAAAGGTATCGTTTTTTACACCGCATCTTAAAAAAATTCGCATATTTTTCTATATTATTAGTGTGCTTGAGTTTGTATTTGTTCTTCAATTAAGATTTTCTTTTTTAAATATAGAGCTCTATCTGATAGCAGGAACGCTCATTGGTTTTTCTCTATTTCTATTTGGTGTTAGTTTGTTTTATGATATTGTTAGATCCATTTGTTTAAAAGCTCATTTTAATCCCACAAGACGAAAATTTATTAAATTTTGCTTTGATGTGACATTTGTCATTTTTGTAGTTGCTTGCTTTTTGAAAGGAATTTTTAACGCACTTACTCCGCCAAAGATCAGACAGATTAGTATAAAAATAAAAAATTTACAAAGTGATCTAAAAATAGCCATGATAACCGATGTGCATATTGGTGAGTTTTTGCAAAAGGACTTCGTGGCTGAGCTTGTGAAAGAGATAAATTTAGCTAGACCAGACCTGGTGGTGATAGTTGGCGACTTGGTTGATATGAGAGCTGAGCTTATAGGGGATTTTTTGGATCCATTAAAAAATCTTAAAAGCACCTACGGCACCTTTTATGTCCCTGGCAATCACGAATACTATCACGGAGTTGATGAGATACTAGAAAAAATTCGCGCTCTAGGCATTAGGGTGCTTGGCAATAAAAATGAAAAAATAGCTGGCATAAATTTAGCTGGGGTCTATGATCTAGCTGGCATAAGGTTTAAAAATTTAGAGCCAAATTTAGACGAAGCGCTAGCAGGATGTGATCCATATCTACCGACCATTCTACTCTCTCATCAGCCAAAATTTATAAAAACTATGCAAAAAGATGTTGATCTAGTGCTTTGCGGTCACACGCACGCTGGGCAAATTTTCCCTTTTAGTATCCTAGTCTTGCTGGATCAAGGTTTTTTACATGGGCTTTATAAGATTAATGATAAAATGCAAGCTTATGTTAGTAGCGGTGCAGGATTTTGGGGACCTCCGGTTAGGATATTTGCTCCTAGTGAGATCGCTATTTTAAATTTAAGCAAGGACTAAAATGAACAAGGACAATCTCTTTTCTCAAATTTTTGGCAAGGTAGCAAAAATAAACTTTTTCAAGCCGCTTCAAGAGCTTATCAACTCCTTTTATGTAAAGCTATTTAAGATCGATATGAGCGAGTTTAAGCCAGCAAATGAGTATAAAAATTTAAACGAACTTTTTACCAGAGAGCTCTTGAAGCCAAGAGAATTTGATGCAGCAGATGAGATATTTATAAGTCCTGTTGATGGTACCTGCCTTAGCTTTGGTACCACAAAAGAGCTAGAAGCTTTTAGTATAAAAGGCATGAGTTATGGCTTAAAGGAGCTTTTGGGGCAGGGCGAGCTTGATGGCGAGTTTGACTTTGCTAATATCTATCTTAGCCCAAAAGACTATCATCACTATCATGCACCTTGCGATATTACGATAAAAAAAGCGGTCTATATCCCAGGTAAGCTTTACAGTGTGGCGGTAAAATGGCTTGGCAAGGTCGATAGCCTTTATACCAAAAACGAGCGTGTGGCGCTACTTTGTGAGATGAAAAATGGCAAAAAACTTTGGCTAGTTTTTGTGGGTGCGCTAAACGTTGGTAAGATGAAATTTTGCTTTGATGATCGCATCCAAACAAATGCGATGGCAAATTTTACGCAAATTTATGAGTATGAAAATTTACACATTAAAAAGGGCGAGCGTCTTGGAAATTTCGAGCTTGGCTCAACCATCGTCATACTTAGTGAAAAAGATGCGATCGAGTACAACCTCTTTGAAAACAAAGAGCTAAAATTTGCTGAAGCGATCGGTAGGATAAAAGAGTAAATTTGGTCCAAAGCTAGCCTGATGCAAAATTTACAGGCTAGTTAAATTTCTATTTTTACCTATGTTGTTTTGATAATAAATTTGATCTACTGGCAGCTTAAATAAATTCAAAAACCTGCAAATCCTTAGCCAGAATTTGATTAAAATCGCTTTGCTAAAACGCAAGCTACTTTAAATCAAAGCGGCAAATTTCCCAGC
This sequence comes from Campylobacter concisus, assembly GCF_003048375.1. Lineage (NCBI taxonomy): Bacteria > Pseudomonadati > Campylobacterota > Epsilonproteobacteria > Campylobacterales > Campylobacteraceae > Campylobacter > Campylobacter concisus. The sequence continues at coordinate 1,456,589 of NZ_CP021642.1, read as the reverse complement.
AAAAATTTAAATTTTATCTCACATAAATTTACTAAAGATACAAGCCTATAAATTTAGTTTAAATTTATAGGCTAAGCAAAAACTCAAACCTTAAATTTTATAAACTTAAAGTTATTCTTTAGTTCATTTTGGGTCGAATTTATCTCGCCAAGCTCTGATTTTACGAAGTTTGTAAGCTCTATCTTGCTCACACTTGGAGATAGGATTTTTATATACTCTTTTTGATTTTTAAGCTCTAAGTTGTTGCTAAAAAGAAGCACTCTAGCATCCAGCTTTAGCCCAGCTCTAAGCTCAGATATCGTAGCTAAAAGCTCTTTTATATCAAAGCCCTCCGCCGTTTCATCCACAAGCGCTAGCGAGCAAGGTTTTGTCTTTATCTTTATCAAAAGCTCGCTAAAGCTATTTGCGACCTCAAGCGTGTTTTGAAACTCACCAAGAGCACCAGCAAATATCTTATTTTCAAGCTTCGTGCTCTTGTAAATCACTATATTTTCATTTTTGCTAAAGTATCTATTTTCCTTGCTTGGCTTATAGTTTTTGATAAATTTAGGCAAAATTTGATTTAGATCATCTTTGCTAAAAGGCTTTCTAATCTTCTCGTCAAAAGCAGGTAGCAGCTCTCTTTCAGGGATATTTGAGGTGTTTGAGACCACAGCGACTAAATTTATCTTCTCTTCTTGTAGCGATCTTATCTCTTTTACGAAATTTGCCACGCCATTTTCAAAAAATGAAGCATCGATAAAAACCGCGTTAAACCTATTTAAAAGTAGTGCTTGCTTAAGCTCTTTATGGCTGCTAACGCCTATGACTTCGCAGTCTAAGAAGCTAAAAGCGCGCGAAAACATCTCAAGACTAAGCGGATTTTTATCGCATAGTAAAAAGAGCACTTTCTCTTCAGTCAAGCTCTCGCCCTTGTTCTTCTCCATATAGACAAGCCGCGCAACGCTAAGTGGCGTGAGCGGATCTTTTAGCAAGACCGCATTTTTTATATTTATATTTTTACTAGCACTCTGCCTTGCAAAGACGATGTCATAGTTTTTCGCTAGTGCTTGGTTGTTTGAGATAATATTTTGAAACCTAAGCCCCATATCTTCTAAAGTAGCTGCGAAAAATTCATTGTATTTTGCATTTATATCAGGCAGATATGCGATCCTTAGCTCGTGATTTAGGCTGAAATTTTGCAGTTTTTGCACCTTTTTTAGGCTAAGGATAAATTTAAACTCATTGCCAGCTCCGCCAAGCGTGCTTATATCAAGGTTTGAGTTAAAAAGCCCTAGATAAAAGCTAGCAAGTCTGAGATAAAACTCGCTCTCTTCATCGTTTATCTCGCTTTCATCTTCTGCGCTTAAAGCCTTTATCTGCTCTTCATTTATGAAAATTTGATTTGTCCTTATCTTTGTTTCGATGAGCAAAAGACCACTTTGGCTAAGGGCGTCGCTGACATTTTTTATCTCCACTATCAAGTTGGCAAATTTATCGCATTTTGTCACGATAGCTTGCATGATAGAACCAAATACAACGCTTATCTTCTCGCTATCTCCCTCTAGCTCGTCGCTAATGTTTGCGTCAAGATAGGTTAAGAAATTTAGCTTTTTCTCTTGCGTGAAAGGTATCTGCGCTTCAAGTATGTTTGAAAACAAAATTTGCGGGTTAAATGGCTTTAAATTTAGTCCAACTTCGCCATTTCTACTATCAAGCAAGCCTTTTATATTGCTGTAATTTATCGCGATTATCTGGCTATTTTTTTCTAAATTTTCAAAAACAAGCTCATTTTTTACCACGTTTTCATCTTTTTTTAGCGTAGCAACCGAGCTTAAAATTTGCTCTTTTGAGAGGTAAAATTTCTTATTTAGCCTAACTAGCAGCCTATCTTTTATCGCTGCAAAGCTTCTTTCTTGCTCATATTTTTGAAGTAGCTCTTTATATAGCGCGATGAAATTTTCTATTAAATTTTGTGGATTTCTATCGCCTCTTTTTAAAACCTCATCTCTTACAAGCCTCATTTTTTTGTTTAAATTTTCTAGAGCTTTTAGCCAGATATATGTTTTATAGCCAGCGTAAAATAGCCAAAGCGATAGAAAAAACATCAAAAATGTTAGACTAAGCACCTTTACTCTAAAGTTATCATTTAGTCTCTTTAGCTCGTCACTTAAGACATTTGCTATCTTGCTAAAGAGCTTGGCTCTATTGCTTTCAAAGGTATATATCTGTAAAATTTCATCACGTGTTAGCTCATTTTTTAGCTTTAGCTTAAGGCGGATCTCGTCATAGCCCTGAGAGATCTCTATATTATCAAGCCTATCTATATCTCTTATTATGTTGTCTTTTATGTCGCCATTTGGGAGTAAATTTGCATTTATATCGTTGTATTTAAGGCTATCTAGAGATTGTTTTAGCGAACTTTCGGTAATTTTTTCTTTACCCATAAGCACGGCCAAGATGTGCTCTTTTGTGGTATTTACGTTTTGAAGCAGCTCATAGGTTCTAAGTAAAGAGAGTATATGACGCTTGATATCAATGTCTAAAGCAACATCTCTAAATAAAATTTGCCCACTTTCAACAGCAGAATTTGCTAACTCAACAAAGCTAAGAAACGAGAGATTAGAGCTCTCCCAACTTGCATTTGCGTTTTTTAAAACTTCATTTAGCCTATCTCTTATCCTTTTATCATCTGGTGTGTTAGAAAGAGTGTTTGATAAACTTTTTACAAACAAATTCTTAGCAGCATTTGCCTCTCTTAAAGCCGCTTCATCTTGAGGTGACCTAGTTTGACTATATCTTTCGTAAGCAATTCTTTCTGAAACGATCGCATCTAAGGTTTTTCTTATCAAACTTTCTCTTTTTACCTCGCTATTTATGCCATAAGAGATCCTAAATTTATCAAAGTAGAGCGCGCCACTATAAAAGCAAGCGAAAGCTGCCAAAAATATCGGCAAAAGAACTAAAAATTTACTAACCCTCATTGCCAAGCCTTTTTGAAAATTTATTGCAAAGTGTGCTTATTTCGCTTAGTCTTTCATTTATCTGAGCGATTTTTTTAATCTTGTTTGGTCTGGTAAGTAGCGCATCGAAATTTGCCACAAGCGGAGTGATCTTTAAATTTAGCGCTGGCTCTTTTAATATCCTTATGCTCTCTTCTAAAAATTTAGTATCTCGCGCTTGCACCGCACTTTGGATAAAGATCATCTTGTCTTTGGCTTTGCTTAAAAATATACCAAGATAGGTCGCAAACTCGCTTTTGCTTAAATTTAAAAAGCTAGCTGTCTCGCTAAACCAGCTCTCGTTTAAGATCTCTTCTTCTTTATCCAAAAGCTCTTTTTCATCGACCTTTAAATTTGGCAAGCGAAGCTTTGTCTTTGCTTTCATCGCAGCTTGCTGGTTTTGGCTGTAAATTTCTGTTTGATCGAGGATTAAAAGCTCAAAATACTCTTCATTTTTTACTGAGCTGATCTTTGAAAATTTAAGCGTAGCATTTAAAATTTTGCCGTTTTTGGTCTTTAAATTTACTCTTAAATTTGGTCTTTTAGCTAGATAATCTATAAAAACTCCAGACTCTTTGTAGTCTAAAACTAGCTCGTCAATGTCTTTATGTTCGCTTAAAAACTCCCTTATATCTTTAAATTCAAGCAGACCAAGAGAGATATCTCCCATCGCTAAAATTTGACCGTTTTTGTCGTATATTATCACTTCAAATTTCCTTCTTTGAGCGTTAAAAGCTTTGCTGCTACGCTTTTGTTTGTTATTTTTGCCACTTCGTCTAAATTTGCTTCGCTGATTTTATCAAAACTTCCGTAAAAGCTGATTAATTTCGCGATACTGCCCTCAGAAACGCCAGCTTGTCTTAGCACTGATCTTTGCATATCGTTTTTCTGCCTTGTTTTTCTGTGAAAACTGATGACAAATCTATGGCTCTCATCACGCATCTTTTGGAAAAACTGCAGCTTTTTATCGCTCGTACTTAGGCTAAAGCTGCCATTTTTTGTATAAATTTTATCTTTCGCCTCGCCCTTTGCGCGGTGAGCTTTGGCGTCTATTTTTTCTTTTGAGATAGCGATCACATCGACGTTTGCCCCGCTACTTGCTAAAATCTCGCAGGCTAAATTTAAAAGTGCTTCGCCCCCGTCAATAACCCAAAGATCAGGCGGACTAAGCTTGTCAAACCTAAGCGCTCTAGCAGTGAGGCTCTCTCTCATCTGATCGTAGTCGTTTTTAGAGCTTAGATGCATGTGGCGGTAGTTTTGCTTCGCCCACTCTCCATGCTCATAGCGCACCATCGCCCCGACACTTGCCTCGCCAAAAAGGTGCGAGTTGTCGTAGGCTTCGACCACGTAAGGCGTGTGAGCTAGATTAAAATACTCTTTTATCTCGTTTAGTAGCTCGTTATCGTGTGTTTTTAGGTATTTTTCGATGCTAACTTCGGCGTTTTTGGTTGCGATCTCGCAAATTTTACGCTTATCGCCTATTTTTGGGCAAGTGATGCTAAATTTACGCCCAAATCTCTCGTTTAAAATTTCTTCAACAAGCTCGCTATCTTCAAAGTTTTCATGGACGTAAATTTTGGTGCTGATTATTGGCTGACCAGCGATAAAGCTTTTTAAAATGGCCTGCTTATAAGCCTCGTTTATCTCATCTTTTTGAGCGTTTTTAGCCTGCGTGATATCGGTTTTTACGCCTGTTATCTTGCCACTTTGCACGCTAAATCTCACTGCGCAGATCATATCATGCACACAAGCGACCGAGTAGGCCTCAAAGTCCTCAAGCTTAGCAAGATCGACCTCGACCTTTGTTTGCATATTTTTAAGCGTTTGCATCTTATCTCTAGTCGCGGCTGCTTGCTCGTAGTCTTCAGCCTTGGCGTAGTTTAGCATGAGCTCTTCAAGGCGAGCGATTAATAAATTTGGATTTTGCAAAGCGGCTGTGGCATCAGCAACTATTTTGGCGTAGCTCTCTTTTGAAATTTTGCCCTCACATGGGGCGTAGCAACGTTTTAGCTGGTGAAAAAGGCAGGCTTTTTTGCCTTTGATGCAGGACTTTTTCTGAACTAGGTTGAAATTTAGATAAAGCGCCTCAAGTAGCTCTCCTGCTCCACTAAAATATGGCCCAAAGTAACGTATATTTGAGCCTTTTACCACCTTTCTAGTGATCTCAAATCTAGGAAATTCGTCATTTAAATTTATAAAGATATAAGGGTAGGTCTTGTCGTCACGAAGCAAGATATTGTATTTTGGCTTAAGCTGTTTGATAAATGAATTTTCAAGTATGAGCGCGTCTGCTTCGCTTGGTGTGACGATGTATTCAAGATGCACGGCCTCGCTTATCATCTTTGAAATTCTTGGGCTTAGCTTTTCAGCTGGGGCTAAGCTTGGGGTAAATTTAAAGTAGCTTTTGACCCTGTTTTTTAAAATTTTGGCCTTGCCGACATATAAAAGTCTGTTTTGAGCGTCAAAATATTGATATACGCCAGGCTCGTTTGGAAGCGTTCTTATCTCGTCTATTAGCATCTTGCCTGCTCATTTTTCTTTAGCAAAATTTCTCTTAGCTCTTCAAATTTCTTATAAATTTGCTCATTTGTGGCTAAATTTTTAAACTCGCCCTTGCTGGCTGGCATGATGAAATTTGACCTTTGCGTAGGTTGAGGCGTGAAAAATTTTAGATATTTGCTCACGATAAATCTTATATTTTCTTCTTTTTTATTTTTTATATAGTTGATCTCGCTAAGAGGTTTTGGCTCGATGACGCTTGCAAAAATGCTATTTTTATTAAATTTGCAAAAGGTTTTTAATAACCCTTTTATATCATTTATACTACTATCACGTCTAAGCTCCAAAAGCCCTGAGGGATGAGTGAGAACGAAGGTTAAAATGCCTTCTCTAACGTAGCAAAAAGCTATGTAAAATCGCTTTGCTTTACCCATGAGGCGCAGAAGCTCTCGGCACTCGTCTGCCATGCTTAATTTTTCTTTATATAAAGGATTTTCGTGGATAGCATCTATCATAAATTTGGCGTCTTTCATAAGGCAATCTTATCATCTTTTATTTTAATTTTCGCTCTTTTTGCACTTAGTGGCTGCGGCTACAAGGACGATCCATTTTATGGCGATGCACCTGTAAAAGAGAAAAAAACTGACAAGATCAATAAAATTTGATCTTAAATTTGGCGTAAGATAAAAATGTAATGCAAGCTTAATAAATTTAACTAACCTAAATTTTAGGCTCATTTAAGTAAAATACGCAAATTTTTATCTTACAAGGAGAGTATATGAGGTTATTTGGACTTCTAAGTTTGTTTTTTGCTTTAGCCTTTGGTGCTGACGGAGAAGCTGCGGCTATTGACTTAACTACTACATGGGCGGGAATTTTATCGCTTATCATTTTTGTTGTTGGATACTTTTTCATAGCAGCAGAAGAGAATTTTCACATCGACAAGGCAAAACCTGCCATTTTTATCGGCACTTTTATGTTCCTACTTATCGGCGTTTATATGCTTATAAATGGCATGGATGTGCATTCGCTAGAGCACGAGGTAAATCACCTGATCTTAGAGATAGCTCAGATCGTCTTTTTCTTGATGGTGGCGATGACATTTATCGAGGCACTTGTTGAACGAGATGTATTTAACGCACTTAAATATAACCTAGTTTCAAAAGGCTACACTTATAGAAAGCTATTTTGGCTAACTGGTATTTTGGCATTTTTCATTAGCCCAGTGGCTGATAACCTAACAACAGCGCTTATCCTATCAACCGTTCTTTTAACGATAGATAGAAATAATACAAATTTCCTAGTCGCAGGTGCTATAAACATCGTCGTAGCAGCAAACGCAGGCGGAGCGTGGAGTCCATTTGGCGACATCACTACACTTATGGTTTGGGCAGCTGGCAAGTCACCATTCTTAGACTTTTTCGCACTTTTCCCAGCTTCATTTATCGGCTGGTTTGTAACTGCGTTTTTACTTTCACGCATCGTGCCAAATACTGCACCTCATTTTGACGTGGCAAATGAGCCAAAAGTGGTTATGAAAAAGGGCGGTAAAGCAGTTATCTTTATAGGTGCATTTACTATCTTTTGTGCAGTTATGATGCACCAGTTATTTCACTTGCCAGCGATGTGGGGCATGATGTTTGGCTTCTCGCTACTTAGCCTTTATACATATTATTTCAAAAAAGCTCACAAAGACGAAGAGCCTATGAATGTCTTTCACTATATGTCAAAGATCGAGAACAACACGCTATTTTTCTTCTTTGGAATTTTAGCTGCAGTTGGCGCTCTTCACTTTGCTGGATTTTTAAATTACGCTGTGTCACTTTATGATAAATTTGGCTCAACACCTGTAAATATCGGTGTTGGCTTCCTCTCAGCAGTCGTTGATAACGTCCCTGTTATGTCAGCCGTTCTAAAAGCAAATCCAGCTATGGGAGCTGATGCAGGCGAGGCTATGAGTCAGTGGTTACTAGTGACACTTACAGCTGGTATCGGCGGTTCGATGATCAGCTTTGGTTCAGCAGCTGGCGTTGGAGTAATGGGTAAATTAAAAGGAATTTATACCTTTGGTGCGCATATGAAATATGCATGGATGGTAGTTTTAGGATACATCGTATCACTCATTGTTTGGTATGTGCAGTTTGAAATTTTTCACATCTACTTTTAAAAGGTTATAAATGAACAATACGATTATAGTTTTGGACTTTGGTTCGCAGTATACTCAGCTAATAGCTAGAAGGCTAAGAGAAGAAGGAGTTTATACTGAAATTTTGCCATTTAACGCAAAACTAAGCGATATAAAGGCGAAAGATCCAAAAGGTATCATTCTAAGTGGTGGTCCAGCTAGCGTTTATGCCAAAGATGCCTACTTTTGCGATAATGGCGTCTTTGAGCTAAACATCCCTATACTTGGCGTTTGCTACGGCATGCAGCTACTTGCTCACACGCATGGTGCTGAGGTTTTAGCAGCTGATCACAAAGAGTACGGCAAAGCTGAACTTAGCGTCGTAAAAGAGCACGATCTTTTTAAAGATACACCTTCAAAGCAAATCGTATGGATGAGCCATAGCGACTATGTAAAAGACCTACCAAAGGGCTTTGAGGCGATTGCGATTAGCGAAAATTCGCCTTATTGTGCTTTTGGCGATGATAAGCGTAAATTTTATGCGATCCAGTTTCATGCAGAGGTGCAACATAGCGAGTATGGCACACAAATTTTAAAGAATTTTGCTAAATATATTTGCGGCTGCGAGAGTACATGGAACATGGGAAGCTTCGCTAAGAATAAGATAGAAGAGATCAGAAAAACAGTGGGCACTCACAAGGTGCTTTGTGCAGTTAGCGGTGGCGTGGATAGCTCTGTGACTGCAGCACTTTTAGCAGCTGCTGTGCCTGAAAATTTGATCCTTGTTTTTGTCGATAACGGACTTCTTAGAACAAACGAAAAAGAGCAAGTTGAAGCTACATTTAGAACAAAGCTTGGCGTTGAGCTAGTTAGTATAGATGCGAGTGAGATCTTTCTTGGTCGCTTGGCTGGTGTCGTTGATCCTGAGAAAAAACGCAAGATCATAGGCGAGACATTTATAGAAATTTTTGAAAAAGAGGCTAAGAAGCATGGCGATGTGAAATTTCTAGCTCAAGGCACTCTTTATACCGATATCATCGAAAGTTCAGTTGTTGGCTCAAGCAAGACGATAAAGAGCCACCACAACGTTGGAGGTTTGCCTGATTGGATGACATTTGAGCTGATAGAGCCTTTAAGAGAGATTTTTAAAGACGAGGTTAGAAAGCTAGGACTTGAGCTTGGACTAAGCCGCGAGCTAGTCTTCCGCCATCCTTTCCCTGGACCTGGCCTTGCTATCCGCATCATGGGCGAGGTAAATAAACCAAGCCTTGAGCTACTTCGCAAAGCTGACGTGATCTTGCGCGATGAGCTAAAAAGTAGTGGCTGGTATAACAAAACTTGGCAGGCATTTTGCGTACTTTTAAATGTAAATTCTGTTGGCGTTATGGGCGATAACCGCACCTATGAAAACGCTGTTTGTGTGCGTGTGGTAGATGCAAGTGATGGCATGACTGCAAGCTTTTCAAGACTTCCTTATGACCTGCTTGAAAACGTAAGCCGCCGCATCATAAACGAGGTAAATGGCATAAACCGCGTAGTTTATGACATCTCAAGCAAGCCACCTGCAACTATCGAGTGGGAGTAGTGGTAAAAATATCGGCATGCAACAGCATTTGAGCATTATTAGAAAGGTATAATCATGAATTTTTCTCCACAAGATATGGATATAAAAACACTGTTTAAAACGTACCCAACTTTTAGGATACCCGTTTTTCAAAGAGATTATTCTTGGGATAAGCAGTTTTATAAAAGATTCATAGATGATATTATTAGTGGTATAAAGTCGGTAGGAGACAGTTTATCTAATAATGTGTATTTTATTGGAACTATGGTTTTTTCTGGAAATTCTAACGAGAATAGTATAGATGTGGTCGATGGTCAGCAAAGATTAACTGTGATTACAATATTATTGTCAGTAATTTCAAATAAATTAATGGAATGTGGAGAGAAAGGTTTATCTGATGCAACTTTTAGATATGTTAAAGATATTAATGATAATGACGAACCTATAAGGCATTTGATCAGTGATACGTCATATCCGTATTTTGATTGTTATGTGCAATCTAAAGAAAAAACCAATATCCCGGAAGTAGAAACAGAGGAAGAAGAAAACATAAAGCAAACTTACGATTTTTTTAATATATATTTATCATGTGATAAATTAAAAGAACAAAATTTGGTTTTTAAAGATTTTGACTATGTGAAGATTTTACTAGCAGTTAGAGATCAAATTCTTGAGTCAAAACTTATCGCTATAGTAACCAGTGATAAAGATAGTGCATATATGATTTTTGAAATTTTAAATGCTAAAGGTAAAAATCTTGCAAGCATAGATCTTATTAAAAACATAGTTTTTGAAAAGTTGCACAATGATAAAAATGGAGGAATTGGCTATGCAGAAAGTGTTTGGGAAGGGGTTAAAAAAACTTTAAGAGACAGAGATGGCTCAATAGGTTTAGCAACCTTTTATAGACATTATTGGATATCTAGATTTAAAAAAGAAACAAACAATAAGCTTTATGATTCGTTTAAGTCTTATATAAAAAAAGATGAATACCTTGATTTTTTAAAGGATTTAGAAAAAGAGTCAAAGATTTATATTAGTATTGTTAATCCAAAAATAGAAGATTACAGTAATAGGCAAGAATATAAATGGTTGGTTCAAAGTCTACAATCTTTCGGAAGTATATTTAATGTGGTACAAAGCAGAATTATATTACTAGCGCTATTAGATATAAAAAAAAGGGAGCTAATTTCAACTTCAAGTTTTAAAAAGGTAATTCAATACCTTGAAAATTTTATTTTCGCATATACAAACATATCAAAGAAGCAGGCTAATATATATGAGACCAATTTTTCTAAATTGGCAATCAAGTTAAGAAAAACACAAAGTAAAAGCGATACAAATACGATTCTTAATGAATTACTCTACGATACTTTTAACTCTAAATTGCCGAAGTATGAGGAATTTGAAGAGGGTTTTGTTAAGTTGGCATATAGCGGAAGAAAAAATTTACCAACAAACGTATTGGCTAAATATGTTTTAAAGAAGCTTAATCAATATTTTGAGAAAAAGGATTTTTTCTCTGATGATACTTCCGTAGAACACATTATAAATGAAAAATCAGAAGATAATGATACTTGCTTGATTGGCAACCTAATTTGTTTAGAGACTCAACTAAATAATGATGCTAGTGATTTAAAATATATTGAAAAAAGGGAAGTTTATAATAAATCAAAATATGAGCAAGTTAAAACTTTTATTTCAGAATATTCAGATTTTGATATTGAAGTAGCTAAAGTTCGTTCTAAAAAAATGGCTAGAGAGTATTATGATTTTATTATTTGCGATAATTGATTAGGGAATTTAAGAAAACAAGAACTGAAATTATTATGAAGCAAATCTGCATCATTTTAGTGCATCCTTACGAGAGAAGTCTAAATGCGGCTATTGCGAACGTAGCGGCAGAAAAATTGCAAAATAGCGGCTACGAGGTTAAATTTCACGATCTATATAAAGAGAAATTTAACCTGATCCTTAGCGGCACTGAGCTCGTGAGCGACGAAAGCGACGACGAGCTGTTAAAAGTGCATCAAAAAGACATCGCAAACGACCACGGTATCGTGATCGTTCATCCAAATTGGTGGAGCGAGCCGCCAGCCATCCTAAAGGACTGGATTGATCGCGTGCTAAGGCAAGGAGTAGCCTACGATTTTGCGCCGGGCGATAACGGCGGCGGGCTTCCGATGGGGTTTTTAAAAGCTGAAGCCGCCGTAGTCTTTAACACATCCAATACTCCCGAGGCCAGAGAAAACAAGATATTCGACGATCCGCTGGAAAGAATTTGGAAAAGCTGCATTTTTGATTTTTGTGGCGTGAAAACATTTGAGCGGCTGATGTTTAGAGTGGTCGCGGATAGCGACGAGGTTGAGCGAAAGGTCTGGTTAGAGCAGGTCAAATGTGTGTTGGATAGACGCTTTCCTGGGCTTGCGTAAATTTACTAAGGGAAAATTTACAATCTAAACGCCGACACGAAAGTGATCGAAAAAAGCGTCGTTAGCAAGAGAATTTTTGATTGCGAGAACACTCACGTTGGCGCGTTAGGCTTTGAAGCGAGAGAGGAAATCATGAGGCTTGCCTCTATGTGTAGAGGAGATAATGATACATTTAATGTAGATATACTAAAAGAAATAGGGAAAAATATAATAAATCTACAGGGCAGGTTATGCCAAGGTGGTTAATTCAAAGAGATGTCATTGTTGTCCCAAAATCTGTAAAGAAAGAGCGTATGAAACAAAATAGAAGTTTTTGATTTTGCTCTTACTGATGAATATATGTTAAAAGTTGCTATGCTAAATACGAAAAAAAGAGCACAATTCATGATCCGCAAGACTTAGAAACTGCAAGATGGATTGCGACATCATATAAGATGGAAGAACAAATAAATATGAATAGTTAAAAAGACACCACTAAAGGTGTGTTTTTATATCTAAAGGCTAAATTTTAGAATATAGTTAAATGCAAATTTGAAAATTGCAGTGTTACTGCATACAAGATAGAAAAGCATTGCAAATACTTATTTTGTAAATTTATATGAAGAGCGAGAAATAATTATCCAATAAAGACGGTAAGATAAATTTTAGAAATTCCCAGTTACAAGTACTAGGAATTTCTTATAAATTTAAGACCTAAAGCCTTTTTTTCATCTTTTCAAATTCATCTTTTATCACTTGCTCGTGTGGCTCGCTAGTCATTTTGTTTATTGCGTCGCCCCAGATACTGACCATGATGATGGCTAGGCTTGAGGTTAAAATGCCTGGTAAAATTTCATAAACATAGGCATTTAGCCCTGATGTTATCCAAAATATCACAGTCGCACCGCCAGCTATCATGCCAGCAAGCGCTCCAAGTGCGCTCATGCGTTTCCAGTAAAGGCTAAAAAGAAGCACTGGCCCAAAGCTCGCGCCAAATCCAGCCCAAGCGTTGCCAACGACGTTTAAAACGTTATCTGTAGAGATAAAGGCAAGTACGGTGGCAATTATCGCTACGACCACGACTGCATAGCGGCTGATCGCTGTTTGTGTGCTTTGGCTCACCTCTTTTTTATAAAATGCAAAGATAAAATCTTTTGTGACCGAGCTTGATGTAACCAAAAGCTGGCTTGAGATAGTGCTCATGATCGCTGAAAGCACGGCTGAGATGATGATACCTATAAAAAATGGTGGGAAAAGTAGCTCACCAAGCTTTAAAAATACGGTCTCAGGATCGCTTAGTCCGCCTCTTTGGCTAAAATAGACAAAGCCGATAAGTCCACTCATAATTGCACCTAGTAGGCCGATCGTCATCCAGCCGATGCCGATCCTTCTTGCCTTTGCAAGCTCTTTTGAGTCGCGTATCGCCATAAATCTAACGATGATATGTGGCTGTCCAAAGTAGCCAAAGCCCCAAGCTAAAAGGCCCAAAATTCCCCAGAAAGTCTGATCTCTAAATGGGTTTAGGTGATTTGCATCAAGCCTGCTTATCTCTTTTATCAAATTTGTATCGCTTGGCAGGTCTAAATTTAGATATGCCACGACTGGGATCGAGACTAGGACACAAAACATCAAAAGGCCCTGAAATGCGTCAGTTATGCTAACGGCTTTAAATCCGCCAAAAAACGTGTAAAAGACTACGATTATGAGCGTAAAGACCGCTCCGTATGCAAATTTTAAGCCAAAAAAGCTCTCAAAAGTCTTGCCTCCAGCGATGATGCCACTACTTACGTAAAGTGTGAAAAATATCAAGATGATAAGACCTGAGATGATCCTTAAAATTTTCGTCCTATCCTTAAAGCGGTTTTCTAAAAAATCAGGTATCGTGATGCTGTCGCTTGCAACCTCGGTATAGACCCTAAGCCTTTTTGCTAAAAATAAGTAGTTGCAGTAAGCTCCCACGATAAGACCAGCTATCATCCAGACATTTGCAACGCCAGTTGCGTATAAGGCCCCGGGCACGCCAAGTAGCATCCAACCACTCATATCAGAAGCGCCAGCGCTAAGTGCGGTGACGACTGGACCCATTTGACGGTTATCCAGTAGATACTCGTTCATACTTGCGTTTTTATCGTAGAAATATCGTCCGATAAAGAGCAAGAAACCAAAATAGATGGCGATGGCTAAATAAGACCCAAAGCTCATAAAATTCCTTTCAAATAAAATAAAACGCTTATGTTATTATAAATTCATTTAAATTTCAATGAGCTGGCTTATTCCTTAAAAAATTTTAAGCAAAATGATATATTTTTTTTCGTATCATTTAAGGCTACATTTTAAAGAAAGGATGAAGTTGAACGCTCAAAATTTAGCCAAATTTCTATTTTTTATAATAATTGTCTCACTTGGAACATACTTTTTCTATCCAAGAGATCTTAGCGAGGCGCAAGAGATCGCATATATCAAAAGTTATGGAGTAACACTTGGCCTTACGATAGGCGGTATCGCTATAGGCATCACACTTGGATTTATTTTAGCTTTTATTAAATTTTTAGATATCAAGGTTTTAAATTTCGTCATAGATGAGTATATCGACATCTTGCGTGGAACGCCTGTAATACTTCAACTTCTAATATTTTCTGTGGTGATTTTTGCCACTTGGAGCGATAACTTCTATGTCGCTGTGATCGCACTTGGCTTAAATAGCTCTGCATACGTCGCTGAGATCGTAAGAAGCGGCATAAACAGCGTCGATAAAGGTCAGATGGAGGCAGCTAGGGCGATGGGGCTAAACTACTACGTTTCGATGCGTGAGATAGTCTTCCCACAAGCTACTAAAAATATCTTGCCAGCGCTTGCAAATGAATTTATATCGCTTTTTAAAGAGACCTCAGTCGTTGGCTACATAAGCGTCGTTGATATTACGATGCAAAGTAAGAGCCTTCAAGCGGTCTTTTACAGCCCAGAGCCAGTTATTTTTACGGGCATTGTATATTACGTGAGTGTTAAATTTTTCACCCTTTTGGTGAAACTACTTGAGAGGAGACTAAATCGCCATGATTGAGATTAAAAATTTAAACAAAAGTTATGGCGATTTGCGTGTTTTAAATGATATTAGCGTAGATATCAAAAAAGGTGAAGTTATAGCGATAATTGGTCCAAGTGGTGGCGGAAAAAGTACATTTTTGCGTTGTATAAACCGCCTTGAAGAGCCAGATAGCGGGCATATCAAGATAAATGGCGAAGATATCTTGGATAAAAAATCAGACATAAATAAAATTCGCCAAAAAGTGAGCATGGTATTTCAGCACTTTAACCTTTTTGCAAACAAAAACGTCTTGCAAAATTTAACCCTAGCTCCGATAAAAGCTGGGATTTTAGATAAAGAGAGCGCTGAGAGGAGGGCAGATGAACTGCTAAAGAGCGTTGGGCTAAGCGATAAGAAATTTGCCTATCCGCACAAGCTCTCAGGCGGTCAAAAGCAGCGTATCGCCATCGCTAGAAGCCTAGCTATGGAGCCAGAGGTGATACTATTTGACGAGCCAACAAGTGCGCTAGATCCTGAGATGATCGGAGAGGTGCTTGATATCATGAAGGACGTCGCAGCAAAGGGCATAACGATGCTTGTGGTGACTCACGAGATGGGCTTTGCAAGAAACGTGGCAAATAGAATTTTCTTTATGGATAAAGGCAAGATAGCAGTTGATGACACACCAAAAAATGTCTTTACAAATCCGCAGCACGAGCGTCTGCGAGAGTTTTTAGGTAAAATTTTAAATCACTAATAAGGAGTAAAATGAAAAATTTTTTAAAAGTTCTAGCGTTAGGGTTAGTTATGTTTTTTATAGGTTGTGGTGATGATAGTGGTAAAAAAACCACTGCAAATGCGCCAGAAGCTAGCAAAGAGGTAGTTTATAAGGTGGGTTCAAGTGCTGATTATCCTCCGTTTGAGTATCTTGATGATAAAAATCAAATCGTTGGTTTTGAGATCGATCTTCTAAATGAGATCACTAAAAAAACTGGGATCAAATTTGACGTTGCAAATATGAGTTTTGACGGGCTAATACCAGCTTTAAAAACTGGCAAGATCGATATCGCGATAAGCGGTATGAGTGCTACAGATGAGAGAAGAAAGTCTGTTGATTTTACTAAGCCATATTATTTTTCAGAGAATTTATTTATCCGCAAAAAAGGCTCAGATGTAAATAAAGACAACCTTAAAGATAAGAAAATTTCAGCTCAAGTTGGCACACTTCAAGAAGAGGCAGCTAAAAAGATCACAACTCAGTCGATCCCGGCTGAAAACGTAGCGGCAGCTATAATGTCACTAAATGCCGGCAAGATCGATGTTGTGCTTACTGATAGTCCAATAGGTGTTGAGTTTTTAAAACAAAATCCAGATTTAGAGGAGTTTTTAAGACTTCCTGACGGCACAGAGGGCTTTGCGATGGCATTTGATAAGGGCAAACACACTGATCTTATCAAAAAGATAGATGCTGCGATCGAAGAGCTACAAAAATCTGGTGAATTTGACAAAATGCTCGCTAAATACGATCTTAAAAAATAAATCCTAATATAAATTTGCAAGAGGTAAGATGCTTCTTGCAAAAAATCTCACAAATTTCTAATTTATAAAATTTAATATTATTTAAATATATTGTAATAAAATTGTCAATTTACTTTAAGGAGAATGCAATGAAATCACTCAGGATGAGAACGGCACTTGTGCTAAGTGTCATGCTTTTGGTTTGTGTTAGTGTGGTTGGTCTTGTGACCTATAACATGGCTAAAAATTTATATACCGACAGGGTCGAAAGTAAAGAATTCCCACTTGCTGTCAATGAAGTTGGTTATAAAATAGAATCTTACATCGATAAGATAATCGACGCTTCTTATCAAATAACTCAAAATAGCTTCTTAATAGACTGGGTAAAAAATGGCGAGGACGAGCACGGCAGAAAGGTCTTGTTTGACTATTTTCAGACTCTTGCTAAAAATTTAAAGTTAGATACGATAATGTTTGGCTCAGACAAAACCCTAAACTACTATGTCGAAGATAAAATTTTAAAGGTCATTAACCCAGAAAATGACAAATGGTACTACGCCTTAAAAGATGGCAGCAGCCTAAGCCTGATCGACATCAACAAGGCTGAAGACGGCAGCGGCAAGATAATGATGTATATAAACTATAAGGTTCAAAAAGATGATAAATTTTATGGTATCGCAGCGACTGGCGTAAATTTAAGCGAGATAGTAAATTTTGTTCAGTCACAAAAGATAGGTCGTGGCGGTAAATTTCTACTGGTCGATGAAAAAGGCGACATCAAGATCGGCAAAGATGTAAGCGGCAATCTGAAAGATTTAGTTGGTGATGCAAACCTTAAAAAGCTAATCAACGAAAATGGCAGCTACATATCGCTAGATAAAGATGGTAGAAATTTATTGATCGGCTCAAAATATATCAAAAGTATGGGCTGGTATCTTATCGGCGAGCTTGACAAAGATGAGCTTTTAGAGGATCTAAACTCACTTGCTTATGCATCTGTTGGAGTGCTTGTGGTGGTGCTTATTTTAGGACTATTGCTCTCGCTTTATCTATCTTCATACCTCCTAAAAATCATCCTCAAACTAAAAACAGGCCTGCTATCTTTCTTTGATCTACTAAATCACAAGACAAACAAAGCCCAACCTATAGAGATAACATCTAAAGATGAATTTGGCCAAATGGCAGATTTAATAAACAAAAACACAAAGGCCATTGAAGATGGTATGAAAGATCAAAGTATCTTCATCCAAAAAGCCAACACCTTTGTAAATGAGATAAAAGATGGCAACTATGAAGCAAGCTTAGAAGCTGATACTAATAACCCAGCTCTAAATCAACTAAAAAGCACATTTAAAGATCTACAACTTGCTCTTAAAAGTGCAATATCAAGTAATGGTAAAGATGTACTTGATCTACTAAACACTTATAAAAACCAAGACTTTACAAAAAGACTTGATGATGATGGTAAGATAGCAAGTGGTATAAACTCTCTAGGCATTGAAATATCTAAAATGCTAAATGACAATCTAAACCAAGCTCAAGTACTTGAAGAAAAAGCTAAACTTCTAGCTAGCTCAGTATCAAAAGTAGCAAGCTCAGCAAACACTCAAGCAAATAGCTTACAAGAATCAGCAGCTGCAGTTGAGCAAATGTCTAGCTCAATGAATGCCATCTCTCAAAAGACAGCTGATGTTATAAGACAAAGTGATGAAATTAAAAACATCATAACTATCATTAGAGATATAGCAGATCAAACTAACCTTCTAGCTCTTAATGCTGCAATTGAAGCAGCTAGAGCTGGAGAGCATGGTAGAGGATTTGCAGTTGTTGCTGATGAAGTTAGAAAACTAGCTGAACGTACTCAAAAATCTCTTGGTGAGATAGAAGCAAATACAAATGTATTAGCTCAATCAATAAATGAGATGAGTGAATCAATCAAAGAGCAAAGTGAAGGCATAAATATGATAAATCAATCAGTTGCTCAAATAGATCACCTAACAAAAGAAAATGTTGTAATTGCCAACCAAGCAAACGAAGTAACATCAGAAGTAGATGAGATGGCTAAAGCTATTGTTGAGGATGTTAGGAAGAAGAGGTTTTAAAAGACTTATTGTAAAGATAACCAAAGACCACGATAAAACACAAAGCATAGTCCTCTAAATTTAGAGGACTATGTGAATTTTAGACTACTTGTTTTTCTGCTTTAAATTCTAAATTTAACTTATAAAACTATCCATAAAATTTTAAAATTTCATGAACGAGTAATTTCGGCTCTAAAATTTGAGCTAAGCTGTAAGCGAAGCCAAATTTTAGTAGTCAATTCTTGCGAGTGAATGAAATTTTAAAATTTGTAAAATACTTTTTTAGAAATTTAAAGTTTTCTTTCTTTGTTAAGGGAGACAAGGGGACTTGAATTACGAAGCCGTCCCCTTATCCCCCTTTTTAAATCCCCCAATCCCCTCGCACGTTAGAAGTGGCATGCCTCAGTGCTTTGCACTGCATGCAAATTAAAACTCTAGCAAGTTTAAAATTTGGTGATGTGATATGATCGCTTGTAAATTTTAAAATTTGCTAGACGCTCATCTTGGATTGTTAAATTTGTGTATTGTAGAGCTGGCTGTTAAATTTATCCAAAATGTTAGCTCTAATTTGAAATTTTGCTCGGAGTGTAAATTTAGGCTTACTGTTCAACTATCTTTTTAACAGCTAATGAGGCTAAATTTAGCCCAAAGCAAGCAGTCACGCCCATGAAGCTTCCAAGTGGCTTGCAAAGTGGCTCTTCTGTTGAAAAGACCACGTCAAATTTACCGCTAAAGCCTGATTTTTTGAGCTCATTTCTATATTTTCTAGCAAGTGGATCGACCGATGTTTTCCAAACGCAGGCCACTTTGATCTTGGTTGGATCAACCCTTTTTGCCCCACCCATCGAGGCTATAAATTTGCTAGGATCTACCGCATTTGCAAGGGCGATCTTGGCGGCGATATCATCGATCGCATCGATCACCACGTCAAATTTACTAAAGTCAAATCCAGCGACAAACTCAGGCGTGATCAGCGTCTGCATAGGCGTGATGCAAGGATAAATTTTGGCAAACTCCTCCACCTTTACGCCGCCTACATTTTCGCTATAAATTTGGCGGTTTTGATTTGTCACGTCAAAGATGTCTTTATCGATTAGAGTAATGCTTCCGACCCCGCTTCTAGCAAGCGCATCCACGCACATCCCACCAACACCTCCGGCTCCGCAAACTAGCACTTTTGCGCTTTGAAGCTTGCTAAAACCATCCTCGCCAAAGAGCCATCTTATCCTTGTAAATCTATCATTTTGCATCAAATTTCACTTTTAAGCTCTCCAAGCTCTCGTATGAAGTCATATTTAGTTTTATGGGCGTTATCGTTGCAAAGCCCTCATTTACCTTGCTGATGTCGCTTGGCTCGCCTTTTTCATATTCAAGTGCGGCGTTTCCAAGCCAGTAGTACTCGATGCCTCTTGGGTTGCGATTAAGCGTGGCATGCGTGGCGTAGGTGCGTCTGCCAGCTGGCACGACGGCATAACCTTTGAAATTTTTGCTAGTTGTGGCTGGGATATTTACATTTAGAAATTCTCTTTGATTTAGCGAAATTTCATCATTTAGCACCTTGGGCACGATAAATTTAACGATCTCTTTTGCTAGTTCAAAGCCAAGTTCATTTAGTGAGTTGTTTTCATAAAACTGTGAAAAAGCGATGCTTCTAATGCCCTGCAAAACGCCCTCCATCGCCGCTCCACACGTGCCAGAGTAGGTGATATCTTCGCCTAAATTTGCCCCGTGATTTATACCACTTATCACTAGATCTGGTTTTTTGTTATAAAGTGCATGAAGTGCGAGATAGACGCAGTCGCTGGGCGTTGCGTCGTCAAGTTTAAAAAAGCCATCATCTAGTTTTATAAATCTAAGCGGTCTTGTGAGTGTCAAAGAGTGAGCGCAGGCTGATTTTTCAGAGCTTGGAGCTACGATCGTGACATTTACGTCATCTAGCTCGCTTAAAGCTTCTTTTAAGGCAAGCAGGCCAGTCGCCTCAAATCCATCGTCATTTGTTATCAAAATTTCTTTCAAATTTTATCCTTTAAAGGCTTGGATTTTATCACAGCTTTCTTAAAATTTTAAAGAATTTTTGCGTATAATGCCCCCAAAAAAAGACCTGATGAAAGTGTGTAAATGAAAATTTTAGTCTCCGCTCTTGAGCCATCGGCAAATTTGCATTTAAAAGAAATTTTGAAAAATTTTGAGGGCGAATTTGAGCTAATGGGAATTTTTAGCGAAGAGTTTGGCATGCCATATATGAAAAGCAGCGAGTTTTCAGCGATGGGCTTTGTAGAGGTTTTGCCACTCATTTTTAAGGCAAAAAAGGCAGTGAAAGTGATGAGCCAGATGGCAAAAGAGGCTGATGCGGTGCTGCTAATAGACAGTCCAGCCTTTAATCTGCCGCTTGCAAAGGCGATAAAAGAGGCCGGCGCAAAAGCAGCCGTGACATACTACATCTTGCCTCAAGTTTGGGCGTGGAAGCCAAAAAGAGTGAGCGTTGTGGAGAGATACTGTGACAACCTAGCTTCGATCCTGCCATTTGACTCTAAATTTTATAGTCGCTCGACCTACGTGGGCCATCCTTTGATGGATGAGATAAAGCTTAAAAAAACTAGCCTAAGTAGCAGTGGCAAAGTGGCTTTTCTGCCAGGCTCAAGAAGGTCAGAGATTTCTAGGCTGATGCCAGTTTATAGAGAGCTTGCTAAAAAGATAGAAGCAAAAAGGCTGCTTGTAGTGCCGCCATTTTTGCTTGATAAAATGGGCGAAATTTACGGCGATGTGAGCAATTTTGAGGTCATCTCAAACACGCCTGAAGCCTTGTATGAGAGCGATTTTGCTTTTGTCTGCTCTGGCACTGCTACGCTTGAAGCAGCGCTCATTGGCACGCCATTTGTGCTAGCATACAAGGCAAAAGCGATAGATGTTTTTATCGCCAGAAAATTTGTAAAGATCAAGCATGCGGGACTTGCAAATATAATGTTTGATTTCATGGGCAAAGAGCCGCTTCATGAGGAGTTTATACAAGAGTTTGCAACGGCTGAAAATTTGCTAAGAGCCTACAAGAGCTGCGATAGGCAAAAATTCTTAAAAGGCTGCGATGAGCTAAGAGCCTACCTAGGGCATGGCAGCAGTAAAAATGTAGTAAAAATTTTAAAAAATATGGAGTAAAAAATGAGTGAACCAATGACAATGCACGGATACGAGAAGATAGAAGCTGAGCTAAAGGATCTAAGGCTAGTGCAGCGCCCACAAATCGTAACTGAGATCGACATCGCAAGAAGCCACGGCGATCTAAAAGAAAACGCCGAGTATCACGCTGCAAAAGAGAAGCAAGCCTTTATAGACGCTAGGATCGCTGAGCTTAGCGCACTTTTGGCAAATGCTGAAGTGATCGATCCAAGTAGCTACGAGCATGATAGGGTGAGATTTGGCTCAAGTGTGACGATAATGGACGAAGAGACTGAGGTAGAGCATACTTACACGATAGTTGGTGTGAGCGAAAGTGACCTAGATAAGGGCTATATCTCGATAAACTCACCTCTTGCAAAGCAGCTTTTAGGCAAGGCTGAGGGCGATGAGGTAGCGCTAAATTTACCAAAAGGCAGAAGCGACGTTGAGATCGTTAAGATCTGCTATAAACCTATAAAATTTGACTAAAAAGACTAGACAAAGAGCTAAAAACTGCTTTTTGGCTCTGCTAATTTTTAATTAAGGCAAAATTTGAGCGAATATCTATATGTCCCCGTTATAAAAGAAGGCGCGATCTTTTTGGCTGATGCGCATGAAAATGTAAATAGAGATGGCTTTTTGAAATTTTTGCGCGCCGTTGATAGCGGAGAGATCAAAGAGTCGCCGCAGATTTTCTTGCTTGGCGATATATTTGATTTTTTAACGGGCGAGGGCGAATATACGCAAAAATTTTATACTGAGCACTTAAGGCTTATAAATAAAATTTCACAAAAGGTTGAAATTTTTTACTTCGAGGGCAACCACGATTTTAGACTTTCAAATTTATTTAATAAAACTAGAGATTTTTGGGACAAAGGCGAGAGGCTAAGCTTTGAGGGGGTAAAGGTCTATGACATTTGCGCTCAGCCAGTGAAATTTAGAACTATAAGCGGCGAGCACGTCCAGATCGCGCATGGCGATATATTTTTGCCTTTTATAGATAAATACGCGCTTAGGTTTTTAAGGCTTAGATGGTTTTTGAAATTTATGAATGCGCTTGATAAAATTTCGGATTTTAAAATTTCAAAAGCGATACTAGCCAAACTTACTAAGAAAAATCTGCACTATAAAATTTCAAACTTTAAGGAGCTAATGAGCAAGCATTTGCAGGGCTTTGACGCAAGTATAGTGATAGAGGGACACTATCATCAAGGTGAGCTATTTGATATTTACGATAGATTTTATATAAATTTACCTTGTTTTGCATGCGAGCAAAGTTATTTTGTTGTAGAATACGCCCAGCAAAAGTTGAATTTGCTCAAAATGAGTTTGAAAGGACATTGATGTTTGGAGACAACGTACTAAAAACGGGCTCAAACGAGATGGAACTTGTTGATTTTCGTATCTTTAAAAAGGCCGAAAACAAAGTATATGAAGGAATATACGGAGTCAATGTCGCAAAGGTGCGGGAGATCATTAAGATGCCAAATCTTACCGAGCTTCCTGGCGTTCCTGAGTATATCGAGGGAATTTTTGATTTAAGAGGTGTGGTTATCCCTGTTATAAATTTGGCAAGATGGATGAATATCGTCGAGCCAACTGAGGGTGTAGTTATAAAGCCACGTGTTATTATCGCTGAATTTAGCGGTATTTTGATCGGTTTTATCGTCCATGAGGCCAAGAGGATCAGACGTATAAACTGGAAAGACATAGAGCCTGCAAATTTTGCTGCTGGAGCCGGCACTCTAGATAAGGGCAAGATCACAGGTGTAACAAGAATAGAAAACGACGAAGTACTTCTTATCCTTGATCTTGAAAGTATCGTTGAAGAGCTAGGAATTTACTCTCCAAAGATCGAATTTGACGTAACAGACGATCAAAAGATCAAAGGTGCTGCTTTGGTTCTAGATGATAGCTCAACTGCTAGAAAGCTAGTAAAAGACGCACTTGAGAAGATGGGCCTTAGCGTAGTTGAAGCTAAAAACGGCGTTGAGGGCTTAGAGAGGATGGAGGAGCTTTATCAAAGATATGGAGATAACTTAACAAAAGAGCTTAGAGTTATCTTAAGTGATATCGAAATGCCACAGATGGATGGATACCGCTTTGCTTCAACTATTAAAAATGATGATAGATTTAAAGATGTTCCAGTTGTGTTTAACTCTTCATTAAGCAATGAATTTAGTGAGGTTAAGAGTAAAGAAGCCGGTGGTGCTGCGTATCTTACAAAATTTGATGCTGGTGTATTTTATCAAGAGGTGCTAAAAGTGATTGAAGCACATTCTAAATCTGCGAAGTGAGGTGAAGTATGGATGATATGAAAGAAATAATGGAAGACTTTTTAATAGAGGCTTTCGAACTTATTGAGCAGATAGACCATGACCTTGTTGAACTAGAGGCAAACCCTGAAGATTTGGAGCTTTTAAATAGAATTTTCCGTGTTGCTCACACAGTAAAAGGTAGCTCAAGCTTTTTAAATTTTGACGTTTTAACAGAGCTTACTCACCACATGGAGGATGTTTTAAACAAAGCTAGAAAAGGCGAGCTAAAGATCACTCCAGATATTATGGACGTTGTTCTTGAGTCAGTTGATATGATGAAAGGACTACTTGAGAGCATTAGAGATAACGGTAGTGACGCAGCCGCTGGCATTGATATCAAAAATATCTGCGCTAGCCTTACACAAATTTCTGAAGGTGAAGCCCCAAGTGCAGCCTCAGAAGCTCCAGCCGCAGCACCAGTTCCTGAGCCAGTAAAAGAGCCAGAGCCAGCCGCACCAGCTGAAGAAGCAGCTCCTGAAGTAAGTGATGCTGAGCTTTCAAAACTAAGTGACTCTGAGGTTGAAGCTGAGATAGAGAGACTTTTAAAAGTTAGAAAAGCTGAAGATCAAGCAAGACGTGCTTCAAAAGGCATAGCTCCAAAATCTCCTGAAGAGATAGCTCCAGCTGCTAGCGCTGCACCAGCACCTGCACCTAAGCCAGCTCCTAGTAGAGAAAGAGATGCAGACAAAAAAGTGCCAGCAGCTAGTAGCAACAGTGCAGTAGCACAAGAGCAAACGATACGTGTTGAAGTAAAAAGACTTGATCACTTGATGAATTTAATCGGTGAGCTTGTTCTTGGTAAAAACCGCCTACTAAAAATTTATGATGACGTAGAAGAGAGATATGAGGGCGAGAAATTCCTTGAAGAGCTAAATCAAGTAGTCTCAAGCTTAAGCTTAGTTACGACTGATATCCAGCTAGCTGTTATGAAGACAAGAATGCTTCCAATAGCAAAAGTCTTTAATAAATTCCCACGTATGATACGTGATTTAAGCCGTGAGCTTGGTAAGCAGATCGACCTTGAAATTTCAGGTGAAGAGACTGAGCTTGATAAATCAATCGTTGAAGAGATCGGCGACCCGCTAGTTCACATCATCAGAAACTCATGCGATCATGGTATCGAAGATCCTGAGACAAGAAAGGCAATGGGCAAACCTGAAAAAGGTCTTGTTCAGCTAAAAGCTTACAACGAGGGCAACCATATCGTTGTTGAGATAGTTGATGATGGTAAGGGCTTAGATGCTGATATGCTTAAAGCTAAGTCGATAGAAAAAGGCATCATCACTGAGCGCGAAGCTGATGCGATGAGCGAGAAAGAGGCATTTGGTCTTATATTTAAGCCAGGATTTTCAACTGCAGCCAAGGTTACAAACGTATCTGGTCGTGGCGTTGGCATGGACGTTGTTAAGACAAATATCGAAAAACTAAATGGTATCATCGATATCGAGAGTGAAGTTGGAAAAGGCACAGTTATGAAGCTTAAAATTCCACTCACACTTGCGATCATTCAGTCACTTCTTGTTGGAACACAAGAGGAATTTTATGCGATACCACTTGCGAGCGTTCTTGAGACTGTTCGCGTACCTATCGATGATATCTACACGATCGATGGTAAAAACGTTTTAAGACTAAGAGATGAGGTCTTATCTCTTGTTAGACTTTCAGATGTCTTTGGTGTCAATAAAGTCTTTGACGGCGGAGATCAAACTTATGTTGTTATCATCGGCGTTGCTGAGGCAAAACTGGGCATCATAGTAGATACTTTAGTTGGTCAAGAAGAGATCGTTATTAAGTCAATGGGTGATTATCTACAAAATATCCCAGGCATCGCTGGAGCTACTATTAGAGGCGATGGCCGCGTAACTCTTATCATAGACGTTGGTGCTATGATGGAGATGGCAAAGGATATTAAGGTAAATATTAGAGCCGAAATGGAAGATAGCACTAAAGCAAAAGAGAAACCAAGCGATTATAAGGTTCTAATCGTTGATGACTCTAAGATGGATAGAACCATCATGCAAAAGTCGCTTGAGCCAATCGGCGTCACAATCATAGAAGCAACTAACGGAGTAGAAGCACTCAATATAATTAAATCAGGCGAGCATGCATTTGATGCGGTGCTCATTGATATTGAGATGCCAAGGATGGACGGATATACTCTAGCAGGTGAAATTCGCAAATACTCTAAGTATCGCACTTTACCGCTAATAGCAGTAACATCAAGAACGTCTAAAACTGATAGATTGCGCGGAGTAGAGGTTGGCATGACAGAATATATCACAAAACCATATTCGTCAGAGTACCTTGAAAACGTTGTTAGAAAAAATATTAAATTAGGTTAGGGGTTAGGCGATGAATGATAAACTAAACCAAGTTTTAAGCAAACAAAAACAGCAAATTGACGAGCCTGAGATAAAAAATAACGAAGATATAGTCCAACTTGTAGGCTTCGTTGTTGGCGAAGAAGAGTATGCGATACCTATTTTAAATATCCAAGAGATAATCAAACCTATCGAATACACCCGTGTTCCTAGCGTGCCTGACTATGTTCTTGGTGTCTTTAACCTACGTGGAAACGTTATCCCGCTTATTGATTTGCGAAAACGTTTTTCACTAAATGTTACAAAGCAAAGCTCAAATACAAGATATATCGTCATGAAAGATGAGGATAATATCGCAGGCTTCGTGATAGACCGCTTGACGGAGGCTATCAGAATAGACCGCAACAGGATCGATCCGCCGCCAGAGACTTTAGTAAAAGACAAAGGCATGATCTATGGTATCGGCAAACGCGATCAAAATATCCTTACGATTTTAAAGGTTGAAAGCCTTTTAAAGCGTGATTTTTAGGGTATAGCTTGATAAAACTTTGTGTTTTTGACTTTGACTCTACGATAATGGACGGCGAGACGATTGATATCCTCGCCGCCGCTAATAACGCCAGCGATGAGGTGGCTAGCATAACTAAGCATTCGATGAACGGCGAACTTGATTTTTTTGAAAGTCTTACAGCAAGAGTAAAATTTTTAAAAGGAATGCCACTTTCAAAAGCAGATGAAATTTGTAAAAATTTACCCATCATGCCAGGGGCTAGCGAGCTTATAGCAGCTCTAAAGCAAAAGGATATAAAAGTCGTGGTCTTTAGTGGCGGTTTTCACATCGCAACTGATAAGATGCAAGAAAAACTTAAATTTGATGCAAATTTTGCAAATATCTTGCACCACAAAGATGGAATTTTAACAGGTGAAGTTGGCGGAGAGATGATGTTTGGTAGCTCAAAAGGCGAGATGATAGATCGCTTAAAGGGGCTATTAAATTTAGATAAAAGTGAGATCATGTGCGTTGGAGACGGAGCCAATGACGTATCTATGTTTAGAAAATGTGATCTAAAAATTGCCTTTTGTGCGAAAGAAATTTTAAAAAAAGAGGCGACGCATTGCGTGGATGTCAAGGATCTGCGTGAAATTTTAAAATATATAAGGTGAAAAAATGTATGACAATGAAGCTAAATTTTCTCTTTGGTGTGACTTTATAGAGAGAGATTTTTTACAAAACGAATTCAACTCTTTATTAGAAAAAGGCGTTATAAACGGAGCTACAAGCAACCCAGCTATCTTTAAAACAGCTTTTGCATCACCTGCTTATAAACAGATCATACAAAATAGCAACAAGCGTCACCCAAAAGATCTTTATGAAATTTTAGCGACCCAAGATATCAAGATCGCCGCATGTAAAATGCTAAAAAACTACGCAAATGGCGATGATGGCTTTGTTAGCATTGAGGTTGATCCAAATTTAAGTGGCGAAACAGCTTCTACGATAGAAGAGGGCATTAGGCTTCACAACCTTATTTCAATGCCAAATGTCATGATAAAAATTCCAGCTACAAAAGAGGGTTATGAAGCGATGAGCGCGCTTATGGCAAGAGGCATCAGCGTAAATGCGACGCTCATTTTCTCGCCTGATCAGGCTAAAAACTGCCTAGAGGCTTTTAAAGAGGGTAGCAAAGCTTATGCAAGCCGCTTTGTGGATACGACGATGCCAAAAGGTGTGATCAGCGTTTTTGTTAGTAGATTTGATAGAAAGCTTGATGAGACAATGGCTGCAAAGAGCTTGCCAACTGGGCAGATCGGCATAATGAACGCTGCAAATATCTATCATATCATTGAGGATTTTGGCTTAGAAAACGTAAGGACACTTTTTGCAAGCACTGGCGTAAAAGGTGGTGGCTTAAGAGGGGATTATTACGTTAGAGAACTAATGTATAAAAACTCTATAAACACAGCTCCGATAGATACGATAAAAGAATTTATAAAAGAAAAAGCTGAGGCAAAAAATGCCCCTAACAAAGAGAATATCTCAAGCTTTTTTCACATCATAAAAAATAATGAGATCGATATAAATGCTACTTATAAAGAGCTTTTAAACGACGGCTTAAAGCAGTTTGTTGCAGCATTTGACGACATTATGAAATCGCTTTAATGACCAAAAAAGACCTAGACTCATATCTGTGCTCTTTAGTGGATAAAGGCGGCAGCGATCTTCATCTAAAGTCTGCAAGCCTTGTTTATGGCAGATTTAATGGTGAGATCATGCCACTTAGCGAAGAAAATTTAGACCCAAGTGACGCAGTAGCTATCGCAAATGAGCTTTTGGGGGCTAAATTTGATGAGTTTATGGATAAAAAAGATATAGATTTTTCTTATAAACTAAATGACGAGTACTGCTTTCGTGTAAATATGTTTTTGCAGATAAATGGAATTTCTGCTGTCTTTCGTGTCACACCAACGAAAATTCCAACCATAAAAGATTTAAATTTACCAAGCGTGATAGAAAAAATTTGCACTGAGACCACTCGTGGCATCATCCTAGTGACTGGCCCAACTGGAAGTGGCAAGACGACAACGCTTGCAAGTATGATAAATTTCATCAACCAGACAAAAAGATCACATATCGTGACTATCGAAGATCCGATCGAATACGTATTTAACGACGATAAAAGTATAATCAACCAGCGCTCTATCGGGGCAGATGCGCTAAATTTCTCAGATGCGCTAAGGGCTTCGCTTAGAGAAGATCCTGACATCATTTTGGTTGGTGAAATGAGAGATCTTGAGACCATTGAGACTGCCATTAGAGCTGCTGAGACTGGACACTTGGTGCTTTCGACACTTCACACGCTTGATGCAAAAGAGAGCGTAAATAGAATAGTAAATAGCTTCCCACAAGGCGAGCGAGATAAAGTCAGTCTTATGTTCTCTTCAGTGCTTGCTTGCGTCATCTCACAAAGGCTAGTTAAGACGCTTTTTGGCACTAGACGCCCAGCAGTCGAGATCATGAGAAAAAATACCCGCATAAAAGAGCTCATATCTGAAGAGAAATTTGACGAGATCGATCTTGCCATAGCTGAGTCAAAAAATACTTACGGCATGCAAACTTTTGATCAGCACCTGCTTGAGCTTTATGAAAATAAGATAATTAGTGCCGAAGTAGCACTTGACAATGCTAGCAATAGGGGCGATTTGCAGCTTAAGATAAAAAGCTCAAATGTGGCAGGTTTTAGCTTTGAAAATGGTGTAAATTTTGGCAAACCTCAAAGCAAACAAGATCAACCTGAAGTGATCGCGCTTAAAGAAATTTAATAAGCTTTATGTGAAATTTATAAAGCATTAGATAAAATCAGCACCTATTTTTTATGAAAGGAAAACGATGTTAGAAGGAATCGTTAGAGAGAGTATCGGTAAGAAGTCTGCGAAGGCTTTGAGAAGAGATGGTTATCTAATCGCCAACATTTATGGCAAGGGATTAGAGAATGTTGCAGCTGCTTTTAAAGTCAATGACTTTATCAAAGAAGCACGCAAAAAAGAGAGCCTTGCTTTTGATGTAAAAGTAGGCGGAAAAGTTTATAATGTCGTTATTGTTGATTACCAAAGAGATGTTGTTACAAGCGATCTTAAACACGTAGATCTAAAGGTAGCACTTCCAGGCGTTTTATCAAAATATATGATCCCAGTTAAGCCAGTTGGAACACCTATTGGTCTTAAAAATAAGGGTGTTTTGATCCAGTCAAAAAGACGTCTTTGCGTAAAATGCACGGCTGAAAATTTACCAAATTCATTTGACGTTGATGTAAGCAAACTTGACATTGATGATACGATTTTGGTTCGTGATATCACAGCTCCTAAAGGCGTTACTATCATTGACGCTGACCGTGTTGCGGTACTTGGAGTTATTAAAGCTAAATAAAAAGGGCTTTTGTGACACTAATAGCGGGGCTGGGAAATCCTGGCCCCAAATACGAAAACACTAGACACAACATAGGCTTTATGCTTATAGACCTCCTAAAAGACTCAAATTTCAAAGATGTTAGCTCAGCCAAATTTCAAGGCGAAGTTTTTAAATTTAACGACATTATCTTGCTAAAACCAACGACCTTTATGAACCTCTCAGGTCAAAGTGTTAAAGCGGTAAAAGACTTTTATAAACCAGATAGGATAATCGTCATCCACGATGATCTTGACCTTATTTTTGGCGCGGTTAAATTTAAAAAAGGCGGCAGTAGCGGCGGACACAACGGCATAAAATCGATCGATAATCTAATAGGCAACGACTACGAAAGGGTGCGCGTCGGTATCGGACATGAGGGTGATGCTAAAAATTTTGTCCTTGGCGAGTTTAGCGACGAGGAGAAAAAGGCTTTAGATGAAATTTTAGCCTATACAAAAAATGCAGTTTGCGAGCTACTAAAGAGCGACATCAACGAAATTTCACAAAAATTTACGGTAAAAAAAGGTCTTATCAAATGAAACTATACGCCAGATAC
This sequence comes from Campylobacter concisus, assembly GCF_003048375.1. NCBI lineage: Bacteria > Pseudomonadati > Campylobacterota > Epsilonproteobacteria > Campylobacterales > Campylobacteraceae > Campylobacter > Campylobacter concisus. The sequence continues at coordinate 1,426,091 of NZ_CP021642.1, read as the reverse complement.
GTTGGCTGGGTCTATATAAAATCTTTTCTTATCGTATTTTTAGCGCTTGAGCTATTTTATGTTGGCATTGATCTGCTTACAAATTTAAAAGATCTGCCGCCATCTGCCAACCTTCAGCTACTCTACGTAGGCCTTACTGCGCTAAGTGCCATTAGCTACGTTTTACCACTTTCACTCATTTTTGCGCTAATAATTTTGCATGTAAATATGGTTAGATCAAACGAGCTAATCAGCTTTTATGCTCTTGGCATCAGTAAAAACAAGCTCATTTTGCCGCCATTTCTCATCGCGCTTTTTGTGACGATTTTTTACGTTGGGCTAAATTTTACGCCATTTGCTTATGCGCATGACTATCAAAAAAGTATCGCTAAAAACACCGCTTTTTCAAAAAGTACAAACGACTCATTTTTGAAATTTGAAGGCAAATTTATCTATATAAAAGAGCTAAATTCAGCCAAGCAAAGAGCAAATGACGTGAGAATTTTTGACATTAATGGCACTGACTTGCTCTCAACAACTTTTGCCGACCACGCTAAATTTAAAGACAATGAGTGGGTTTTAGAAGATGTAAATCAGACCTTTTTGCCTCAAAGCTTAGAGCTTGGCGAAAATGGCTTTAGCAAGGTAAAAAGCGAAAATTTAGATGCGTTAAGAGGCTTTAAGCCAAAGAGCATCGAGAGTGCTGCAAGCGTTGAAAACTCGAAATTTAACATACCTGATGCGATAAATTTTATAAAGACATTTAAAAACGAAGGTATAGGGCTTGATAGCGCAAGGACTGCATTTTATAACCTTGCCATCACGCCATTTTTTGCGCCATTTTTATTGCTTATTTTCTACTATCATTTGCCAGTAACTGGCAGGTTTTTTAACCTCGCACTCTCAACGTTTATCTTTGTCGTCATAACACTCGTAGTTTGGGGACTTCTCTTTATCTTAACCAAATTTGCTCAAACCTCTGTCATCTTGCCAGAGATCGGCATGGTTCTCCCTGTTATTTTGCTTTTTGCATACGCCACTTATCTCATAAAATCGCATCGTTAAGCCAAATTTTGGCAACTTTTTTGTAAAATCAAGCCATTTTAAAAAAGGCTATTTTATGGATTTTAAAGAGCTTGCAAGCAAATACAAAACCCCACTTTACGTTTATGATTTTAACTACATTAAAGAGCGCTATGAGGCGCTAAAAAACGCATTTTACGCTAGAAAATCTCTGGTTTGCTACGCTGTAAAAGCAAACTCAAATTTAAGTGTTTTAAAATTTCTGGCTGATCTTGGAGCTGGATTTGACTGCGTGAGCATCGGCGAGGTCAAAAGAGCGCTTCTTGCAGGCGCTAAGAGATATCAGATCATCTTTAGCGGCGTTGGCAAGAGCGATGAAGAGCTAAAAGAGGCTTTAGAAAATGAAATTTTGCTGATAAATGTTGAGAGTTTTGCCGAACTTTTAAGGCTTGAAGATATCGCAAAAGGGTTAAACTTAAAAGCAAGGATCAGCATCAGGGTAAATCCTGGCGTCGATGCAAAAACTCACCCATATATCTCGACAGGGCTAAATGAAAACAAATTTGGCGTCGATGCGCAGACAGCTAAAAAGATGTATATCCACGCTAAAGCATCAGAGTTTCTTGAGCCAACTGGCATACACTTTCACATCGGCTCGCAGCTAACTTCACTAAGCCCGATAATAGACGCTGCAAAGATCGTAAGCGAGCTTTTAAGAGAGCTAAGAGCGCTTGAGATTGATATCAAATTCTTTGACGTTGGTGGCGGACTTGGCATCATCTATAACGACGAAAAAGAGATAAATTTATACGACTACGCACAAGGAATTTTAGGCGCACTAAAGGGTCAAGATGTGACCATCGTTTGCGAGCCAGGACGCTTCATCGTGGGCAATGCTGGCTACTTTGTAGCAAGCGTTTTATATGAAAAATTTAATGGCAAAAAGAGATTTGTCATCACTGATGGCGCGATGAATGATCTTATAAGACCAAGCCTTTATGGCGCGCATCACAAAATTTTTGTCGATGGCAAGGATGAAAATTTAGGCACTTGCGATGTGGTCGGTCCTGTTTGTGAAAGCGGCGACTTTTTAGCAAAAGATATCAATCTGCCAGAGTGTGAAAGTGGCGATGTCATCGTTGTTAAAGGGGCTGGAGCTTATGGATTTAGCATGAGCTCAAACTACAACACAAGAAACAGAGCCGCTGAAGTTTGCGTACTTGATGGCAAAGATAGGCTGATAAGAAGACGTGAGAGCTTCGAGGACGTCGTGGCACCTGAGATTGAGTTTTTGGAGAGCGCTGATGCAAGAGCTAAATGAGCTTAGAAAAGAGATCGATAGTATCGATGATCTCATCTTAAATAAACTAAATGAGAGGATGAAGCTTGTTGAGCAGATCGGCAAGCTAAAGCAAACTACTGGGACGCCTATATATCGCCCTGAGCGCGAGCGAGCTATCATAAACCGCTTAACTAGCCTTAGCAAAGATAAAGCCTTAAATAAGGCTGCGATAGAGGCCATCTATCTTGAAATTTTTGCTGTTAGTAGAAATTTAGAGATGCCTCAAAAGATCGTCTATCTAGGGCCTGAGGGCACTTATACGCATCAAGCGGCGCAAAGTAGATTTGGTGCGATGAGTGCCTATCTGCCACTTGCTACGATCGAGGCAGTTTTTACAAAGCTAGCTCAAAAAGAGGCAAAATACGGCGTTGTGCCTATCGAAAACAACACTGAAGGCGCTGTTGGAGCTACGCTTGATTGTTTGAGTAAATTTGATGATATAAAGATAGTGGCAGAGCTCTACGTAGATATCCACCACAGCTTTGTTAGCATAAATGAAAATTTAAAAGAGATAAAGCGAATTTACTCGCATCCGCAAGGCTACAACCAGTGCCGTAAATTTTTAGAAGATCACTTGCTAAATGAGGTCGAATTTGTCCCAGCCAAATCAACCGCAGCAGCTGCATATATGGCATCTATGGATAGAGAATCAGCTGCCATTTGCTCAAAAATCGCAGCTAAAATTTACAACGTGCCAATCGTCTATGAAACGATCGAAGATAATATGGCAAACAGAACGAGATTTCTCATTCTTAGTGATTTTAAAAACGCCAAGGTTGAAAACTCAAAAACTTCGATCCTAGCAAAGACTGATCACAGTCCAGGACGCCTTGCTGATCTGCTTTCTATCTTTAAAAATGAAAATATCAATATCACAAAACTTGAGTCACGCCCTATCAAACAGCGCGAATTTAAGTCAATTTTTTACCTTGACTTTGAAGGGCATATCGACGATGAGAAGGTGCAAAACGCCTTTGAACTCGCAAAAGAGAGCGGCGCTGAGATAACTTGGCTTGGAAGCTATTTAAACGGAGAAGAGTAATGAAATTTAATGACTTTTTAGATGATCTAGTAAATTACGAGGCTGGAAAGCCGATTGAGCTTGTAGTTAGAGAGTTTGGCATCGATGCAAAAGATGTGATAAAACTAGCGAGCAATGAAAACCCTTTTGGCACAAGCAAACGCGTAGAAGAGGCGCTAAAAGAGGTCGCTAAAAACGCACATCTTTATCCAGATGATAGCTACTTTGAGCTAAAAGAGGGGCTGGCTAAGAAATTTGGTGTAACTAGCAAAAATTTAATCATCGGCTCTGGAAGCGACCAGATCATAGAGTTTGCACTGCACGCAAAGGCGAACAAACAAAGTGGCGTTTTGATGGCTGGCGTGACATTTGCGATGTATGAAATTTATGCAAAACAAACAGGGGCTAAAATTTACCGCACAAAGAGCGTGGAGCATAATTTAAGCGAGTTTTTAGAAATTTATAACGCACACAAAGATGAAATTTCTGTCATCTTTCTTTGCTTGCCAAACAACCCTTTGGGAGAGTGCATCGATGCCGATGAGGTCTATAAATTTATAAAAAACATTGATGAAAACACGCTTGTGGTGCTTGATTGTGCTTACAACGAATTTGCTAAATTTAAAGATAGCAAAAAAGAGATAAAGCCAAGCGAGGTGGTGAAATTTAAAAATGCCATCTATCTTGGCACTTTCTCAAAGGCCTACGCACTTGGCGGCATGCGCGTGGGATACGGCGTGGCAAATGAAGAGATCATAGGCGCTCTTTCAAAGCTAAGAGCTCCATTTAACATCACAACTCCAAGCCTAAGAGCAGCGATAGTAGCGCTTGGGGATGATGAATTTGTGCAAAAAACTATGCAAAACAACTTCGAGCAGATGAAGAGATATGAGGATTTTGCAAAGCAAAATGGCATCGAGTTTATCCCAAGCTATACAAATTTCATCACTTTTAAATTTAACGAGCCAAAATCAAGCCAGATATGCGAAAAGATGCTAAAAAAAGGTATAATTTTACGAGATTTAAAAAGCTACGCCTTAAATGCGGTGAGAATAACCATCGGCCAAGCGTGGCAAAACGATAGAGTTTTTGAAGAATTAAAGCAAATTTTAAAGTAGGGATATGGATTTTAAGGCATTACTTCATCAAATAAGTCAAATTTACCAAAAGCTTTCGCTAAAGCAAAAGATCGTCGCAGGTGGCTCGATCGTCCTTGTTGTGGCGTTTTTGGTATTTTTAACGCTTTACAAAAGTAAAAGTGATAGCTTTGCAGGATATAGCGTCCTTTTTGAAAACATCAGCCCAAGCGACTCAGCGCTAATAGTCGATCAGCTAAATAAAGATGGCGTGAAATATAAGCTCGCAAATGAGGGCACGATCCTAGTGCCAACTAGCGACGTTTATAAAGAGAGGATCGCGGTTGCAACACTTGGCATACCAAAAGAGAGCAAGATCGGCTTTGAAATTTTTGACAAGCAAGAATTTGGCGCAACAGACGCCGAGCAAAGGGTTAAATTTCAAAGAGCGCTTGAGGGCGAGCTAGCTAGAACGATAGAGAGTCTATCGTCTATCCAAAAAGCGACCGTAAGAATAGCCATACCAAAAGAGAGCGTCTTTACTGAAAGGCAAGCACTGCCGACCGCTTCTATCGTCGTTGAGCTAAAGCCAGGCGTTAGTCTAAATGCGAAGCAAATTTTTGGCATTAAAAACCTAGTCGCCGCCTCTGTTACAAATTTAAGCACAGAAAATGTCAAGATAGTAAATCAAGACGGCGTCGCACTTGGTGATGAGGATGGAGAGTTTGATAGTGATGCCATAGCTCAGCAGATCCGCTATAAGCGCGAGTTTGAAAATAATTACGAGCAAAAGATCGTAAATGTCCTAGCTCCTATCGTGGGCGGGGCAGATAAGGTCGTAGCAAAGGTAAATATCGACTTTGACTTTGATAAAAAAGATACAAAAAGTGAGGTTTATGACCCAAATAACGTTGTAAGAAGCGAGAGCAACATCGAAGAAAAGCGTCAAGGCTCAGCTCCAAATGAAGTGGGCGGCGTACCAGGTGCGGTTAGCAACATAGGACCTGTTCAAGGTCTTGATGATAGCACTTTAAAAGAGCAGTACAACAAAAGCTCGCAGCAGACAAACTACGAAATTTCAAAGAAAGTGACAAATGTCAAAGGGCAGTTTGCTAGCATAAACAGAGTGAGCGCAGCTGTCGTTATAGACGGACTTTATCAAAGCAAAAAGGATAAAGACGGCAAACCAACTGGCGAGCTTGAATTTGCCCCGCTTACTAAAGAGCAAAGAGAATCAATCACAAATTTAATCAAGCAATCAATCGGCTACAATCAAAATAGAGGCGATGAGGTAAGCTTAGATAACTTCGAGTTTAAAACTGGCAAAGATGTCAGCACTGGCGAGAAGATGGATGGCTTTATGAACAACTACGTGATGCCTTTCTTGCCGTTACTAAAATACATCTTTGCAGCACTGCTACTTTACATCTTCTACAAAAAAGTCATCGTGCCATTTATGCAAAAGATGCTTGAAGAGACGAAAGAAGAAGAGGAGCAAGCCCAGGACGATCTTGAAGATATCGAGGTGGATGCTGAAGATACGCTTGAGAAATTTAAAGCCGCTCGCAAGAAAGTCGAGGAACAGCTTGGTCTTAGCGGTGAATTTAACGAGGACGAGCTAAAATACGATGTCCTTCTTGAAAAGATGAAGATAATAGTCACTGAACGAAGCGAGGAAATTTCAAATTTACTCCAAGATATGGTTAAAAACGATAGTGACTTTAACATGCGTAAGGAAATTTGATGTCTATAAAACTAACCGATAAGCAAAAGATGATATATGACGATCTTTCGATGCCAGAAAAGATCGCTATTTTACTAATACAGCTTGGCGAAGAGGCGACGGCTCTTATATTTTCTCACATGGATGTTGATGTCATCACCGAAATTTCAGGCTATATAGCGACTGCAAAAAATATAGACAAACAAGTAGCAGGCGCCATTTTGGAAGAATTTTATGCTCTAATGCAGTCAAATCAATATATGAGAAGCGGCGGCTTGGAGTATGCAAAAGAAATTTTATACCGCACATTTGGTCCAGAGGCTGCTCAGAAAATTTTAGACAAGCTTGCTAAAAGCATGGAAAACTCAAAGAGCTTTGGCTATCTTGATAAGATAAAGCCACAGCAACTCGCAGACTTCATCGTAAAAGAGCACCCTCAAACTATCGCGCTAATCCTAGCCCACATGGACTCAACAAGTGCCGCAGAGACGCTAAGCTTCTTCTCAGATGAGCTAAGAAGCGAGGTAGTAATCAGGATGGCAAACCTAGGCGAGATCAGCCCATCAGTGATCAAGCGTGTCTCAACCGTGCTTGAGGGCAAACTAGAAAGCCTCACATCTTACAAGGTTGAGGTTGGTGGCCCAAGAGCTGTGGCAGAAGTGCTAAACAGACTTGGTCAAAAAGCTAGCAAAAGCACGATCGAGCGTATCGAGCAAAGTGACGATAAGCTTGCTACAACGATCAAAGAGCTTATGTTTACATTTGAAGATATTATCAACCTTAACGCAACTGCGATTAGAGAAATTCTCAAAAATGTCGATAAAAAAGACCTTATGGTTGCATTTAAGGGTTCAAGCGATGGCATTAAAGATAAATTTTTATCAAATATGTCTCAGCGTGCAGCCGAAGCCTTTAAAGAGGAGATGCAATACCTTGGCGCTGTTCGTGTAAAAGATGTTGAAGAGGCGCAAAGACGCATCGTTGAGGTCGTCCAAGGTCTAGCTGATCAAGGCGTCTTCCAAGTTGGCGAAGCAGATGAGATGATAGAATGAAAAGTAGCGTAATAACAAGTGAGACCTCGCCGGCTCACTTTATAGAAAATTATAGATTTAAGGTGCTTGGGAGCAATGAAAGAGCCCAAGATAGCGCACCTGTTTTGATAGAAGAGAACAACCTTAGTGAAGAGCTAAATGAGCAAAATTTAGAGCAAGGTGGTGAAAATTTTACGCCGCAAAGCCAGCCAGTTCACCAAATGCAACCAAACATGCAAAATCACTTTGTGCCTCAGTCTCAAAACAGTCAAGCTCACCAGCCTGGATTTGACTCGAGTTTTGTCGAGGAGCTGCTTAAAAAGACAGATGAGCTAAGTAGCAATATCATCAAGCTTCAAATGCAAATAGAAAATCAAGAGAGTGAATTTGCAAAGCGCCTTGAAGCTGAGACCATCCGTGCAAAAGAGGATGGCAAAAACGAAGGCATCGCTCAAATAAACGCTGCAAACGAGGCAAAGATAAAAGAGCTTGAGGCTAAATTTAGCGCTTCAGCTGCAAAGCTAGATGAGCAGTACATTAAATTTGATGAGTTTTTGAAAAAGAGCGAGGAAGAGCTTGGGCAAACTGCGATAAAGATCGCCAAAGAGGTGATAGAAAAAGAGGTTTCAAGCGCATCTAGCCAGATCGCTCATCACCTAGCAAATTCGCTTATAAAAGAGTTAAGCGACGTAAAAAATATAGAAATTCGTGTTAATCCAGAAGATAGCGACTATCTAAAAGAGCAATTTGGTAAAAATGAACGCGTAAAAGTAAGTGCTGATGACGCCATAAGCAAAGGTGGCGTGGTGATAATAAGCGAGGGCGGAAACATCGATGCGACGATGCAAACAAGGCTTGAGAAGCTAAAAATGCTGGTAAATAATGAATAAAGACGTTAAAAGCCTAAATGTCGATGAGTTAAACGCGCTTTGCCACGACATCAGAGATAAAATTCTATCCACCGTTAGTAAAAACGGCGGCCATCTTAGCTCAAACATCGGCGCAGTCGAGATCATCGTTGCGATGCATAAAATTTTTGACGTCACAAAAGATCCGTTTATCTTTGACGTGAGCCACCAAAGCTACGCACACAAGCTACTAACTGGGCGCTGGGACAAATTTGATACGCTTAGAAAATTTAACGGCATCAGTGGCTACACAAAGCCAAGCGAGAGCAAATTTGACTATTTTGTAGCAGGACATAGCTCAACATCCATATCGCTTGCAGTTGGCGCTGCAAAGGCGATCAAACTAAAAAATGAAGAGCGCTTGCCAGTAGCTGTCATAGGCGACGGCTCACTAAGTGGAGGCATGGCGTATGAGGCGCTAAATGAGCTTGGGGATAGAAAATATCCTTGCGTCATCATCCTAAACGACAACGAAATGAGCATAAGTAAGCCAATAGGCGCACTTAGTAAGTATCTAAGCCAGATGATGGCTGGGCAGTTTTATCAAAAATTTAAAGGCAGGGTTGAGCGCTTTTTAAGCTATATGCCAGACTCTGCAGCCTATATGGCTAGACGCATGGAGGAGGGCATCAGGCTCATCACTCCTGGCATGTTTTTTGAAGAGCTTGGACTTGAGTACATAGGCCCAGTCGATGGACACGACCTTTCAGCGCTTCTTAGCACATTTGAAACAGCTAAAAACATGAAAAAACCAGTCATCGTACACGTACAGACGCTAAAGGGCAAAGGATATGAATTTGCCGAGGGTTACTATGAAAATTGGCACGGAGTTGGGCCATTTGATCTAAAAAGTGGCGAATTTATAAAAAGACAGTCAAACAAGTCAGCCACGGCGATCTTTAGCGAGCAGCTTTTAAAGATGGCAAGAGAGCATAGCGACATCGTTGGCGTAACGGCTGCGATGCCAACAGGCACTGGCATGGACGCCTTGATACATGAGTTTCCAGACCGCTTTTGGGACGTGGCGATAGCCGAGCAGCACGCAGTTACCTCGATGTCAGCCATGGCAAAAGAGGGCTTTAAGCCATTTGTCGCGATATACTCGACCTTTATGCAAAGAGCATACGATCAGGTCATTCACGATGCTTCTATATTAAATTTAAACATCACTTTTGCGATGGATAGAGCGGGCATCGTGGGTGAGGACGGCGAAACACATCAGGGCGCTTTTGATATCAGCTTCTTAAACGCTGTGCCAAACATGGTTCTTTTTGCTCCAAGGTGCGAAGAGAGCATGAAAAATGTTATGGAATTTGCCTACTCTTACAAGGGTGTTAGTGCGTTTAGATATCCGCGTGGGGCGTTTATCTTAAGAGATGAGTTTAAAGCCAAACCGCTAGAGTTTGGCAAGGGTGAAATTTTGGCTGACGCAAAGAGTGAGACCGCATTTTTAGGCTATGGCAACGGCGTTGGCAGGGCAAATTTGGTTAGAAATTTACTAGCTGGCAAGCTTGAAGCTATCCTTGTTGATCTAGTCTTTGTAAAGCCGCTTGATAGAGAGCTTTTGCTGGGTCTTGCAAAACGCGCCAAAAAGTGGTATATCTTTAGTGATAGCGCTAAAAAAGGCGGTGTTGGCGAGATCGTAAGTGCGTTTTTACAAGAAAATGGCATATCAAATGTAAGCGTTGTTAGCTTTGAATATGACGATAAATTTATCCAGCATGGCTCGACAGCTGAGGTCGAAAAGAGCCTTGGCATAAGCGCTGAGCAAATTACCCAAAAATTACTAGAGAATAATTAATATCATTTAATAAAGAAACGTTTAATATTACTTTTGCTAGCATAAAGCAAAAATTTGTATAGGGGAAAATTATGCAATATGTATCGTTGCTAAAACAGTCTGGGCTTAAAGTAACGCCGCAGCGTCTTAGCGTTTTGAGAATTCTTGATCGTCACACACATCCAACGATCGATGAGCTTTATGATGAAATTTTGAAAGAAAATCCATCAGTTTCGCTCGCAACAGTCTATAAAAACCTAAACACTCTAAAAGACGAGGGGTTAGTGGTTGAAGTAAATATCGTCAATCAAAAGGCGAGATACGACATTTACGAGCATCCACACATCCACGTGGTTTGCGAAAACTGCGGTAGCGTCGAGGATATGAGCTATGATGACTCAGAGCTTGGCAAATACCAAGAAGCGCTTGAAAAAAAGATCGGTAACATCATCGAGCGCCTAAATATCGTTGCTAGCGTAAAAAGCTGTAAACACTGCCGATAAGGCAAAATTTATGTTGCATTATGCAACATAAATTTTTATTTTTCTTCATAAAACACTTCAAACAAGCCTGAAATTAGCTTTTTCTCATTATTTTAAGCACTAACTCGCTAAAATAAACAAAAAATTTCGGAGAAAAATGTGGGTTTGGAGATAGAGCGTAAATTTTTACTCAAAAATTCTCAAATTCTAGATTTTCTAAAAGAGGCTGGAGTAGTTTTTAAGCACCTTGAAATTTCTCAGTTTTACACCAAGATCACGCAAAATGAAGAGATCCGCTTCAGAAGCGAAGAGGATAAATTTATAAAAACGATCAAGGTTGGCAAAGATCTTATAAGAGAAGAAAACGAGGAATTTTGCGAAAAGGCGGAGTTTAAAAAGGCTCTAAAAAACCGCATCGGGCATGTCATCACAAAAGATAGATACATTTTTCGGCTAAACAACAATCCCTGCAACATCGATGTTTTTAAAGATAGCTTAAATGGACTTTGCACGTTCGAAATCGAATTTAGTGATGAAAACGAGGCTGTCTATTTTAAGTTGCCACCATTTTTGGAGCAGTTTTGCCAAGCTGATGTCACCTGCGATAAAAGATATAAAAACAAATTTCTTGCCATTCACGCAAACGAAAATGAACAAATCGACTATAAAAGAGCCTACAATGTCTTTAAAAACAAAGAAATTTCGCCAAATTTTGCTGCAAATTTAAAAAGTGGCGAGGCGCTTAGAGCTTTGTTTTTAAACATCTTTAAAGAGATAAAGAGGCTAAAGAGCGACTATCTGCAAGATCACGACGAAGAAATTTTGCACAACCTGCGAGTAAATTTAAGAAAAGTTAGATCGCTACTTAAAATTTTTAACGGCGTTTTTGATGAAAAAGTGACGCTCTTTTTTGGAGAGAATTTTAAAATTTTGGCAAACTCAACCAACAAAAAGCGAGACTTAGACATATTTTTAGGCTTTTTAAGTGAGCAAAAGCATGCAAATGAGCTAATTTACTTTGTGCAAAAGGCTCTAAATTTAGAGTATGAAAACGTTAAAAGCTATCTTAGCGATGAGGAAAACTACGCATTTTTAAAAGAGTGGGAGATATTTTTAAACGAGGGCGAGTTTTATAGATCAAAGCTCTTTGACGTAAGCCTTTCGCGACTTGGCTCGTTTAAGCTAAGAACGCTTCTAGTTTTGGCACAAAAGAGGCTAAAAAGCCTAGATCAAGACTGCCCAAACGAGAGCTTTCACAAGATCAGGATCGAGCTTAAAAAGGTGAGATACACTTACGAGTTTTTGAGTGAGATTTTTTATTTTGACGGGCTTAAAAAGTATGAAGAGCGGCTAAAAGATATGCAAGAGATCTTTGGTGCGCTTCAAGACTATGATGTCTGGCTTGGCATCTTAGAGCGCTTGCCAGAGGCTGCTGGTAAAGAAAAACTTGAGAGTAAAATCTACAAACAAATTTACAAAACCAGAGAAGAGATACTAAAAAAACGGCTTAAATTTATAAAAGCAACTCGCAAGATCTCGCGAAATTTAAAAATTTACTACATATAAAGGTCTAAAATTTATGCAAAAACAAGAAAAAATAGTTGATATGTTTAACCAGATCGCTCCGACTTACGACGTCGCAAACAGGGTGCTAAGCCTTGGCGTGGATGTGAGTTGGAGGAAATTTGCTTGCAGATATATGCTAGAAATTTTTAAAAATAAAAGCATAAATATCGTGGATGTGGCTTGTGGCACTGGCGATATGATGGGGCTTTGGAGTGAAATTTCAAAAGAATTTGGCGTAGAGGTGAAAAGCCTTACTGGCATCGATCCATCAAGTGGCATGCTAAAAGAGGCGAGGGCGAAATTTCCAAATTTTAAATTTATAGAGGCCTACGCTGACAATACAACGCTTGCAAGCGGCGAGGCTCAAATTTTAAGTATAAGCTACGGCATAAGAAACGTGGTCGAGCGAAAGGCTGCGCTTAGGGAGTTTAACAGGGTCTTGGCTGATGGCGGATACGTCGTCGTGCTTGAATTTACCAAACGCCAGAAAAAGGGCTTTATAACTGCGCTAAGAGATTTTTACCTAAGTAAAATTTTGCCAAGTATCGGCGGCTTTATCTCGAAAAACAAAGAGGCATACGAGTATCTGCCAAGCTCGATCGAAAATTTCTTAGACGCAAAGAGTTTTTGCGACGAGCTAGTTGAAGCTGGCTTTGAGATAGAGCTTTGCAAGGGCTTTAGCATGGATATCTCGACGCTATTTATCGCTAAAAAGGTCAAAGAGATCAATGCTTAGCGTATCTGAGCTAAACGAAAAAGCAAAGGCACTGCTTGAAGCGACACTTGACTACGTCGAGGTAAGTGGCGAAATTTCGCGCCTTACTAAGCACGCCTCTGGGCACTGGTACTTCACGCTAAAGGATGAAAAGTCAAGTATCTCAGCTGTGATGTACCGCATGAATAACCAAAAGGTGAAATTCCTGCCAAAAGAGGGTTTGAAGGTCAAAATTTATGGCAAAGTGACCATCTATTCGCCAAGTGGGTCGTATCAGCTAGTGGCTAGCGCGATGCTGCCTGATGGCGAGGGCGAGCTTGAGCTTGCGTTTAGACAGCTTAAAGAAAAGCTCGAAAATGAGGGGCTTTTTGACATCAGCGCAAAAAAAGAGATACCAAATTTACCTAAGAAAATAGCCCTTGTCACAAGCGCCACTTCAGCTGCACTTCAGGATATGCTAAAGGTAGTAAAGAGCCGCTGGAGGCTAAGTGAAATTTATATATTTGACGCACTAACACAGGGCGAAAGTGCTCCAAGCTCGCTTATAAAAGCCTTGCGCAGAGCCGATAAATACGGCGTTGATGTGATCGTTTTAGCTAGAGGAGGCGGCAGCAAAGAGGATCTTTGGTGCTTTAACGACGAGGGCTTAGCTCGCGAAATTTACGCTACAAAAACGCCAGTCATAAGCGCTATCGGACATGAGATCGACTATGTTATAAGTGACTTTGTAGCAGACCGCAGATCGCTTACGCCAAGTGCAGCCATGCTTGATCTGTTGCCTGATGAAGAGGCGTTTTTCCAGTATCTTGATAGGCTCAGCGACGATCTTGATAGCGCATTAAATTTAAAGATCACAAAGAAGCAAAATCTGCTAAATTTACTACTTTCTAAATTTTCATCAAACGCCCTAAAAGCTAGGATCGAGCTAAAATTTAGTGAGGTGGCAAACAAGCAAAATGCCCTAACAAACGCCGTGCAAAGAAAGCTCTTGCTTCTTAGCTCAGCTCTTGGCTCGCTTGAGAAGGCTTATGAGATGAGGGAGCTCTTTTTTGAGAGCACAAAGGGGCTTATCGAGGTTAGAAAAGATGGCAAGAGGGCTGATCTTAGGGATTTAAATTTGAATGATGAGATCGAGCTTATCTCGCAAAACACACATAAAAAAGCAATTATCAAGGAGTAAAAATGAGTAGAAAAATCAACTTTAGCGCAGGCCCAAGCGCGATACCATTAGATGTTTTAGAGCACGCAAAGGCCGAATTTACCGACTACAGAGGCGAGGGCTACTCGATCATGGAGATCAGCCACAGAAGCAAGACCTTTGAGGAGATCCACTTTGGAGCGATGGAGAAGATAAGAAAGCTTTACGGCATCGGCGATGAGTATGAAATTTTATTTTTGCAAGGCGGCGCACACTTGCAATTTAGCATGATACCGATGAATTTATATCAAGGTGGCAGGGCCGAGTATGCAAACACTGGCGTTTGGACAAACAAAGCCATCAAAGAGGCAAAAGTACTTGGCGTAAATGTGGATGTCGTCGCAAGCAGCGAGGATGAAAATTTCTCTTACATACCTGAGTTTAAATTTAGCGATGACGCCGACTACGCCTACATCTGCTCAAATAACACGATTTATGGCACGCAGTATAAGGCTATGCCAAAGACCAAATCGCCCCTTGTTGTCGATGCTTCGAGCGATTTTTTTGCTAGACCGCTTGATTTTAGCAGTATCGGCTTGCTCTACGGCGGCGCTCAGAAAAATGCAGGCCCAAGCGGCGTGACTATCGTCATTTTAAGAAAAGACCTAGTTGATCGCGTGAGTAGCCAAAATGTCCCTATGTTTTTGCGCTACAAAACGCACGTAGAGGCAAACTCACTTTACAACACACCGCCAACTTTTGGAATTTATCTCTTAAATTTAACCATGCAGCACCTGCTAGATCTTGGCGGACTTGCCAAGGTTGAGAAGATAAATGCCAAAAAAGCAAGCACACTTTATGACATCATAGACAGCTCAAATGGCTTTTACGTGGGTCACGCTAAAAAATCAAGCAGGTCAGACATGAACGTGAGCTTTACGATACCAAAAGATCATGCGCTTGAGCCAGTTTTCGTCGAAGAAGCGCTAAAAGAGGGCATGCTAGGGCTAAAAGGTCACAGACATCTTGGCGGCATAAGAGCCTCTATCTATAACGCCGTTAGTCAAAGCGACGTTGAGAAACTTGGCGAGTTCATGAGAGAATTTGCTAGAAAGCACAGCTGATGAACAAGGCAAAAAAAGCTTACGACGAAATTCCTTATTTCTCAGCTGCATTTAGCGACTGCTCGCCCATTAGGATAGAGGCGGTGGCTAAATTTCTTGGGCTAAAGGTGGCAAATTTAAAAGATGCTAGAGTGCTTGAACTTGGCTCATCATACGGCGGCAATATCTTGCCATTTGCAGCTTCTCACAAAGAGGCAAAGGTCGTTGGTATCGACATCTCAAGCCACCAAGTAGAAGAGGGCAACAAGATCGCAAAGAAGATGGGTTTAAAAAATTTCACCCTTCTTGAGCGTGACTTTTTGCACATGAATGAGCACGACATAAAAGAGCTTGGCGAGTTTGACTACATCATCGCTCACGGCGTTTATAGCTGGGTGAGCCCAAACGTAAGAGACGCGCTGCTAGCTACGATAAAAGCGCTACTTAGCAAAGATGGCATCGCCTACGTCTCATATAACACCTACCCAGGCTGGAAGAGCCTTGATATCTTAAGAGACTTCATGCTCTTTGCAAGCGCTGGCAAGGAGAGCAAAGAAGCACTTTCTCACGTCAAAGATGAGCTAAATTTCTTGCAGGATTATTTGAAATTTAGCCTGCAAAACCAAAGCGACGTCGTCTATAAAGATAGTATGAAGCTACTTTTGACACAGCTAAATTTCTTGCAAGGCATCATCGCAAAGGGGAGTGATTATTACATTTTGCACGACTTTTTGGAAGCGAGCAACGAGCCAACTTACTTTCATAAATTTGCTAGGCACATCGATAAACACGGGCTTTGCTACGTCATAGACGCCTCACTAAATGATATCTTTGCAAGCTCGACTGGGATATATCGCTTTGACGCGCACATCGAGCAAAGCTACAACACTCGCATCAAAAAAGAGCAGCTAAACGACTTTTTGTTTAATAGATCTTTTAGAAAGAGTCTCATCGCGCACAAAGAAAGGCTTGGTGGCGCTGATGACTTTGACGCGGTGCTTGGAGAGAGCGAGCTTGATAGGATTTATTTTACCTACTTTAGCGAGCAGCCAAGGACAAAAACGCAAGAAATTTTAAGCAAAGCCTATCCGCAAAGTCTAAATTTAAGTGGAGTAAAGGCCGCACTTGGTGAGAGCGAGGGCGAAGCCTTTATGGGGCTACTTGAAATTTTAAACGATCAAAACACCAAAATTTCATCCTCAAAGCTTGCTGCACTTGCTTATAAGCCTAAAAAAACTAGGCTAAAGCCTAGAGCTGCGGCCTATCTTGGGTATTTTTTGGAGGCTAGCTCACCAGTCATATCTTTGGCAAACGAGCTAAATGGCAAGCTTAGTTTAAGCGTTGAAGAGATCAAGGCTGCATTGAAATTTGACGGCAAGGCCAGCCTTAAAGAGATCGCAAAGAGCGTAAATTTAAGCGAAGATGAGCTAAAAGAGCTTGCTTTTAAACTAAGCGAAGCTTACTTTTTCGAAGAAATTTAAAAAGAGCGTGGCAAATTTAGCCATGCTCTTACTCAAAAAACATATCTTTTAATATCAAACATATCATCGCTATGTAAAAGACCAAAAACCATTTTTTAAGTGTTTTTTTGTCGGTATGTTGCGTCTTTTTGGTGCCAAAGTATGCGCCTATTAGCGAGCCAAGACCTAAAAATGTGCCCTCAGCGTATGAGATGTGACCATTTAGTGAGAGTGAGATGAAGCCAGCAATGGCTGCAAACATAACGAAAAATACACCCATAGAAACGGCTTTTTTAAGCTCATAACGTAAAAAGCCAACCAAGATAGGAGCGATAAAGACGCCTCCGCCGATGCCGATGCTAATGGCAAAAACGCCAACAAAAACGCCAACTAAAAATAGCAAAAAGAGCGAATTATTCGCATTTGAGCCGTCGCTGTTTGGCGAAAAGTATAGTTTTACAAGCGAAAAGACAAATGTCGCAAGTAGCATAGACTCAAGTAAAAGTGCAGGCGCGTGCGATACGATGATGCCACTAAAGCTAGCTCCAACCAAGCCTCCAAGCCCCAAAAAGACGCCACGATTTAGCTTTAAAAGCCCAGCTTTGTAGTTTAGATATGAGCCAAACGTCGCGCTAAAGATCATCTGCATGACGCTTATGCCAATGGCTGTTTTCACGTCGTATCCAAAGGCGACCATGATAGGAACGACGACCGTGCCGCCACCGATGCCAAAAAACCCAGCGATGTAACCAACGCCGATACCGATTATAAATAGTTCTACAAAAAGCATTTTTTCTCCCTCGACTGGCGCAAATTTTAGCCAAGGGGCTCTTAAAAAAATAGTAAAAAGGGGTAAATTTAAAAATTTAGCCAAAATTCTAAAAAGTAAAAGCGAAAATTTTTTATAATCAATAAAAATTTAAAAGGAAAAATATGCTCTTAGAACAACCACTTTTTTATTATGAAGCGATCAGAGAGAAATTTAAAAATAGCTACCTTGCTGAAGACAAGACGCAAACGATAATCGGCATCGACTGCGAATATATCGACGAAAAAGATATGGACTTTTACGGACTTAGAAGCTACTTTGATACTAACCGTAACAGATCACTCGCACCTTTTGCTGGACTTTTTGGCGTCTTTGCATATGACGGCGTGAGATACTTTGAGTATATCGGCGAAGAGAAGGCTAAAAAGTATGAATTTCCAAAATTTATCTACGCTGACGCAAAAGCATATCTGCACTTTGATAAGATGAGTAAAATTTACACTTTTTATGGAGATAAAGAGAGGTATTATGACTTCTTACTAAATTTAAAGGCAGAGCATAAGGGCGAAAAAGATTGTGAGTTTAGCATAAAAACTGATCTTAGTAGCGAAAAGAAACACTTTGAGGATATGGTTGAGGTGGCAAAAGAGTACATAAGAAGTGGCGACGTCTTTCAGGTGGTGCTTGGAGAGCTACTTGAAATTTCAACAAATATGAGCAGTTTGGACTTTTACAAAAAGCTAGCTAACGCAAATCCTAGCCCATATATGTTTCATTTTCCTACGCCTTATGGTGATGTGGTCGGCTCGTCGCCTGAGCTTGTTTTTGAGATGAAAAGCGAGCAAATTTTTGTAGCACCGATCGCAGGCACAAGACCAAGAGGCGGCGATGCAAACGCTGATGTGGCGCTTGAAAATGAGCTACTAAGCGACGAAAAGGAGCTAGCTGAACATAAGATGCTAATCGATCTTGCTAGAAATGATATCGGCAGAGTCTCAGAGCCAAAGAGCGTGGGGGTAAAAAATGCGATGCATATCCAGAAATTTGAAAAAGTGATGCACATCGTGAGCGACGTCTATGGCAAGTGCGCTAGGGAGCTTAACCTTTTTGACGTGCTAGCTAGCATCTTCCCAGCTGGCACGCTAAGTGGTGCGCCAAAAATCAGAGCGATGCAGATAATTAATGAGCTTGAAATTTTTGAGCGAAATATCTATGGCGGGGGCATTGGATTTTTGCATTTTAATGGCGATGCTCAGGTTGCTATCCTTATCCGTTCAGCCATCTTTGTGCCAGCAAAAAACGGCTTTAGCGACGTCTTTGTCGGAGCTGGAGCTGGCATAGTCTATGACTCAAAGAGCGAAAAAGAGTATGCTGAAATTTGCCACAAACGAGCCAGTGTGGTAAATGTCTTTAAAAACAGCGCAAAAGAGGTTTAAATTTGCAAATCAGGAGTTTTCGTGCCAGGGCAAAATTTGATCCTAGCCATAACGATTTTTGTTTTTATGTGTGCATGTTTTATGGCGCATAGGGACAATAAAAAGAATTTGCAAAATAAAGCGAGATAAAATTTATTAAATTTACAAGGTTTAAATCAATCTGCAAAAGCAAATTTTTGTTGTTCGGCTTTAAAAAGAATAACTAATGTCAAGATAAATTTATCATATCTAACGACCATATTTTCGTAGGCACACTAAACGCTAGCAAGATGAAATTTAGCTTTGATGAGCGCATCCAGACAAATGTGGTGGCAAATTTTACGCAAATTTATAAGTATGAAAAAATACACATCAAAAAGGGCGAGCGTCTAGGAATTTCAAGCTTGGCTCAACTATCGTTATACTTAGCGAAAAAGATACGACCAAATTTAACCTCTTTGGAAAATAAAGAGCTAAAATTTACTGAGGCGATCAGGCTTATAAAATAAATACGCTAAGCATTTTATATATTCATATATGAGTTATACTTCAAAATATTATAGGTATGAAGGCTTGTAAAAGATGATGAGCGCGTTATTTTATCTACCAAAATTTCTCTAGGATTAAGATTTGATTGGCTCATCTATATAAAGCTCGTATTTGTTTTACTAAGTCGATAGCTTTTACATCATTTAAATATATTAATAAGATATAAGATTACGACTTATCGTATTTTTTAAAAGATATTTTATTAAGTTGTTATAAAAATTTAAATTTGCCTTGCAGTCCAAGGCTTAAATATCTAATGCGCAAATTTTAGCTATTTAGCCCAAAAAGGGCTAAATTTAGACATTAAACCTAAAGTGCATCACGTCGCCATCTTGAACGATGTAGTCTTTGCCCTCAAGTCTCATCTTGCCAGCCTCTTTGGCTCCGTTTTCTCCGCCATGTGTGATGTAGTCATCATAGCTTATCACTTCAGCTCTGATAAAGCCCCTCTCAAAGTCGTTGTGGATGACGCTTGCTGCTTTTGGTGCTTTCCAGCCATTTGTGATCGTCCAAGCCCTTACTTCAACGACGCCAGCAGTAAAATAACTTATTAAATTTAGCTTAGCAAAAGACGTTTTGATGATCTTTTCAAGGCCGCTCTCACTCGTGCCAAGAGATGCCAAAAACTCGTGTGCCTCCTCATCGCTTAGGCCTATTAGCTCCTCTTCGACCTTAGCACAAAGCTTGATCACCTCGTGGTTTGAAGCTTTAGCATACTCTTTTAGTGCTTTTACAAATTTATTATCTTCGCTAAGCCCCTCTTCATCGACATTTGCGCCATAAACTACCTCTTTTGCGCTTAGAAGTCTTAGCTCTTTGTTGAGTGCCAAAAATGCCTCACTATCTCTTTGCTCAAAGCTACTTGCACTTTTGCCTTCATTTAAGTGAGCAAGGAGTAAATTTGCTATCTCAAGTGCCTCTTTTGCGCCTTTTGCGTTTGCTTTCGCCTCTCTTGTGAGCTTTTCTATCTTTTTATTTAGCTGCTCGATATCAGCTAGTATCAGCTCGGTTTGGATGATCTCGATGTCTCTTACTGGATCGACGCTACCCTCGACGTGAGTGATGTTCTCATCCTCAAAGCAGCGAACGATATGCAAAATAAGCTCGGTCTCTCTGATGTTTGATAGAAATTTATTGCCAAGTCCCTCGCCAGAACTTGCCCCTTTTACAAGGCCTGCGATATCAACAAATTCGATGGTTGAATATTGAATTTTATTAGGACTTACTATCTTTGCAAGTTCATTTAGACGCTTATCAGGCACTGGCACGATGGCTTTGTTTGGCTCGATAGTGCAAAACGGATAGTTCGCACTTTCGGCGTTTTGCGCCTTTGTAAGTGCGTTAAATGTCGTTGATTTGCCCACATTTGGTAGGCCTACTATTCCAACTGAAAGTCCCATCAATTCTCCTTGCTAAGTGCTTGTAAAAAGTATAAATTCATCCTAACTCCTGCTCCACTCGCACCTGCTTGGTTGTATCCCCAAGCCTTCTCGCGGTATGCTGGACCTGCGATATCAAGGTGTAGCCACTTATCTTTATACTCATCTTTGATAAATTTAGCTAGAAACATGCCAGCCGTGATCGCGCCGCCATATCTGCTTGAGGCGCAGTTGCTAACGTCTGCGATCTGGCTTTTGATAAGCTCGCTAAGATAAGGGTTAAAATCAAGCGTAGTTGCTAGCTCACCGCTATCTTTTATCTTGTTTTTAAACTCGCTTTTTAAGCTCTCGCTGTTGCCCATGATGCCTGTTGTGTATTCGCCAAGTCCCACGATGCAAGCGCCAGTTAGGGTTGCCATGTCGATTAGGATGTCTGGCTTAAAGTCCTGCGCGTAGCTTAGGCAGTCAGCCAGCACCAAACGTCCCTCTGCATCGGTGTTTCTAACCTCTATGCTAACGCCGCTTCTTGAGATAAGCACGTCATCAGGCTTATAGGCGTTGCCGCCGATCATATTTTCAGTAGCACCCAAAATGGCGTGAATTTCAAATGGTAAATTTAGCTCCGCCGCACCTTTTATGATGCCAAGTGCTGCTGCTGCGCCGCTTTTGTCTGACTTCATTGTTAGCATATAATCAGCCGGCTTCAAGCTAAGTCCGCCGCTATCGTATGTTAAGCCTTTGCCAACAAAGATGATGCGTTTTTTAGACTTTTTAGGCTTATAGGTTAGGTGGATGAGCCTTGGTTTATGCACGCTTGCGCGGTTCACAGCCAAAAATGCGTTCATATTCTCTTTAGCTAGAAATTTCTCGTCATAGACCTCGCACTTTATGCTGGCGATGTTTTTGGCTAAATTTAAAGCATCCTCGGCCATCTTTTGCGGTGTGTAAATTTCTGGGATTTCATTTACGATATCTTTTGTGAAATTTGTAGCACTTGCTATTATCTCTGCCTCTTTAAAGCCCTCGTTTGCTGCCTTTAGATCGACCTTTTTACCAGAAAATTCTTCAGTAGAAAAGATGATCTCTTTTAGGGTGTATTTCTCTTTTTTCTCTTTATACTTGTTAAATTCATAGCTCCCAAGCAAAAAGCCCTCAGCTAGCGCTTCAAAGTTTAGTTTTTGGCACTCCGCTACGTAAGAAGCTAGCTTTATGCTCTTAATGTTTAGTGACTTTAGTGCATTATAAGCTTTAGCAGCTGCAACTCTAAGCTCGTCAAGATCAAGCTTAGAAAGTGGCACGTAAGCCCTTTTTGCCTCGCTTAGGATGAGGATGCTCTCGCCTTTGTAATTGTTAAATTTAATAGCCTCTTTATCACCTATAAATTTATGTTTTAAGTCCTTATCTACTACGAAAATTAGTTCAATATCAGCTTTTATATCTTTTAATTTTTTATCAACTATTTGAAACTGCATGTCTTCTGTCTCTCCTTTCGTTTAAAATTTTATTTTCGATGCGCTTAAATGTATAGATCAAAAGCCCCATAAATATAGCAACCACTGGGATAGCGACATACCAGTGCTCTTTTGCTTTTTGAAGCAGCACTAATATATGCTCGCCAAGTATCCAAGCAGGTATGGTGGTGATCGCCGCCCAGCACCAAGCGCTGATCAAATTTATAAAGGCATATTTTTTAGCGTCATAACCAGTAAGTCCTATGCAAAGCGGGATGATGACACGAAAGCCATACATATAGCGTTGCAAAAAGATGATCGGCCAGCCGTATTTTTTCAGCATTATGTGCGCCACTGCAAATTTTCTCCGCTGCGTGTGAAGCCTTTTTGCGATGTATTTTTTATTGTAACGGCCAAGGTAGAAGTAAATTTGATCTCCCACAAAGCCTCCAAGTCCAGCCACAAAGATAGCAAGCGCGATGTGCATGTGTGTGGTGTGAGCGAGAATTCCAGCCATTATTAAGGCCATCTCGCCCTCCATGATACACCAGACAAAAAGTATGATGTATCCGTACTCTTTAAGCAGTTCTATAAAAAACTCTTCCATTCTAAACCTCTAAAACGCTGTAAATTTTAGTAAGCGGCTTTAGCTTTTCGCTACCTTTTAGATCGACTAGATCTATGAGAAAGCACGCTTCTACGCAGGTTGCGTTAGTTTGATTGATAAGCTCAACTGAAGCCTTTGCAGTGCCTCCAGTGGCTATGAGATCGTCACATAAAAGCACTCTTGCGCCTGCTTTTTCTCCAAAAGCATCGATGTGAATTTGCACTTCATCGACGCCATATTCTAGGCTATATTTTTGAGAAAGTGTGATAAAAGGCAGTTTTTTTGGCTTGCGAATAGGCACAAAAGGCAGCCTTAGCCTTGCTGCAAGCGCCGCGCCAAAGATAAAGCCACGAGACTCGATGCCAGCGATGTAATCAATCTTTGCGTCCTCATATCTAGCCACCAAATGATCTATCAAAAAGTTAAATGCCTCTTTGTTGTTTAGTAGCGTCGTGATGTCACGAAAGACTATGCCAGGCTTTGGAAAGTCGTTTATGCAGCGAATAGAGTTTAGTAAAAATTCTTTGCCTTTTTGATCTAAAATTTTCATAAATTTCCTTAAATTTGAGGTTATAGTAGCGCTTCGATCTTGCCTTCAAGCTCACGTATGCGTTGTCTTAGCTTGTCGTTTTCTAGGCGGTACTGGGAGTTTCTTGTGCGAAGTGAGGTTACGTCGTTTTTAGTTTTGTTTAGCTCGTCTGTTAAGATGTCGATGTTGCCTAGACTTCTTTGGAGTTGGATCTGAAATTTTCTTATGACGACCTCGGTATCTTGGAGGTTATTTTTCATAAAATCTTTTGTCGCACGCTCTTTTTTTAGAAGCGTTTTGAAGTAAAAAACCATGACGGTTAGGTAGATCGCAGCACAAACAAGAGCGGTAAAAACGATCCACTCGCCTATCATTTGCCTGCCTCAAGCTCTATTTTTTTGACTCTTCTTTCGTGTCTGCCGCCTGCAAACTCAGTCTTTAAAAAGGCTTCAACCGCCGAGATAGCCACGCCTGCGCCAATAACCCTTGCGCCAAAAGCGATCACATTTGCGTCGTTGTGCTCTCTTGCAAGTCTAGCGGTAAATTCGTCGTGGCAAAGGGCACATCTTACGTTTTCGTGCCTGTTTGCAGCTATTGATATGCCTATGCCAGTGCCACAAACTAGCACGCCGTAGCAGTTAGGCTCAAGCTTGCTCGCTAGCAAATGCGCATAATCAGGGTAATCAACGCTATTTTTATCGTTTGTGCCAAGATCAACCACTTCGTATCCAAGCCCTTTAATAGCCTCTTTAAGCTCGTTTTTTAGCTCAAAACCAGCGTGATCGCTAGCTAAGAAAACTTTGTCTATCTTCATGAAAAGTCCGTTAAATTTTTTGTTGATTATAGTCAAAGTTGCATTAAAATAAAATTTTACTCTCAGCCAAAATGAAGCTATAATTTACCAAAAATTTAAAGGAGAAAATGTGAAAAAAGTGCTCTTTTTAGCGGCTTCTACGCTAGCCTTTGCAAATGAAAATCTAATAGAGATCTACACAGATCAAACCATCATCACTCAAAAATTTAGTGACGCAAATAGTTCTTTTAGCGCCTTTGTGCCAGAGGGTGTGCAGAGTGAGAACGTCACGATAAATGGGGATTGTGACGCGAATGCTTATCTAAAAAAGATCAGCGAAGAAAATAGCCCAAGTTACATAAAATGGAAGCAAGAAGTTGCAAATTTAAACAACAAGCTTGAGGCGTTAAATGCAAGAGGTAGGTTTATAGAACAAGCTTTAGTAGAAGAAAACAAAAGTAACGATGTGACAAAAAGAGCTGATGAGTTTTATAAATTTAGCCTAGAAAATATCGAGAAAATTTCAGCTGCTAAAAGTGAGCTTGAAGCGCTTAAAGAAAATGAGCCAAAGAGCGAGATGGCTGGATTTTTGCAGCTTGATATGAAATTTGCTTGTGACCCAAAAGAGGCGACGCTTTCATATATGGATGATGAGGCCCCAAAGACGCTAAATGAAATTTACGCAGATACAAAAAACAAAAATATCTTGATAAAACAAGAAATTTTACTCACCAACCCTTTTGCAAGTGAAGTTAAAAATTTAAAACTCGCTATCTATCCGACCAGATATCAAAAGGCGCTTGCTCCAAGTAAATTTTACCCTTGGTATGAGGAGAGTGAGGCAGAGGCTGATGGTTACGGCACTTCAAAAAATATGCTAAGAGCCGCGAAAGTCGCCGCTGAGGTCGCTGATATGCGTGTGCAAAGAGATGAGAATGAGTTTGCCAAAATTTGGAAGATAGATGGGATAAATTTAGCAAAAGGCGAGAGCAAATATATAACTTACGACACGCAAAAAATGGACGCAAATTTTAGCGTTTTTGCTGATTTTTACGGCTCGCTAAAGGCATATAACGTGGCTAGCCTTAAGCTAAATGATGATCTAACTCCAGCTAAAACGCAGTTTTACGTTAATGGCGTGAGTGTTGGCAGTCCAAGCGAGTTTGAGATGAAAGCTAAAGATGAGCCCTCTCAGCTATTTTTAGGACAAAACGAGCTAATCGAGCTTAAAAAAGAGCGCTTAAATAAATTTAAAAAGAGCTCGTTTCTTGGTAAGGATCGCATAAGCGAAGAGGGCTATGAGATAAGTGTCAAAAATAACTCAAGTAAAAGTGTCGATGTCACTTTGGTTGACCGCGTGCCAGTATCTGCTGATGAGGCGGTAAAGGTTGAGATAAAGGGCTTTGATAAAAAAGATATCAGCAAAGATGGCAAGGTGGAGCTTAAATTTAGCCTTGCGCCAAAAGAGGAATTTAAAAAAGAGTACTCTTATAAGATCACAAAGCCAAAAATTTAGAGCAAATTTGCTCTAAATTTAGCCATTTATAAATGCACTTGCGATATCTAAAACGTATCTTGTTGGATAAAAGATAGTATCTTTTAAAGGCGAGACGAGGATGATGATAAGGATGACAAAGCCATATCGCGAGATGCCCTCAAGCTTTTCAGCCAGTGCGTGAAAGCCAAAATTTCTAAGCGCATACTCAAGTGCGTGAAAGCCATCAAGTGGTGGGATCGGATAGAGGTTAAAGATGGCTAACATCAAATTTAAAAGCGCAAGCGTAAATAAAAACTGAAGTAAAATTTCAAAGGTTTCTATGTTTAATAAAGCTTTTAACACAAAAAGCGATAAGATGCCTAAGATGACGTTGTAGCAAATGCCAGCTAGACTTACGTAGATAGCTGCTTTATAGCCGCCATTTCGCACAACTGTGTAGGTATTTACAGGCACTGGTTTTGCCCAGCCAAACATCATACCAGTGCTTAGATAAAGCACCAGTGGCACGATGATAGTGCCAACAAGATCGATGTGTTTTATTGGATTTATACTAAGTCTGCCAAGATTTTTTGCTGTGTTGTCACCAAATTTATAAGCGACATATCCGTGAGCGATCTCGTGACCGACGATGGCAATTACTAAAGAGAGGACGATAGTGGCGACTTTTATGGGGTCAAAATTAGTGAAGTCCATCAACTTCTCCTTCTTTTAAAGCTTGTTTTGTGAAAAACTCATCATTTTCTATCGTATCTACAAAGCGTCCGATACGCTCCCAGCGCACATTGTAGTTATTGTCCCAGCTAAAATATATAAACCAAGGCTGTCCAACTATATCTTTGTAAGCCACGCTTCCCCAAAAACGGCTATCATTTGAGTGGTCGCGGTTGTCGCCTATCATGAAGTATTCATCTTTTGGCACTTTGACGTAAAAAGCGTTAAAGTTAAAATTTGGGTTTTGCGGTAGTGAGCTAATGAGCGCTGGCTTCATAAAAACGTTTGATTTGTTTGTATTTAGCATGAAAACCATCTGCTCAAATAAATTTACATTTTCGTCGTAGTGGATGCCGCTAAATCTATATGGCTCTTTTATGAAAAGCTTGCCATCAAGCTCGACAATGTCCTTGCATGAGTAGCCAAATTTACTCTCTTTGCCGTTTAAATTTTCACGGCAGTTTGCCTTTATGAAGCTATCTCCCTCTTTTGGGCGTAGATATAGGGCTTTTTCAGTAAAGACGATCTCGTCCTCGCTGGTTGCAAAGCAGCGCTTTACAAAGTGAGTTTTTTCATCGTTTGGATAGCGAAATACGACTATATCGCCCCTTGCAGGACCATCGCCTGTGATGAGATGGCCATTGTCATTTAGCTCAGGTAAAATTTTTACCTCAAGCCAAGGGATTCTTGGCGTTGGTATGCCATAAACATACTTTTTAGCAAATAAAAAATCCCCAACCAAAAGCGTGTTTTTCATCGAACCAGACGGGATCACAAAGGCTTGAGCTACAAAGAAAATGACAAGCAAAACGATGATAACCGTGCCTGTCCAGCTCGAGCAAAAGTCATAAAATTTAGTAAAAGCTCTCTTCATTATCTCACTCTTTAATTTTTTTTGCCTGTGCAGCAAGGATTGTGTTGTTTAAAAGCATGGCTATGGTCATCGGACCAACGCCGCCAGGAACAGGCGTGATATATGAGCATTTTGGTGCGACCTCTTCAAAATCCACATCGCCCACAAGTCTGCCATCATCAAGTCTGTTTATGCCCACATCAACGACTACTGCGCCATCTTTTACCATGTCAGCCTTTAAGAAAAATGGCCTACCGATGGCAGCAACGATGAGGTCGGCATTTTTGCAAATTTCTTTTAAATTTTTAGTCTTGCTGTGTGTCACTGTAACCGTTGCAGAGGCATTTAGGAGTAAATTTGCCATAGGTTTGCCAACGATGTTGCTTCTGCCGATCACCACTGCATTTAGCCCAGCTACATCTATGCCATACTCTTTTAAAATCTCCATCACGCCAAGCGGTGTGCAAGGCACAAAGCCATCAAGCCCGCTAACAAGCTTGCCAACATTTACAGCGTGAAAGCCATCTACATCTTTTCGTGGATCGATCGCTGCGAGCACGACGTTTGTATCGATGTGCTTTGGCAGTGGTAGCTGAACCAAGATGCCATGGATGCTATCGTCTAAATTTAGCACGTTTATAAGGGCAAGTAGCTCGTTTTGGGTTGTATTTTCGCTTAGACGGTGAGCCACGCTTTTTATGCCGTATTCGTTGCAGGCTTTCTCTTTGGCTCTAACGTATGTTTGAGATGCCTTATCTTCGCCGACTAAGACGACGGCTAAGGTTGGCTCGACACCAAATTTCTTTAGCTCATCAGCTCTTACTTTTACGCTTTCTTTGACCTTTAAAGATACGGCTTTTCCGTCTAAAATTTTCATATTCAATCCTTACTTAAAAGCTTTTTTAATCACAAGGGTGGTATCATACCTAAAAATAAATTAAATTTTTAAAAGAGAGGTTTATGAGGTCTGTTTTTTTGATTTTGCTTTTTTGCGTAGCGATTTTTGGAGCTGATTTTATCACAAAGACCGAGTACGCCAAGATGCTCTACCTAAATCCACGTGGCATAGGATGCGATAAATGTCACGGCGCAAAGGGCGAGGGCAGCCTAATCTCTAAATACAAACACTTTGACAAAAAAGCAAACAAAACGGTCGATGATGAGCTTAGAGCGCCAAAGATAAATGATATAGATTTTGAAAGCTTTAAAGCAGCTCTTACAAAGCCAAAAGGCGTCATGCCAAGCTACTTTTTGACAGACGAGGAGACGACCATCCTTTATGAATACATCACAAATCAGATGAAACCTCCTGCAAAAGCGGCAAAAGTAGCACCCAAAAATTTGGCTAAGCCAGCCACGCCTGCTGCTGCGCAAAAACAGCCTGAACCTGCTAAAGCTGCCCCTGCGGCAAAAGCAGTAGAGCCAGATAAGAGCGCTCCTGCAAAATCAGCTGATCCTGTAAAACCAGCCACTACGCAGGCACCAAAGTCACCAGCAAAACCAACTTCAAATCAAAAAGATAATCAAAAGACAAATTTAAAAACACAAAATCAAAAGGATAAAAAATGACAAATAAAGAGGCGTTTAGTGAAGCTAAAAAATATATCCCAGGCGGCGTAAATTCACCTGTTCGTGCATTTGGCAGTGTTGGAGGTGAGCCTGTGATGATAGATCACGCAAAGGGCGCTTATCTATACGACGTCGAGGGTAAAAAATACCTTGACTTCATCCAAAGCTGGGGTCCGCTCATCTTTGGTCACTGCGACAAAGATATCGAAGAAGCGATCATCTCTGCTGTAAAACAAGGCGTATCTTATGGCGCTCCCTCTCCAAAAGAGACCGCTCTTGCAAAGCTAATATGTGATGAGTTTAAACAAATAGATAAAATTCGCTTCGTTAGCTCTGGCACGGAGGCAACTATGAGCGCGATCAGAGTGGCTAGAGGATATGCGAAAAAAGACGGACTTATCAAATTTGAAGGCTGCTACCACGGACACAGCGACGCACTTCTTATTAAAGCAGGAAGTGGCGCTACGACATACGGCAACGCTTCAAGTAGCGGCGTGCCACAAGACGTTGTGAAAAACACTTATCTAGCCGTTTATAACGATATAGAGAGCGTAAAAGCCATTTTTGAGAACAATAAAGACAAAATAGGCGTCGTCATAATCGAACCAATCGCTGGAAATATGGGGCTTGTTCCAGCTGATAAGAAATTTTTACGAGAGCTTAGAGAGCTTTGCGATAAATTTGGCGCTGTGCTCATCCTTGATGAGGTTATGAGTGGTTTTAGGGCTTCTCGCCTTGGCTCATATCCATTTCACGAGGTGGATGCTGACCTTGTCACATTTGGCAAGGTTATAGGCGGAGGCATGAATGTCGCTGCATTTGGCGGCAAGGCTAAGATCATGGACTGCTTAAGTCCAGAAGGCGCTGTCTATCAAGCAGGCACGCTAAGTGGCAACCCAGTGGCGATGAGCGCTGGTATAGCGGCTATTTCTAAGATAAAAAGTGACGCAAATTTATACACTAGACTTGAAAAACTTGCTAAAAAACTAATGGAGGGCTTCAAAGAGGCTGCAAAAAGCGCTGGCATCACCATCCAAACTGAGGTTCGTGGCTCGATGTTTGGCTACTTTTTTACAGAGCATGCCGTGAAAAACTACGACGATGCGCTAAAGAGCGATACAAAACTCTTTGCTAAATTTCACCAAGCGATGCTTAGGCGCGGAATTTATCTAGCACCAAGCCAGTTTGAGACGGGATTTATCTGCGATGCGATGAGTGAGGCTGATATCGACATAGCGATAAGCGCGGCTAAAGAGGCATTTTTGGAGATAAAAGCTTAATGGCAAAATTTAAGATAAAAGATATCGTAGCTGGCGCTGAGCAACTAAGCCTTGGTATATCGATGGTCGTGGCTGTGGTTATCGGCACTGGGCTGGGGTATCTTGTAAAAAAGGTTACAAATTTCACGCCAGCGCTTTGGATAGGGCTTGCCTTTGGCATTGCAGCTGCCATTTTAAACGTTTATAAGGCCTACAAAGCGCAGGTTAAAAGCCTAGATGAGCTAAAGGATGAGGCTAGATATAAAGGCTATAAAAAAGACGATGATGACGAGGACGATTAGCAGGCTTTTTATTTGCTATTTTGCGCTTTGGCTAGCCCTTAGCGTCGTTGGCAAATTTATATCAAATCAATTTTTTATAAGCTCGCAAATTTCATTTTTTGCCTCGCTTATCATCCTAACGGCTAGCTTTTTTGCCTATAAAAACCGCATAAACTCAAGGCTAGAAAATGCAAGAGAGGAAATTTTAGCCAAGATAGAAGAAGAGGACGAAGAAGATGAAGAAATTTTGCCCAAGAATGAGCCAAAAGAATTTAGCCTAAAAGATGAAAAAGCAAGGCTAAAAAAGCAGAAATTTTCATTTAAAGATAAAAGCTTTGTGGCGGCATTTATGCCTTATCGCTTGGTTGCGTATGCGATACTTTTTTTTGGATTTATATTTTTAAGAAATGAAAATTTACTAAACGTGCCTGGCTTTTTAGTGGGGCTTGCTCCGATGCCTATTGGAGCTTTTATCTTTGGGATAATGCAAAATAATTTAAGAAAGGACGCAGATGGCAAGTAGCTTTAGGATCATTCGCTCGATGGGGCCGCTATTTTTAGGCATGAGCCTACTTTTTATAGGCAATGGCCTAGTCATCGCATCTTGTAGTGCGCTTCTTAAGCAAAATGGCGTAGGCGAGCTTGCGATTGGACTAATTAACACTGGATTTTTCATAGGAGCGTTAATTAGCACGATCACAGCGCACAGGATCATCTCAACCACCGGCCACATCAGAGCTTTTGCTATCTTTTCATCTATATTTGCAGTCTCAGCCATGCTTCACGCCATAAGTGAAAATTTGATCTTTTGGGCGATTTTGCGAGCCTTTTTGGGATATTGCTACTACGCACTTTTGATGGTTATAGAAAGCTGGCTAAATGCTAAGATCCCAAACAAGATAAGATCACGCGTTATTGCCTTTTACGAGTGCGTTTTCTACACAAGTTTTGGACTTGGAATTTTGATCTTAGCACTTGATCTTAGCGCATTTGAAATTTTCATCATCAGCGCAGCCTTTATCATGCTCTCAAGCATACCTTTAAATTTAATCCGCATAAACCAGCCTCAAATCCCACAGCGCCAACCCATAAACATCCCAAAAATTTTTGGTATCGTCCCGCTAGCACTCGTGGGAGCGCTCGTTGCAGGACTTGCGATAAATGGCTTTTTCTCTATGGCAAGTCTCTTTGTCTTGCTTCAAGGATATAGCGCAAAAGAGGCGTCATTTTTTATGACTATAGCGATGGCTGGGGGCTTTTTGGCTCAAACATTTATCGGAGGATTTTCAGATAAATATGGCAGACGCCCAGCACTCTTGCTTTGTAGCGTTGTATCTTTAATCAGTGCGGTTTTATTTTTGCTAAATGGCTCAAATTTGATCGTTCAATACATACTTTCGTTTTTCTTTGGCGGTGGCATTTTTTGCACATACGGACTTTCGCTTGCTAGAGCAAATGACGAGATCACAGACAAGACAAAGAGCGTCCAAGTGGCACGCGCGCTACTTTTTAGTTACTCTTTTGCCTCACTTTTCTCGCCGCTTCTTATGAGCTACGCGATGAAAATTTTTGGCGCATTTGGCTTTATCTATGTCTATTTGGTGCTTTATGTTGGGCTCATTTTATTTGCGCTAACGCAAAAGACCATACCGCAGCACATGAGAAAAGAGTACAACGACAGGCTCGTTGCAAGGACGGCTGGCATCGCGACTATTCAGCAAAATGGCAATTTTGCCGATAGAGAAAATAAAAAGTAGAAAATGGACGTAGCAAATTCTCTAAATATCTCAAACACCTCGGTTCAAACTGGGCAAAATGCCGCCCAAAACGCGCCTGTCCGAAAAAACGAGGGCTCGCTTTTTAAAAATCAGCCAGCTGGGGCGCCAAGCGAGCAAACCGTTTCAAACGCCCTTGATAACGTTGGCAAGCTAGTTGCAAGGGTGCTTGATGATCTAAAAAGCGCTTCAAGCCTTAGTAAAGCAGAGCAAATTTTATCGCAGGCAAAAGATACGAAGATCGCTCCAAATTTAGCTAGCGAGCTCTCAGACCTTGCAAAAAGCCTAGAGGCAGAAGCTGCGCAAAATGAAAGCGCTGAGATAAAGAGCCTTGCACTAAAACTAAAAGAATTTCTAAAGCCAATAGCCGACCTAAAAACTGGCTCGCTAAATGATCAGATCAAAAACTCAGGTGTCATGCTTGAAGCAAATTTAAAAGATGCGCTTACCCCAGAAAAACTGCCAAGCTCGATACAAAAGCTACTAAGCGATATAAAAAATCTCTCAAATCAAAATTTACTTAGTCAAATTTTAACTCTAAATGATGAGAGCTTGGATAATCAAAACTCATTTATGAAGCTCACCTCCATGCTTGAAAAAGCGAGTGGTGACGCTAAAAATCTCCTTGATAACTCAAGCATAAAAACACTTTTAAAAGATGTAGATAAGCTTGATAATGTGGCTAAATTTCTTGATAAAAACTTCTCAAAAGAGCAAAGCGGGGATGCGGTAAAAAGCCAGATAGTCAAGATGGAGAATTTCATCTCAAATTTAAGCGAAAAGGTAGCAAATTTAGCGAGCGAAAAGCTAAATCAAAACTTTGGCTTTACACAAAATCACAAAGAACTAAAAGCTATCCTTGAGAGCCTAAAAAACGATCTAAAAATGCTAAATAACATAGGCGATGAGGCAGGACTTGTAAAGGCGTTTAACGAGGTTAGCGACGTCTCAAAAGAGGGCAGCTTGCAAGATAAGCTCCAAAGTGCGGCAAGACGCCTCGCTCACAGCCTAAGTCTTGCAGATCCAGAAGCAAGTGCGGCTAAAAGCGATCTAGCCGAAAGTAAGGCGCTTTTAAAGCAGCTAAAACTAGCCACAAATGACATAAATAACATCACGACAAAGAGCCAGAGCGAAATTTCAAAGGTGCTAAATCAAGATGTAAAAAGCACGCTTTTAAATATCAGCGAAAAGAGCCAAAACGCCCAAACCGTAAATGCTGCAAACAAGATGATCTCGCAAATCGAGATGCACCAGATGGTCTCAAGTTTGCAAGGAGGAATACAAACTTATATGCCTTATATCTGGGACGGCGTGGAGGGCGGAAATGTCGCATTTAAGCAGGGCAAAAAGGATAAATTTTATGCCCAGATCGATCTAAATTTTAAGAAATTTGGCCAGATAAACGTGATGGTTGGACTTGTGGATAAACGCTATATCGATCTATCGGTGGCAACGCAGACAAATGAGTTTAAAGAGCTTATCTTAGGAAATTCAAGCGAGCTAAAACAGGCTATCTCAAAGCTTGGGCTAATCGTTTCAAATTTTAACATCAAAACGTTGCCAAAGGTGAAGTTAAACGATAGATTTAAAAATTTTGGCGGCCTTGATGTGGGCTTTGATAAGAAAATTTGATGCAAGTAAATAAGAAAAAAGCCGTCGCTCTTGGCTACAACAGATCGCAAGATAACGCTCCAAAGGTGCTTGCAAGCGGTGCTGGCGAGATAGCAAACAAGATAATAAGTCTTGCAAAAGAGCATGACATACCGATCAAAGAGGACCCTGATCTTATTGAAATTTTAAGCAAGGTCGAGGTCGATCAAGAGATACCGCCGAATTTATATAAGGCGGTGGCTGAGATATTTAGCTTTTTATATAAGATCACAAATAAAAAGTAAATATTGCACTTTAATAGTGCTATAATCCCAAAATTAAGGAAATTTAAACATTAAAAAGGAGGTATTATGAAAATTTCATCAAAGGTGACGATAATGATCGTCTCGTCCCTACTGGTGCTTGGAGCCATTTTAGTCTTTCTAAACATTTACGAGCAAAACAAAGCGATAGAATTTTCTACCAAACAGCTGACTGAAACGGTCTTGGCCGATAAAAGGGCAGCTTTAAGTGAAGAGATGGATATCGTCTCAAACATTTTGCTAAAAATTCAAGAGGTCTATGACGACGCAAACGAGACCGTAGAAGATCAAAAAGAAGATATCATCGACTATCTCTCAAGGGCTAGATTTGGCGATGATAAAAAGGGATACTTTAGTATCTACACCACAAAAGGCGTGGTTATATCAAGCCCTGGAGTGCCTGAGTATAACGGCCTTGATAGACTTGAAGCAACTGATGCAAATGGCTATAAATACATAAAAGATCTCATGCAAAAAGCCTCAGAAAATAGTGATGGTGCTTTTGTAAATTTTGTGGCTAAGTCAAAAGATGGCTCAACTACCAGAAAGATAGGAAAAGGGCTAAAACTAAGCCTCTTTCATGAAGATGTAGTGCTGATGTCTGTTGTTGGTCTTGAAGGCATGTATAAAGAGATAGATAAAATTTCAGCCACTATGCAAAATGATGCCAATGCAAACACTACAAATTTCATCGTCATAGCCGTCGTAGTTTTAATCATATCACTAATAGTTGCCATGCTTTACTCTAAATTTTCTATCACAAAACCACTAAATGAGCTAATCTTGCGGGCTACAAACCTCTCAAGTGGCGATGGCGATCTAACAAGAAAACTAGAAGTCGTCGGCAAAGATGAGATAGCCAAAGCCAGCGAAGCCATAAATAAATTTATAGAAAAAGTAAGGGTTTTAATCGCAGAGGCAAAAGATATCTCAAATGAAAACAGCTCCATCGCAAACGAGCTTAGCTCAACCTCAGTCCAAACTGGCCGTGGGGTGGAAAACTCAAGCAAGATAGTTGAGAGCGCTGGGAAGGATTGCGCCGAGATACAATCATATATGAAAGATTCAATCGAAGTTGCAAAAGGCGGCAAAGATGATCTTCAAAAGGCGCTAACCTACGTTGATGAGACGCTAAATACCATCTCAAATTTATCTTCAGAGATCGCTCAGACATCTGATATAGAAAATCAAATGGCTGGCAAGATCGAGCAGCTTAGCCGTGACGCTGAGCAGGTTAAATCAGTCCTTGTGGTTATAAATGACATTGCCGATCAGACAAATTTACTTGCACTTAACGCAGCCATTGAAGCAGCACGTGCAGGAGAACACGGACGTGGCTTTGCAGTCGTTGCTGATGAAGTTAGAAAGCTAGCTGAGCGCACTCAAAAGAGCCTAACAGAGATAAACGCAACTATCAACGTCATCGTTCAAGCGATAAATGAAAGCAGCGAGCAAATGAGCATCAACTCTAAGCAAATAAGCGAGCTAACAGGCGTAGCAAACAACGCGCAAAACACCATACGAGATATGAGCGATATCATGAGATCAGCCATAGGACTATCTGATAAAACTATCGAGGACTATATAAAGACTGGCAAGGATATTGACGATATAGTAAAAAGCATGGAGGGCATAAGTCAAATTTCATCTCAAAGCACAAGAAGCGTAGAAGAGATAGCTTCAGCTGCTGAGCATCTAAACAAGATGACAGATACGCTAAATGCAAAACTTGGCGAATTTAGAACTTGATTTGTGTAGTAAATTTTAAATTTAAAGGCAATTAGTGGCTCAAAAACTGGTCTTAATAGGGGCTTCTACAGGAGGCCCAGGTCATATAAAAAAACTATTAAAAGATATAAATTTAAATGGTGCGATGGTCGTCATCGCTCAGCATATGAACAAGATGTTTATAAACTCATTTGTCACGCAAATGGGCAGGGAGTGCAACATAAATGTTGAAATTTTAAGTGAAAAGACAAATTTAAGAGAAAATATCGTCTATATCTGTGATCAAAATTTTGAAATTTCAGCGACTTTGCCAGTTAGCGCAAAGCCACAACCTGAGATAAAAACGATATACACGCCAAATGTCGATGTGCTTTTTAACTCAGGCACGCAGATCGCCAAAAATGTAAATTTACTAGCAATCTTGCTAACTGGCATCGGCGATGATGGTGCAGCTGGGCTTGATAAGCTCTACAAAGCTGGCGCAAAATGCATAGCTGAAAACGAAGAGAGCGCCATAGTTTATGGCATGCCAAAGCGTGCTAAGGAGCTAAATCAAAATTTAAAATCGTTAAATTTAATGATGATAAGAAAAGAGCTTGAGGAGTTTTTAAATGCTTTTTAACAAAGTGGATAAACAAAGCGAAGTTTTAGAGGCAAAAGCACCAAGCGACATGGATGGATTTAACGAATTTATGAGCACTATAAAGACGCTTTGTGGGGTCGATCTAGAGCCAAAGAGGGACATCACTCTGCAAAGAGTTAGTATATTTGCCAAAAATCGCCAGATAAAAAGCTTTAAAGATCTAGTTTCGATGATAAGATTTGACACGCTACTTAGGCAAGATCTTTTAAATTTAGTCACCGTAAATGAGACATATTTTTATAGAGAGCTAGCTCAGCTAAAAGACGTGATCTACTACGCAAAAGAGCTTGGAGAGGCTAGAATTTTATGTGCGCCTTGCTCAACTGGCGATGAGGTCTATTCGCTTGCGATGCTTGCTTATGAATTTGGCCTTAAACAAAGTGATATCCAGCTAACTGGCATCGACATAAACTCAGAAGCCATACAAGCTTGTAGCGTCGGAAGCTACGGCGAGAGGAGCTTGCACAGACTAAGCGAGTTTCAAAAGGAGAGATTTTTTACAAAAAAAGATGATAAATTTTTCATCAAAAAGGAAATTTTGCCAAGGTGTGAGTTTAAAATTTTAAATGTTTTTGACGATGCGATGTTTAATCTTGGTAAATTTGACATCGTCCTTTCAAGAAATATGATGATATATTTTGATGATACATTTAGGCTAAAGTGCGTCGAAAGGCTGCACAAGCTACTTAAACCAGAGGGCAGGCTCTACGCAGGACACGCTGATCTTGTGCCATACACCCCGCTTTACACAAAGCGTTTTTCAAACGGAGCTACATATTACGAGCGTGCTTAAGGGTTAAATTTAACCCAGGCCGCTTTGCCCTTAGAAAGTTTTTATCAATTTTTGGCTAAAATCCCACAAGCTAAATTTAAGGATAAAAATGAAAGACAATCTACTTGAATTAACTCAAGATATCGCTTCAGTTGATATCGAAGATTCTATAAAAAATAGCTATCTTGACTACTCTATGAGCGTCATCGTCGGACGTGCTTTGCCTGACGCTAGAGACGGACTAAAGCCAGTTCATAGAAGAATTTTATACGCTATGGATAACCTCGGCGTTGGCAGCAGAAGTGCCTATATGAAGTCAGCTCGTATCGTCGGTGAAGTCATCGGTAAGTACCACCCACACGGTGATACAGCGGTTTATGACGCACTTGTTCGTATGGCTCAGAAATTTTCTATGCGTTATCCAGTCGTTGATGGACAAGGAAACTTTGGCTCGATTGATGGCGACAGCGCAGCTGCGATGCGCTATACCGAAGCTAGAATGACTATGCTTACTGAAGAGCTTTTAAAAGATATCGACAAAGATACGGTTGATTTTGTACCAAACTACGACGATAGAGAGGTTGAGCCAGATGTTTTGCCTAGCCGTGTGCCAAATTTATTATTAAACGGCTCAAGCGGTATTGCGGTCGGTATGGCGACAAATATCCCACCACACAGCCTTGATGAGCTAATAGACGGTCTTTTGCTACTTCTTGAAAACAAAGAGGCGACACTTGAAGAGGTGATGGAATTTATAAAAGGTCCAGACTTCCCAACTGGCGGTATCATCTTTGGTAAAAAAGGCATCATAGAGGCCTACCGCACAGGTCGTGGCAGGGTCAAACTAAGAGCCAAAACTCACATAGAAAAAAAGCCAAACAAAGACGTCATAGTAATCGACGAGCTACCATATCAAACAAACAAAGCAAGGCTTATCGAGCAGATCGCTGAGCTTGTAAAAGATAAGCAGATAGAGGGCATCAGCGAGGTTAGAGATGAGTCTGACAAGGACGGCATCCGCGTAGTCATCGAGCTAAAACGCGACGCGATGAGCGACATCGTGCTAAACAACCTATTTAAATCAACCACAATGGAGAGCACTTTTGGCGTTATTATGCTTGCTATTAATAACAAAGAGCCAAAGGTATTTAACCTTATCGAGCTACTTAAGCTATTTTTAAATCACAGAAAAACAGTTATCATTAGAAGGACGATATTTGAGCTTGAAAAAGCGCGCGCAAGAGCCCACATCTTAGAGGGTCTAAAGATCGCACTTGATAACATCGACGAGGTTATTGAGCTTATTAGAAATAGTGCTGATACGGCGGTTG
Source organism: Campylobacter concisus (assembly GCF_003048375.1). NCBI lineage: Bacteria > Pseudomonadati > Campylobacterota > Epsilonproteobacteria > Campylobacterales > Campylobacteraceae > Campylobacter > Campylobacter concisus. Next base: position 1,387,919 of record NZ_CP021642.1, on the reverse strand, counting down.
CTAGAGAAGGCTTGATGAGTAAATTTAATCTCTCAGAGCTTCAAGCAAACGCTATCCTTGATATGCGTCTAAGCAAGCTTACAGGCCTAGAGAGAGAAAAACTAGAGGCCGAGCTAGCTGAGCTTATGGCTGAGATCGCAAGACTTGATGAAATTTTAAAAAGCGAGACATTGCTTGAAAATTTGATCAAAGAAGAGCTTCTTGAGATCAAAAATAAATTTAAAGTACCAAGAGTTACTGAGATCGTTGATGACTACGATGATATCGACATCGAAGATCTTATACCAAATGAAAATATGGTAGTAACCATAACTCACCGCGGCTACATCAAGCGTGTGCCAAGCAAGCAGTACGAGAAGCAAAAACGCGGTGGCAAGGGCAAAGTAGCGGTTACGACATACGATGATGACTTTATAGAGAGCTTCTTTACTTCAAATACCCACGACACGCTTATGTTTGTGACTGACCGCGGACAGCTATACTGGCTAAAAGTCTATAAAATCCCAGAGGGAAGCCGCACAGCAAAGGGCAAAGCGGTTGTAAATTTGATCCAGTTGCAGCCTGATGAGAAGATCAAGGCGATCATCCCAACGACTGACTTTGACGAGAGCAAATCGCTAGCATTCTTCACTAAAAATGGCATCGTAAAACGCACAAATTTAAGTGAGTTTAAAAACATCCGCTCAGTTGGCGTAAGAGCGATCAGCCTTGATGAGAACGACGAGCTAGTAACTGCACTCATCGCTCAAACATACGATGATATGCCAGTAACTGACCCTGAAAATGAGCTAAGCGTTGAGACTGAGGTGCTTGAAGTTGAAGAGCTTCAAAATGAGATCGATGAAGACAATGCAAATGCCGAAGAGGACGCAAACTCAGGCGATGAGACAATGCTGTTTGTCGTTACTAAAAAGGGTATGTGTCTTAAATTTAAGATCAGCAAAGTTCGTCAAATGGGAAGAACTGCACGCGGCGTAACTGGCATTAAATTTAAAGAGCCAGGCGATGAGGTCGTAGGCGCAGCAGTCATCGAAAGCAACGATCAAGAAATTTTAAGCATATCTCAAAAAGGTATTGGCAAGCGAACAACCGCTGATGAGTACCGCTTGACAAACCGCGGCGGCAAAGGCGTCATCTGCATGAAGCTAACAAGTAGAACAGGCGATCTAGTGGGCGTTGTGATGGTTGATGAAGAGCAAGATCTTATGGCTCTAACATCAAGCGGCAAGATGATAAGAGTAGATATGCAAAGCATCCGCAAAGCAGGACGTAACACAAGCGGCGTGATCGTCGTAAATGTAGATGGCGATGATGTTGTAAGTATCGCAAGATGCCCTAAGGCAGATGATGGCGAAGATGAGGATGAAGCACCAAGCGAAGATATGGGGCTTTTGGAATAAATTTTGCTATTAAATTTTAAATAAAAGCATAAAAAAGGTTGTTTATGAAGGTTAAAATTTTATCTTTTGCTTTGATGGTTGCTATTTTTGGCGGTTGCTCATTTAATGGCTTTATGGGCGAGCCAACTAGCACATCAAACCGCAACGTAGTCATCCAAAAGGTCGATAAAGACGATCTTAGAGAGGTGATGAAAAAAGAGAAGATGATATATGATAGCGCTCCAAGAGAGACCACTTTTAGAGCCACAGGCGAGGGCATAGCTCCGCTAAATTCGCTCTCATACGCTCAGTCAGTCACTCTTGCAAAAAGAGCGGCGATGGCTGATGCTTATTCTCAGCTTGCAGGCAAGCTTTACGGCGTAAAGATCAACGCTGAAGACACCGTAAGAGATGCGATGCTAAACGACTCATCTATCACTTCAAAGGTTCAAGGTCTTGTCAAAAACGCAAGGATCGTGAATGAAAATTTCAAAGACGGGCTTTATAAGGTAAATATGGAGCTTAAGATAGACGAAGATAAGTGGCGAGAAGTCTTTTCTTACTAACGATACTTTTAAATTTCGCCTTTTGCCTAGAGGAGTTTATCTTCTGGGCGAAGGTCGATACGAAAAATCAAATAGTTGCCTTTGAGGAAATTTCATTTTCAAAAGCGATGACTCTCTCGCCAAATCCAAAACCAAAATTTCTTTGCCAGATAGATGCTTTTAAAGATGAAAATACCACAACTCTTGGCTTTTTAAATTTACACAAAGATGAAATTTTTGACTGCTTTGCCTTAAAAAAAGTGATGATAAAAAATGAGCTAAATGTCAAAAACTCACAGGTCACAAATGCTTCAAATTTGAAAATTTTGCCAGTTAGATTTATGGTGGAATTTAAGCCAAAATCCGCTATCATCGGCACACTTCAATAAAAAAGAGATCAAATGAATATCGTCATAGTAGAAGATGACATCAATATGCGAAAGTCGCTTGAGATCGCACTTGGCGAGTATGAAGAGCTAAACATCAAGAGTTACAAGAGCGCAGTTGAAGCTCTAAAAAAACTAAGCGACGACACTGATCTAATCATCACCGACATAAACATGCCTAAGATGGACGGACTTGAGTTCATTAAAGAGCTAAACGGCAAATTTGACGTCATCATAATGACTGGAAACGCCACACTTAATAAGGCGATCGAGAGCGTTAGACTTGGCGTGAAGGACTTTTTAACAAAGCCATTTGACGTCTCAACGCTATATGAAGCGATAAAAAGAGTAGAGGCGCTAAAGCAAAAGACTCCAAAAAACATAAAAAAAGTTGAAACTAAAAGCGAAAATAACGGCTTTTTAGCCACTTCAAAGGCGCTTGAAGCGACGCTAAATATCGCGCTAAAAGCTGCAAGAACTGACGCTTCTGTCATGCTTAGTGGCGAAAGCGGCGTTGGCAAGGAGGTCTTTGCTAAATTTATCCACGCAAACTCACCAAGGAAAGATGCGGCATTTATCGCTTTAAATATGGCTGCGATCCCTGAAAATTTGATAGAAAGTGAGCTTTTTGGCTTTGAAAAAGGCGCATTTACCGACGCAGCTACTACCAAAAAAGGGCAGTTTGAGCTGGCAAATGGTGGGACGCTATTTTTAGATGAGATCGGCGAGATGCCTATAAATTTACAGCCAAAATTGCTTCGTGCTTTGCAGGAGCGCGAGATAACAAGGCTTGGCGCTACAAAGAGCGAAAAGATAGACGTTCGCATCATCTGCGCTACAAATGCAAATTTAGAGCTTGCGATGAAAGAGGGCAGGTTTAGAGAGGACCTTTTCTACCGCCTAAACACGATCCCGCTTTTCATTCCGCCACTTCGCGAGCGAAAGGATGAAATTTTACCTATCGCGCAGGATGCTTTGGACAAATGCTGCAAAGAGTATGGCTTTGAGGCTAAAAATTTCTCAAAAGCAGCCAAAGAGGAGCTTTTGGGCTACGACTACCCAGGCAACATAAGGGAGCTCATCTCAGTCGTGCAGCGTGCAGCGATACTAAGCGAGGGTGATGAAATTTTGCCAAAAGATCTATTTTTGCAAGCAAGAAGTAAAAAATAGGTAAAAATTTAAGTTTTTGGCTAGTAAAATTATGCAAATTAAGAAAATTAAAAGAAACCAAGGAGAGCAGATGAGAAAATTTAACGTAGCGGTCGTTGGTGCTACTGGAGCGGTCGGCGAAGAGCTTTTTAGAGTTATGGAGGAGGTTGATTTCCCAGTTGGTGAGCTTTTGCCACTTGCAAGTGCAAAGAGCGTTGGCATGGAGATCGAATTTAAGGGCAAACATTACAAAGTAAAAGAGCTAACCGAGAAAGTTTTTAGCGAGCACGAGATCGATATCGCATTTTTTAGTGCAGGTGGATCAGTTTCAGAGAAATTTGCCAAATTTGCAGCCGATAGTGGCGCAGTAGTCATCGATAATACTAGCCATTTTAGGATGGATAAAGATATCCCGCTAGTCGTGCCTGAGTGCAATCCAAGTGACATTGCTATGTGGAAAAACCGCGGCATCATCGCAAATCCAAACTGCTCAACCATCCAAATGGTGCAAATTTTAAAGCCACTAAACGACGCTTTTGGTATCAACAGGGTTGATGTTTCTACCTATCAAGCAGCAAGCGGCGCTGGCAAAGAGGGCATGGAAGAGCTTGTCGTACAGATGCAAAAGTTTTTTGAATTTAAGCTTGATGAGTGCGAGCCAAAGGTCTTTGCACACCGCCTAGCGCTAAACGTGATCCCGCATATCGACGTCTTTTTGGATAACGACTACACAAAAGAAGAGATGAAAATGGTCAATGAAACGCAAAAGATCCTTCACAAAGATATCGAAGTGAGCGCTACTTGCGTGCGTGTGCCAGTGCTTAGAAGCCACTCTGAGGCGATCACTATCCATTTTGACAAAGATGTGAGCGCAGATGCGGCAAGAGAGGTTTTAAGCAAAGCTCCAAGCGTTGTCGTAGTCGATAATCCAGCTAAAAAAGAGTATCCGATGCCTACTATCTCAAGCGATACAAACGAGACTTATGTTGGCAGGATCAGGGTTGATAACTTTAGAGCAAATGTGCTTCACCTTTGGTGCAGTGCCGATCAGATCCGCGTGGGAGCTGCGACAAATGCCGTCAGGATCGCACAAAAATGGACCACGATGCATGAGTAGTTTGCACTAAAATTAATTGTGATTTTGCACCTAAAATTTAAGGAAAAAACTATAAAATACCCCCTTTTTAAATTTCATAAAAAGGGTTTTTATTGCGTAAAATATTTGAGAGAATTTTGCTTGCAAGCAACAGTTTCACGCTTTTTCCGGTAGTCTTTGGACTTTTAGGTGCGATCGTGCTTTTTATCATCGCAAGTTATGATGTCGGCAAGGTGCTTTTAGAGGTTTATAAATATTTCTTTGTTGCAGATTTTCATGTTGAAAATTTTCACTCAGAGGTCGTTGGCGAGATAGTTGGAGCGATCGATCTATACTTGATGGCGCTTGTTCTTTATATATTTAGCTTCGGAATTTACGAGCTTTTCATCTCAGAGATCACACAGCTAAAGCAGTCAAAGCAGAGCAAGGTGCTTGAAGTGCATTCGCTTGATGAGCTAAAAGACAAGCTTGGCAAAGTGATCGTCATGGTCCTCATTGTAAATTTCTTCCAAAGAGTGCTTCATGCAAGCTTTACAACTCCGCTTGAGATGGCCTATCTTGCGGCTTCTATCCTAGCGCTTTGCCTTGGACTTTACTTCCTTCACAAGGGAGATCACTAAAATTTTAAGCGTTTTTACGCTTAAAATTTCTCCTACATCTTTTCTTTAGCTATTTTTGGATAATATCCATTTAAAAATTTAAAGGAAATTTGATGATTTTTATAGACGCTTGCCTTAAAAAACCGACCCCATATACGCCTGTTTGGATGATGCGCCAAGCTGGTAGATATCTGCCAGAGTATATGGCTGTAAGAGCCAAAGCAGGGGACTTTTTGTCACTTTGCAAAGACTATAAAAAGGCTAGCGAGGTCACGCTTCAGCCAGTTGAAATCCTAGGCGTTGATGCGGCTATTTTGTTTAGCGACATTCTAGTTGTGCCACTTGAAATGGGCATGGATCTGCGCTTTGAAAAGGGCGAGGGACCAGTTTTTTCAAAGCCTTTGCGTGATGAGGCTGCACTTGATGCGCTTAGTATCGAAAGATCAGTTAAAAGCTTAGCATACGTCTATGACACGATCAAGCTTACAAGAGAAAATTTGGCTAAAGATAAGGCGCTCATTGGCTTTTGTGGTGCGCCGTGGACGATAGCTACATATATGATAGAGGGTGGTGGCAGCAAAAACTATGCGGTCTGCAAAAAAATGCTCTATCAAAATCCAGAATTTTTACATCAAATTTTAGAAAAAGTGACGCAAGCGCTCATCCTTTACGTCAAAGAGCAGATAAAAGCAGGCGTAAATGCCGTGCAAATTTTTGATAGCTGGGCGGCTGCGCTTGAAGAGCAGGCATATTTTGAGTTTGGATTTAACTACATAAACAAAATAGTTGATAGCGTAAAGGCTGAATTTCCAGAGATCCCAGTCATAGTTTTTCCAAAAGGTATAAGCGGCTATTTAGATAAAATTTCAGGCAAATTTGATGTTTTTGGCGTTGATTGGAGCACGCCGATCGAGCTAGCAAAAGAAAAACTTAGCCCAAGATATGTCCTTCAGGGCAATATGGAGCCAACAAGGCTTTATAGCAAAAAGGCGATAGATGAAGGCATTGAGAAAATTTTAAGCACGATGAAAGGTGCGCCTCATATTTTCAATCTTGGGCATGGAATTTTGCCTGATGTGCCAGTTGAGAATGCAAAATATTTTATAAAACAGGTGCAGACAAAAAGTGCAAGGTAATAAGCCTTGCATCGTCTTTGGACCGATAAATTCTCGCCGTTTTGGCATGAGTCTAGGCATCGATCTAAGCCCTAAACAAAAATCATGTAATTTTGACTGTGTTTATTGCGAACTAAAGGGCGCAAAGCCGGTTGAAGAGATAGAAAATCCACCAAGCATTGATGAGATCATAAGCACTTTAAAAGAAGCTTTAAAAGCTCATCAAAACATCGATGTCATCACGCTTACAGCAAATGGCGAGCCAACTCTTTATCCGCACTTAAAAGAGCTGATAGTAAAAGTAAATGAGCTAAAAGGCAGGGCAAAAACTCTAATCCTAAGCAACGGCTCAGGCGCGAGAGATCAAAAAATTTGTGAAGCCTTGCAAGGGCTTGATATAGTTAAATTTAGCCTTGATAGCGCCGTGCAAAGCACATTTAAAAAGATAGACCGCAACAAAAGTGGCATAGAAGTAAATGAACTTATAAAAGCAATGGCTAAATTTCGCAAGGAATTTAATGGCGAGCTTGTGCTTGAAATTTTGGTCGTGGCTGGATTTAACGACAAAGAAGAGGAATTTATAGCGCTTAATGAGGCTATAAACGAGATAGTCCCGCACCGAGTGGATGTGGGTACGATAGATCGCCCGCCAGCTTACAATGTAAAAGGCGTTGATGCTAGTAGGCTTGAAGAGCTTGCAAGCAAGATAAAAGGCGTGCCAGTCACCATAACTAGGGCTCACAAGATAGAGCAAAAGTATGAATTTAACAAGAGTGAAATTTTAGCTATGCTAGAGCGCCGTCCGCAAACTATGGCAAATGTCGAAGAAAATTTCTCAGAGCACTCAAAGCAAATTTTAAACAGCCTTTTGCAAGACGGCGCGGTTTATCAAACTGACGTTGCCGGCGTTAAATTTTATAAATTAAGATGATATGAAGCGAATTTTAACTATACAAGACATCTCGTGCGTGGGCAAATGCTCGCTCACAGTTGCACTTCCCATAATCAGCGCCCAAGGCATCGAGGCGTGCATCTTGCCAACGGCACTGCTCTCAACTCACACTGGCTTTAAAAATTTCACTTTTCGTGATTTGACTGATGAATTTGACGCTATAACGCAGGTTTGGCACAAAGAGGGCATCAGCTTTGATGGAATTTACACTGGATTTTTAGGTAGTTTTAGACAGCTTGAGCTTATAGAGAAGGTCTTTGCTGAATTTGATAGTGGCTCTTTACTAAGGCTTGTGGATCCTTGCATGGGCGATAATGGCAAGCTCTATCACGGCTTTGATGAGAAATTTGTGGCAAAGATGAGAGAGCTTTGCGCAAAGGCACACGTCATCACGCCAAACATAACTGAGGCAAGTTTTATGTGCGAAAAGCCATTTTTAAGCGAGGGATACGGCGAGGATTACATTTTGGAGTTGCTTGAGGGCTTGGCTAGTTTTGGCGTGCAAAAGATCGTTTTAAAGGGCATTAGGTTTAGGCAAAATGAGTGTGGTATCATAGCTTACGATGCAAAAACGAAAGAAAAAGTGGAGTATTTTCACGAGTATTTGCCCTTTCACGCAAGCGGCACTGGAGATATCTTCGCTTCAGTGCTTTTTGGCTCGCTGATAAATGGTGAAAGCATGCAAAATGCTATCAAAAAGGCAGCAAATTTTGTGCTTGAGAGCATCAAGATCACGCTACAAGATAATAATCGCACGTGGTATGGTGTGCAGTTTGAAAAATTGCTTAAAAATTTTTAGCACTTTAGCGTAAAGAGTGATTTAAATTTGTGTCATTATGACCTCGTAAAGTGACATAGTTAAAACAAAATTTCAGATTTATTTAAATTAATTTTACTTTTATATAAAAAGTTGAATAATTACGCAAATATTGATCAAGGAGTGATTTATGAAGTCTTTAAGGATTAAAATTTCTGTTATTTTGACAGCTGTGATCGTGCTACTACTAATCGGCGTTAGCCTCATTAGTTACAACATAGCTCGCAACCTATATACAGAAAAAGTTGTGAAAGATGAGCTACCACTAGCTGTCTCTAACGTTGCAGGTGAGATCGGCTATGCCATAGACAAGATCATCAACACCTCTTATCAGATGACTAAAAACGACTATCTTCTCAAGTGGATCGACGAAGGCGAGCCAAAAGACGGATTGGCGACGCTTTTTAACTACAACACCGACCTTATGAAGGCATTTAACCTCTCAACGGCGATGTTTGTCTCTGATAAAACTCTAAACTACTACACAAACGACAAAATTTTAAAGCAGCTTAGCAAGGACAATCCACGTGATAGCTGGTACTTTGACGTTAAAAATGGCAAAGAGGTAAATTCTCTAAACATCCAAGTCTCAGAAGCTACTGGCTCGCTAACACTTTATGTAAATAGCAAGGTTGAAAAAGACGGCAAATTTTATGGCGTCAGCGCGATAGGCATGAACCTTGATGACATCGTAAATTTAGTCACTTCAAAAACCATGGGCGAGGGCAGTAAATTCTTAATGGTTGATTCAAGTGGCATCGTAAAGATAGAAAAGAGCGACAGGGTCGGCAAAGTAAATGTAAAAGATGTCCTTGGCAAAGAGAAATTTGATGTCTTGATGAATAAAAATGGCGGCGTCATCCGTCACTTTAACGGCACGAGAAATTTGATAATTGGCTCAAAATATATCCCAAGCCTTGATTGGTACCTATTTGGCGAGATGGACGAGGATGTGCTTTTAAAAGATTTGCATACGCTATTTTACTCAGCTATCGGCGTTATCTTAGCAGCGATCATCATCTCTGTGATAGTTTCACTTCTAATGTCGTCTTACCTCCTAAAAATCATCCTCAAACTAAAAACAGGCCTGCTATCTTTCTTTGATCTACTAAATCACAAGACAAACAAAGCCCAACCTATAGAGATAACATCTAAAGATGAATTTGGCCAAATGGCAGATTTAATAAACAAAAACACAAAGGCCATTGAAGATGGTATGAAAGATCAAAGTATCTTCATCCAAAAAGCCAACACCTTTGTAAATGAGATAAAAGATGGCAACTATGAAGCAAGCTTAGAAGCTGATACTAATAACCCAGCTCTAAATCAACTAAAAAGCACATTTAAAGATCTACAACTTGCTCTTAAAAGTGCAATATCAAGTAATGGTAAAGATGTACTTGATCTACTAAACACTTATAAAAACCAAGACTTTACAAAAAGACTTGATGATGATGGTAAGATAGCAAGTGGTATAAACTCTCTAGGCATTGAAATATCTAAAATGCTAAATGACAATCTAAACCAAGCTCAAGTACTTGAAGAAAAAGCTAAACTTCTAGCTAGCTCAGTATCAAAAGTAGCAAGCTCAGCAAACACTCAAGCAAATAGCTTACAAGAATCAGCAGCTGCAGTTGAGCAAATGTCTAGCTCAATGAATGCCATCTCTCAAAAGACAGCTGATGTTATAAGACAAAGTGATGAAATTAAAAACATCATAACTATCATTAGAGATATAGCAGATCAAACTAACCTTCTAGCTCTTAATGCTGCAATTGAAGCAGCTAGAGCTGGAGAGCATGGCAGAGGATTTGCAGTTGTTGCTGATGAAGTAAGAAAGCTAGCTGAGAGAACTCAAAAATCACTTGGTGAGATAGAAGCAAATACAAATGTATTAGCTCAATCAATAAATGAGATGAGTGAATCAATTAAAGAGCAAAGTGAAGGCATAAATATGATAAATCAATCAGTTGCTCAAATAGATAATCTAACAAAAGAAAATGTTGTAATTGCCAACCAAGCAAACGAAGTAACATCAGAAGTAGATGAGATGGCTAAAGCTATTGTTGAGGATGTTAGGAAGAAGAGGTTTTAACTTCTTTCTTTAGAGTTTTAACAAAATCAAATTTGTTTAATGAAAAACTACTCAGGCAATTTGCTTGAGTGGTTTTAAATATATAATTTATTAGAAAAATGGCTAAAATTTTTAGTTATTTAAGCTATTTTTAAATGATTGCTAACTATAATACGACTTCTTTTAAGTGTTCCGGATTAGCTCAGCGGTAGAGTAGGTGACTGTTAATCACTTGGTCGCTGGTTCGAACCCAGCATCCGGAGCCATTCTTCTTTAAAAATCATTTTAAAAACCTGATTTTAACTATGTTTCAAGAACTTTAAGTTTTCTTATTTTTTGCATTTTTCATTTTTATTTCCCCTTAGTTTTATTGCTATTTCAAAGTATATTGTTCTGTTTTGCTGTCAAAACATGATTATATGTTCGGCTTTTGGCGAAGTTAAAATAATTTCTTCATTCATCCTAGCTTCATTTTAGGCTTTTATAATGCGCTCATCCAAACGAAAGTTGGAAATCAAAAATAAAAGGATCAAAAATGAAAAATGTATTAGGTGCAGCAGTTTTAGTAGCAGTTTTAGGAGCGACAGGCTTGCAAGCAGCCATCACATCAAAAGAGGCTTTAAACATAGCTGAGAAAAACTTCCCAGGCTCAAGCGTCAAAGATATCGAGATGAACGTCAAAAAGGGCGTGACTTTTTACAAGATAGAGTCATTTAAAGATGGTGTCAAACAAGAGATCAAGATCGATGCTAACAGCGGTCAGATCGTTAAAGTAGAGAATAAAAATAAAAAACATATCATGCCGATCGAAGCGGTAGATTTTTCAAAATTTGCTCTTAGCATCGATGAGGCTGTGGCTAAAGCTCAAGCGCTTGATGCTGGCTGGAGCTTTGATGAGGCAGAGCTTGATAATAAAAATGGTGCTTGGATATACAAAGTAGAGCTTAAGCGCGACAGGAGCGAGAAAAAAGTGATCATAAACGCTCAAACAGGCGAGATAATAGGCAATTATACAAAGTGATCTAGCGCCCTTTTTGGGCGTTAAATTTTGTAAGGGTGAAAAAGATGAGTGAAAATTTAGATCAAAATTTAAACGAGAAAGTTAGCGAGCAGGGTTTAGAGAAAAATTTGAATAAAAATTTTAGCCAAAGCGCGAGAGAAAATTTAAGTAAAAATGCCGAGGCTGGTGCTAATAAAAATAGTTATGAAAATTTAGAGAAGAGCGAGCAAAGCCCTGAAAATTTAGATAAAAATTTAAGCCAATCAGCTCCGAAATACAAAGCTCAAAATTTCTTTAAAAAAACGCTTGAGCTTTCGCTTCAAGGTGTAGCGGATGTGCTCGTCTATGCTGGCAAGGCTGGAGTGTGGCTTTCAAACGCTTCAAGCCGCCTAAAAGACGAGGCACAAAGGGCAGAGCTATCAAAGATAAATGAAGAGCAGGCCAAATTTGAAGGGCTAGATCACATCTTGCCAGAAAAAGTTAAAGAGCTCATTTTAGAGCGCCTAAAAGTAGAGTCAAACGAGGTGGAGTTTTCTCCGATCTATCTAGCTAAAAAACAAAGTTTTGGCACGCTTGGAGCGGAGTATTTTTATGATGCAAGGGCTAAATTTAACGGCTTTTTATATGATTTTAAGATAGGCGCAGCAAATGGCGAAATTTTAAATCTAAAAATAAAAAGCCAAATTTGATAAAATAGCTGGCAAAACCAAGTGAGGCAGGTAAGGCAGGGATGAAAATTTTAGTCGTCGAGGACGAAATGGACCTAAATAGCGTCATTACAAGGCACCTAAAGAAAAACGGATATAGCGTCGATAGCGCGTTTAACGGCGAGGAGGCGATGGACTTTACCGCCGTCGCGCACTACGATCTCATCGTGCTTGATCTTATGATGCCGGTGATGGACGGACTTACATTTTTGCAAAGATCGCGCGCCGCAAAGCTAGCGACCCCTGTGCTGATACTAACGGCAAAAGACGATGTGGACGACGTTGTAAAGGGGCTTGACGCGGGCGCGGATGACTACCTAGTTAAGCCATTTGACTTTAAGGAGCTGCTAGCCAGGGTGCGCACGCTCATTCGCCGAAATAGCGGCAACGTGGCTAGTGAAATTTGCGCAGGCGAGCTAAAGATCGACCTTTCTAAAAAGTCAGTCGAATTTAGCGGCGAGCGGGTCGATCTCACCGGCAAAGAGTATGAAATTTTAGAGTTTTTGATGCTAAATAAGGGCAGAATTCTAACTCGCGACCAGATCAAAGAGCACGTCTGGGACTTTGACTACACGGGCGGCTCAAACGTCATCGACGTGCTTATAAAAAACATAAGAAAAAAGCTTGGCGAGCGCGAGGTGATCCAGACTAAAAGAGGGCTTGGCTATGTTGTTAAGGATTAAGCAAGCGCTTGCAAACATCCCTATAACGGCGCGCGTAACGCTTTGGTACTCGTTTTTTATCATCGTTATCGTGACGGCTCTCATTGCCATCTCGGCGGTCGTGGCGGATGAGGTTTTTGAGGACGTGAGCCAAAAAAAGTTAGCCAAATCAGTCACCAAAATAGCCAATGATATGGATGAGTTTGAGCCATACGATGATGGGATATTTTTTATAAAATATAACGCAAAAGGCGATGTGATCGGCGGTCTAGCGCCAAAACACTTTCAAATTTCACTTAAAATGAATAGCGGTGCAGTGCGCCTTTTTGAAAACGGCGAAAACCGCTTTTACTACTACGATATCGCAGCTAAAGGCAAAGGGGTCTGGGTCAGAGGCGTGATAAATGCGGAGAAATTTTTCAAAAAAGAGGGGTTATTTTTACTAGCGCTGGGCGTTTTTGTGCCAGTTTTGTTTCTCTTTGTGCTTTACGGCGGCTACAAAACGATAAAAAATGCGATGAAACCAGTCGCTACGATGTCTAAAACTGCGCTTGAGATAGGCAGCAGCCGGGACTTTTCAAAGCGCATAGACCTGCCTGCTGGCAAAGACGAGCTGCACGCGCTTGCAAGCGTTTTTAACCAGATGCTCGACTCCCTCGAAAAAGTCTATCAAAGCGAGAAACAGCTCACCTCAGACGTCTCGCACGAGCTACGAACACCACTATCTGTCATCATGGCTGAGAGCGACTACGCTAAAAACTACTCACAAAATTTGGGCGAGGCCAAGGAGTCGCTGGAGGTCATCTCTAGGCAGTCAAGAAAGATAACCTCGCTGATAGATCAAATTTTGGAGCTTTCAAGGCTAGAAGCTGGTAGAAATTTGGAGCTAAAAGATATAAATTTAAGCTCTATCTTGCAAAATTTAGCTACCGACTATGAAAAGCTAGCAAATGCAAAAGGGTTAAAATTTAGCTGCGTTGTATCGCCAGATGTCCAAATTTTAGGCAATGAGCTGATGGTATCAAGGCTGGTGGATAACTTTTTAAGCAACGCACTAAAATTTGCAGGAGCTAAGATCGAGCTAAATTTAACCCTCACAAAAACGCACGCACTTTTGTCTGTAAAAGATGATGGCGTCGGCATCTCTAAAAAAGATATCGAGCTAATCTGGAATAAATTTTATCAGGTTGAAAGCTCAAGAAACAAAAGCCAAAACAGAGGCAGTGGTCTTGGTCTTGCCATCGCTGCAAATATCGCTAAAATGCACGGTGCAAAGCTTGGCGTAAAAAGCGAAGCTGGAGCTGGGAGCGAATTTTGGGCTGAATTTGAGCTTGTAAATTTAAAAGAAGCGTAAATTTAGTCAAAATATTAGTTTTTACATTTTTATTTAAAATTCTTAACAAACACGGCATTTGGCGGATTTAAATGAAAAGGATTGATACTTACGGAAAGTTAAAATGGTGGTTAGAGGCAGAATCGAACTGCCGACACGCAGATTTTCAGTCTGCTGCTCTACCGACTGAGCTATCCAACCACCTTGATAAAAGAAATTGGATTATACATTTTAAATATTTAAACTAAGTTTAAAAATCTACAAGAAGCTTTTGTTTTTAAGAAATTTAAATATAAAACTATAAATTTTTAGCCCGACAAAGTTAAATTTAATGCACCAAATCTACCACACTTACATCTTTATCTATTTCGATAAAAAATGTTTGTGCGCTTGCTCCGCTGCCGTATGTGCCTTTATAGACTTGATTTACAGCGTGGCCGCTAGCATCTACGTCTACTTGGTTGTGCGTATCGCCTGAAACGCTATGTTTTAAATTTAGTGCTGCTACTTCGCTGTCTGTTGCTTGTGTAAAGATAGTGCCTTTGCCATCTAGTGCTACTTTGTCATTGCTATCGCCTTTGATCTTTAGCACGGTATTTATGCTTTTTAGCCCACCATCTGTTACTTGTGAGTCTATGATATCAAGCACACTTTTAGCATCTAGCCCTATCGAGACTGCCTGCGTGCTGTTGCTACCAAGCTGTAAATTTTCAAAGCTTTTTAGTTTATCATTTAGATCAACAACTTTGCTAAGATCGACATTTTCAGTAAATATGAGCGTATCTACGCCGCCTTTTGCGTCTATCTTGTTGCCTTCGTAGGTAAAGGTATTGTTTTGATCATCTCCTTCGTGAGTGATCTTGATATTTTTATCTATCTCAACGAAAAATGTTTTTGTGCTAGTTCCATCGGTGTACGTGCCCTTATAGACGTGATTTACTGCATGGTCTATTTTAAGTATCGTAGTATTTCCGCTGGCATCATTTATTACGTTTTTATGATCATGATATGTTTTACTGCCGCTATCAGCTGTGACTTCTACTTTGTTAAATTCATCTCCTATAGCTTGACTATGTTTCCAGTTAAGCATAGTTACTTCTTTATCAGTAGCTAGTTCAAATTTATTATTTCCATCACTTATTAGCTTCACGCCATCTTCATCATCGCCTGAGATTTTTAAGACAGTATTCATACTTTGTGTATCTTGTATCTTTTTTCTGCCACTTCCTGAACCAATGGTTATGGTGGTCTCTTTTGAGTCTATGATATCAAGAACGTTTTTAGTATTTAGTGATATTGAGACAGCTTGGGTTTCAGTACCTAGTTGTAAACGCTCAAAACTTTTTAAAGTATCATTTAAATTACTTACTTTTTCTAGTTTTGTATCTTCAACAAATATCAGTTTGTCTACGCCACCTTTTGCGTCTATGCTCTTACCATTGTAGATAAAGACATCATTTAGATTACTTCCTTCAAGAGTATTTGTATTGTGTTTTAAATGCATTACTCTATTAAAATCATCTGGGTCATTTCCATAACCATTTAGTGCTTTTCTATAGCCAT
The DNA here is from genome assembly GCF_003048375.1 of Campylobacter concisus. Taxonomy (NCBI): domain Bacteria; kingdom Pseudomonadati; phylum Campylobacterota; class Epsilonproteobacteria; order Campylobacterales; family Campylobacteraceae; genus Campylobacter; species Campylobacter concisus. The sequence continues at coordinate 1,372,542 of NZ_CP021642.1, read as the reverse complement.
TTGCATCAGCACTACTAACGTATCCTTTATCTTCCAAAGCTTTTATATAGCTATTACTAAAAAGATGTGTGCCACTTCCTTGCGAGCCAATATTTTTATAGTCAGCATTTGTATATATAGGATTTTTATGTTTTCTTATCTGTATATCGAGATCCACATCTGTTCTTTGATCTATATAGTCGATATTTAGCTTGTAAAAGCCTTTTTTTAAAGTTATGTAATATGGGGGTGCTAAGCTAGTATCACCCACTTTATTAACTTCTGTTGTAGACCAAAGTGTATTGCCAGAGCCATCTTCTGGTTGTCCTCTCCACCATGGCGCATCTATTTTATATTTTCCAAGCTCCATATGTACATAGTCTTGAAAGTGGTCCGCCCTTACGTGATACTCACCATCTTCTTGTATATATATCCATCCACTCATATGCATGATAAGGTCTGTTCCTACAGTCTCAGCTTCTAGCAAGGTGTAGTTACCTGAGTGATTTACATTGTAGTGGGTGCCAGTGTGGTCTGTATCGCTTGCCATAGGGGAGTGTCCTACTCTTGCCATATCATTTGTGTTTAACTCTCCCGCTGATGGTCTAGTCCAGCTTAATTTATAATCTTTTCCTCCCCTAAAGGAGACTTCATCAAAGGTAGTAGTAGCGCTAGCACCTGCCCACTCCATCCACTCTTTATAGTGATGCTTTACATAAAATAAATTTGCACTATCTACTGGCAAAAATGGTCCAGGATACATAAATTTATTTATAAATTCTTTATTAGTACAATCATAAAACCACATATCAACATCAAGCCCTTTGTTTGCCACCATAGTCACGGTTTGAACGGCTAAATTTCCAGCATCATCTAGTCTTTCAACGATGTAGTTTTTGCTACCAGTATTTTGCGCTACGTTAAAGCTTCCAGAGTAGCTTAAATTTCTATCAAGTGTCAGTGTAGTCTTCTCAGATGTCTCAGCATCTATGACCTCTACATCTTTTGATTTTTCATCGTGCGGATTGTTTGCAGCTTCGCCTTTGCCACTAAAATTTATAGCGTAGTTGCCAGAGCCGTTTTTTATATTATCAAAGTCAGATTCTATTAGCTTGTCAGGCTTTGAGTCAAGATCGACCGTGATAGTTAGGTTATCATCTCTTTGAGGCACGCCGTCAGTTCCCACATAAGTGGCGTCTATGATATGGTGTGTTCTATCTAGCTTTTTGCCAGCTTTTTCAAAGTCTGCTATGACGGTGTTATTCTCGATCTTGGCTATAAAGCTATCACTTATATTTGCGTTTTCGTCTTTTATCTCTATTAGCACGTAGCCCTTGCCATCACTTGTGGTGTCAGGCTTATTTATACCAAATTTAATGTATGGCTGTTCGTCATTTGTAAGAGCGATGTTGTAGTTTATCTTTTGGGTCGAATTTGACTCATACTGGCTTGTCGAGATGATGTGTTCGTAGTCCTCTTCATTTAGGTATTTTGCAGAGTGGATATCGGCATTATCTATCTTTGTAACAAGTTTTACATCGTCTATATAGTCAAGCACTCCAAAGGCAAATAGCCTGCCGCTTGATGTGCCTGATATCGCACTCCCGTCATCTTTTATAAGGGTCGCATCGACCAAGGTCGGACGCTTGCTACTTACCGTCACGTCTGCTATGGTGATAGCGCCGTCATTTATCACTTTTATATCGCTTGGATCTTTTTTGTTTATCATATGCACGCCATCATCGTCTAGGATGTAGCTCACGGTTGATTGTTTGTTTGTAAGTGGGTTTAGGATGCTTATCTTTAGCTCATCTTTTGGCACCGCGCTACTTGGGAGATAGACCTTTACATCAGAGGTCGTTATAGCTCCAGTGGTGTCGTCTATGAGCCCATCTCCGTCAGCGTCTTTGACAAATTTAGCCACTGGGCTGTCGCTAAATTTTATCTCATTTGTATCGCTTTCGCCTTTGTTGCCAGCCTTGTCCATCATGGTCGTCGTTATGCTTGTGGTTTTGCCATGCTCTATTGGCACTGTGACCTTAAATTTACCATCATTTAGTGGCACTTCATTGTGATCAGGGGCGATTATCTTGCCATTAGTATATGTATAGACCTTGTGCGTTTTACTGCCGTCTGGGTTGGTGACATCGATGGCTATCTTATCGCCTTCTTTTATCACGCTTGGGATTTTTATGGAGGCCTCGGTTTTTGTTGGGTCGCCGTCATTGTATCTGTTTTCTGAAGTATCTATCCTGCCATCTGGTGTTCTATTACTAGAGCCCAAGTCACTATCAAAGCTTATCTTGGCTGATTTTACAGGTGGAGCTACCACGACGCTTGGGGTGGTTTGGCTACTTGTGCCATTTGGTTTTGGTGTGCCATGCTCGTCATTAACCGTTGTATTTATAGATACGCTTGAGCCAGGTGTTACTGGTACGCTTACGCCTGGCACTTCAAATTTACCATTAACTATTGGCACTACTACGCTTGGGTTATTTTTATCATAAACGCTTGTGCCATCGTCGCTTACGACAAATTCTTTTGGCGAGCCACCTATGTTGATAGTGACGCTCTCTTTTGGCTTTATGGTGCGAGGTAAATTTATCTCAACCTTTGAAGTGCCGTCACCTATCTCGTCGCTACTTATTAGCCCATCGCCGTTTTTATCAGCTGTTAGCGTCACTTTGACGGTGTCACTTACATTGCTGCTTGGCGTAGTGCTTGTGGCTGAGACGTTGCCAAATTTATCAACTACGCCAGTTTCTATGCTGCTTCCTGCCGTGATGTTTGCGATGTTTGGCACGCTAAAGCTAACCGCGCCATTTTCATCGGTCGTAAATGTATAGGTGTTGCCGTCCTCGTCAGTTGCTGTGCCATTTTCTTTATCTAGCGTAAATTTCTTCTCAACTGGCGGTTTGCCCGGCTCATTTAGCTTAAACGTGATCTTGTCTCCAGTGCTAAGCTCGTCAGGTACTACAAATTTCATACCGCTAGTTTGCGTGCCACTGCCATATCCTAGCTCGGTCGCATCTATCACGCCGTCGCCATTTTTATCAATATCAAGCGTGGCTGTCACTTTTGAGGTGGCTGGTGTGTCATCTAATTCATAAACAGTTGGCGGCGCGGTAAATGTCTTGCCACCAGTGGTGTATGAGCTTGTCACAGTTGTTTTGCCATGGTTTAAAATTTCAACCCCAGTGATCTCTGCTTTGCCATTTACGATAGGTATAGGAGGCGCTCCAGTAGGCGTGCCAGTGCTATCAACTGGGATTAGCTCGTTTGTGATAGTATTTACTTTGTAGTTGCTAGTTTTGCCACCACCTTTCATATTTGTTTTTATCGTGATGATGTCGCCATTTTTGGCAATATCTGGGATATCAACGCTTATGCTTGTGATGATCTTTTTGCCATCAGAAGTTTTTGGTAGTGAGTTTAGCTGTGCTCCTCCAAGAAAGCCCTTTTTCTCGCCAGTATCGCTTGTGAGGTTGAAATTTAGCACGATGTTTGGCTCTGGTTGTGAGTTTATAGTGCTTTTAGCACTATAAAATGCCCCTTTTATAGTCTCGCCAACTGGCCATTTAAGCTCGTCATGCCTAGCTTCAAGAGCGCGCAAACCAGTGTAGAAGTCGTAGATATTTGAGTAGTGACCACCTAGTTCAAATTTGATGCCACCACTGCCAGCAGAGGCGAAGTAGTGCGGTGATGAGTCGTGAGAAGATGGCTCTTGATGGGAGATTTGATCATCGTCATTTGCGTGTTCTTTGTGATTTTCAAGGATGTTTGCATTTTTTGGGATGACTAGCTCGCCTTTGTGCTCAGCAAAGACATTTATTGTGTGAAATACCGAGCTAAAGCCGACATAAGCCTTTTCGCCGTCATCAAAAACAATGGTAAGGTTCGAGTTTTCACTCGTTTTTATATCATCACCAAGGTAAATTTCATCGCCTTTGTGCAGCACCCTCATAGTGCCATCCCTGCTTATGGCAATGGCTTCACCTTTGATCTTTTTGATAACGCCGATCCTTATGGCGTCAAAATTTGGCATTTTTTCATCCCTGTAAAATATGTGTATTGTAATATCGGAAAATCTCTTAAAATTTATATAGTTTGGTGGCTTTTTGGGATGAGGTTTTTAGCTCTTGTAAATTTACTACATCACCTCGACTTGCACGTTTTTATCTATCTCGACAAAAAATGTCTGTCCAGCGTTGTTTTCACCTTTATAGACTTGATTGACCGCTTCGCCCCCAACTTCATCGAGTTTGTTATAATCAGCTCCGATGACACTATGCTTTGCATTTAGCGCAGCTACCTCGGCGCTTGTGGCTTTTATGAAATTTCCAACGAGCTGCACCACGTCGTCGCTGTCACCTGAAATTTTAAGGATGGTATTAAGGCTTACTTTGCCATCAGGCCCCTCGGTAGGGTTGGAGTCTATCATGTCGCTTATGTTTTGCCCGTTTAGTTTTAGCTTTACAGCCTTTTTGTCATCAAGCTCGATTCGCTCAAAGCTCTCAAGGCGCTTATCTAGCTCACTTATCTTTGTTAGATCCACATTTTGGGTAAAAAGTAGCGTGTCGATGCCGCCTTTTGCGTCGATATCGTGTGAGTTAAAGATAAATTTGTCATCATCGTTGCTACCAACGTCTTTAGTGCCTTCAAATTTTAGGTCATATTTCTCATTAAAGTCACTTGCATTGCTACCAAATATAGTGCCATCAGGCTTATTTGCTGCCTTATAAAATGTATCGCTCTGCTTTGTTACAAGGTGATTTTGAGCAAGAGCCTCCATATAGGCGTTGCTGACTAGTTTTATGTTAGGGTCATTTGAAATAATTCTACTAAAAGTGCTATCTGGATGCACTCTAAACATATAACTGTATCTTTCATCGGATACTTCTATATGTACTTTATAAAAGCCATAATCATTTGTTAAATTTAGGCTACTTGTACTTTCGCTTTGTGAGGCTCTGTCTTCATCTATGCCACCATTTCTAGTTGCTGCTGCAAATGGCTGCCATGAAATTTCTCTACCATCAAATTCAAACTTAATACTCTGCCTTTGTTGCTTTATCTCATAATAAAACTTGTCGATAGCACTACGATTTTTTATAAATATCCAGCCATCCATGCTGACCATTACTCCATCTGCAGTGATTTTGGACTCGAATAATTTATAGTGACCATTTTTATTGGGTGGCTCAACATATAGGTCAAAACCTCTATCAATTCTATCTTTGGTGTAATTTACATTTGGATCTCGTCCTATCCTAGCAAGCTCGATGTCTGATGGAGTGCGGCTACGTACTTTTACATTTAGGACTTCTGATGAAAAAGGTGGCATGTATTGATTACCAGTTGCATAACGCAAGTCATTAAATGTACTTGTCGCACTTACGTGATGGCTTGCACTCCACTCTTTTAGTATGCTTTTGCTATTATGCTCTATATCATAATAATCAAGCCCTCGCTCATGGTTTCTAGCTGAGTCATAAAGCCATATATCTGCGTCTAGTCCTCTGTTTGTGACCTTTAACACATTTATGGTATCTATAAATGGCTCTTCTTTTGGCTCTGCAGTGGCGCTACCTTTTTCTACCTGCGTGCTTGAAGCGCCTGAGACGCTTTTTAGCTGGGCTAACTGGGTGCTACTTACGTTTGGCTCTAAAGATCTGTGTTGGTTGTAAATTTGATGGATATTTGCGCTATGTCCGCTTGTGACAAAGCTCGCCGCACTTAAAGATATGCCCTCGCTTGCGCCAAAGCCGTTAGAGTGATCGTCCTTTTCTTCTGCTGGTTTTGTTGAAATTTTTAAAATTTCATCTAAATTTATGCTTTGATGAGCGCTTAAATTTACCTGCTCGCCATCTTCTAAAGTGATCTTGGCGTCTAAATTTTTAGTAAAAATTTTCTGATCAGCGTAAATCTCATCGCCATCTTTTAGCATTTTTATGCTTCCATCTTGGCTTATGACGTAAATTTCACCCTGAATGTCTTTTATGATCAGCTTTTTTTCTTTCATATCTTTCCTTATTGTATTCTAAGCCATATCGGATAAATTTATAAAACATATATAGCTAAATTATTATTTTTTGGGATTTTAGTGAAAGATACTATGTGATATCGTTGCTTCAGATCAAAAAAGCCTATAAATTTATGAAAGAAACAGGGCTCTAAATATTTATAAATTTAAATTTCTCTCAAAACGGCGTTATGGCTTTAAAACAAAGTTAAATTTAGCCACAAGTAAAAACCAAAAAGACACTAAATTCAGTGTCTTTTATCGCTATCTTTCGCCAAGCTTCCCGCATGCATCAGCGCGGCACCTATTGCAGTGCGTCATCTGGTCTATATCGCTAGATATCGATCTTCTTATGCGGTGGATCTCCTCGGTTGAAGGGGACTTTAAATTTTCAAAAGGGGTGTCATGCACCGGTATCATCGCCATGCAGTTCATTATGTCAGCTCCCCACTGCTTTGCCTTTGCCGAGATGCTTTGGACGTGGTCTATATTGACCCCAGGGATGACTACGGTGTTTATCTTTACTAGCATGCCAGCCTCTTTTAGCTTGCGGATGCCCTCGTCCTGGCGCGCTAGCAGTATCCTAGCAGCCTCTTCGCCGTAGTAGTTTTTACCCTCGTATCTCACCCACGAATAGACCTTCGAGCCAACATCTGGTGTCACGGCATTAACAGTCACTGTCACGTGGGTCACGCCAAGGTGCACGATCTCATCCACATGCTCAGGCAGCGCTAGGCCATTAGTCGAGAGGCAGAGCAGGGCGTTTGGGAAGTGGGACTTGCACTTTTCAAAGGTCGCTAGCGTCTTGTCAGCGTCGCACATCGGATCGCCAGGTCCAGCGATGCCGATGACTGAGATGTCTTGTCTAAATTTAAAGAGCTTTTCTAAAAATTTCACCGATTCATCTGGTGTTTGCACCTTTGCAGTTACGCCAGGGCGATTTTCATTAGCGCAGTCATATATGCGGTTGCAGAAGTTGCACTGGATGTTGCAGTGAGGGGCAACTGGCAGATGCACGCGTCCGTAGCTAGCGGAGGCCTTTTTGTTAAAGCATGGGTGGTTATCTAGATCAGCTTTGGTGCGAAAGATCATTAGCTCTTTTTCCTTCCAAATTTAATGGCATTTGCATGGCAGACATTTAGGCAGTCTCCGCAGTTTGTGCAGTTTATCTCGTCAGGTCTTGTCCCCATCTCGCACTTACGCAAGCACGCGTCGCAGTCGTCACAGGCACTTGTTTTATAGACGCGAAATATCGAAAATTTACGCAAAATTTCAAGTACGCCACCTGATGGGCAGACGAAACGGCACCAAAGGTTGGCTATGATTAGCGAGGCTAGCATGACTGAGATGATGATCACCGTGCGAGTGACCCACTCCCACTCGCCAAAGCGAAGTGACAAAGTAACGGCAGTTAGGTACTCATCGCTCGTTCTTATAGGTATCATCATGCGTGGATTGCCCCAGACGAAATAGACCCAAAGGCTGATTGCTATGGCAATTAGCATGCCTATTTGAGCGATTATTAGCTTTTTACTGCGAATTTTTAGCTTGAAAAAGGCAAATTTACCAAGCATTTGATTGACAAAGCCAGCTGGACAGACCCAGCCACAAAATGCCCTACCAAAGAGGATGACAAGCGCTGGGATAAATAGCCAAAATCCAAAAAACAGCGATGTGATCCGCCCCCAACAGGTGATGATAGGGCAGTTTTGGCAATTTACAAATGGCACTACAAAAGGGCATCTAAAAATGCCATAATACGCCCATTGTCCGATGCCTGCTATAAAGATGAGCTGCACTAGGCGCCTTATCTTTGTTGTGGGGGAGTTTTTGCTTTTCTTTTTTAAATTTACGTTGCCGCATGCACTGCTATTAGAGCATGCGCTATTACAGCTACTACACATCTTTTACACCAAACCTTTCTATAAGCTCTAGCCCACGCGCTGAATAAATGGAGGTAAAGCCATGTTTTTCAAAAATTTCTTGCCCTTCGGTACCGCAAACAAAGTCTGCAAAGTCATTTGCTAGCCTTTCATCTTTTACATATTTCATTATATTTAGTGTAAAAGTGAGCGGTCCAGGCGGGATGAGCTTTTCATCGATGGGCATATACTCGATCTTATCTTTAAACCTATCATGCGTTGTTAGGCGCTTTTCGATGATCGAGGCATCGCCCTTGCCATCAACTAGCTCGCACATCATATTTATGACGCATGATCCGTTTGCGACCATGTTTTTCATCACCGCATCGGTTAGGTTTGAGTTTTTTAATATCCCTTTGACTGGACCACTGCCAGGGGGCGATGATCTAAGAGGCAGCATCACTCTAACTCCTGGCTCAGCAAGGTCCTTTAAGTCGCGAATGCCTGCTGGGTTGCCTTTTGGCACGACTAGGACGTAGTCAGTAAAGCATAGCGGTCTAAAATGAAGGCTAAGACCAGCTTTGCGAAGTTTTTTAGAAAGCTCTAAAACCCTTGCTCCAAAGAGCTCGGTCGTGCTTTGAAGTGCTAAAAGCGACTTGCCAAGAGCGCCAGCAAAGGCGCCGGTGTATTGGATGTTGTGCCCTGTTCTTGACTCGTAAATGGCATTTAGCTCATTAAATGCTTCAGAAAGGCCTCCACATGACCAAACCTGAAGCGAGTCAGATTTAAATGGCGTAAAGCCAGCCAGCATCGTTTGTGGCGTGGCAGTAGCAGCTGTGGCTAAAGCACCTTTTAAAAAGCCACGGCGTGATATACCGGTTTGTTTTAATTCCACGAAATCTCCTTTTGGGATTTAAGAAATGTAAATTTGATATTTTCGGCACGCGAAACTTGTGAAATTTGACTTTTGAAATTTGCAAAAATGGTAGTTGAAGGTAAATTTATGCAAATGTAAATTGCGACCGCAATCTAAATTTGAGTGATTATAGCCAAATGCTAGCTTAAAAATCGAGATAAATTTAAAAAACGCAGGGGTAAATTTGCTAAAGTAAATTTATTATTTAAAAAATAATTAAGATTTTAATCGTCGATTTGATGTATTATTTTAGAAATAATATAAAAATGTATTGTCAGTTTTTATCTTTTTTGTTATACTTCACTCATAAAATTATTAGTATTATTTTTAGAATAATACAGAAAGGAGCATCTTAAAATGATAAAAATAAGCGACATATCTGAGATAAAAACCGGTCTAGTTTTAAACCGCAAAAAGGCGGACAAAAACATAGATGAGAAATTTCGCTATAAAGTAGTCTCGCTAAAGTCCTTTAACGAAAATGCACTCTTTGATGACACATTTGCCGATGAGTTTATATCAAACGAGCAAATAAGCGAGGAGTATAAAGTAAGTCATGGTGATGTTTTACTGCGACTTAGAGAGCCGAATTTCGCCGTTTATATAGACAAAGATTATGACGATCTTATCTATTCGTCTTTGATGGTTCGCATAAGGGTTAAAAGCGACATATTTGATCCGCGTTTTGTGGCGCATTATCTAAATAGTAATGCCGTTAAAAGAGCCCTTGCGCCAGATGTTTCAGGCACTACAATAGCGATGATAGGTGTTGCAAGCATAAATAACATAAAAATACCAACCATAAATTTGCAAACCCAAAACAAGATAGTAAAATACCTAAATTTAGCTCGCGAGGAGAGCGAAATTTTGCAAAATTTAGCAGCCCAAAAGCAAAAATACCACAAAAGTATATTTGAAAATTTAATAAAAGAGGAGAACTAAGATGCAAAAGACCACACAAGATGCCACAAATAACGTCGTTTGGAAGGCTTGCGACACATTTCGCGGCACGATGGACGGAAGCGATTATAAAGACTATGTCTTAACGATGCTTTTTGTTAAGTATCTATCTGATTTTTATAAAGAAAAGCTTGAATTGCTTAAAGCCGAATATGGCGATAAGAGTGATAGGATCGAAGCAAAGCTAAAGAAAGAGAAATTTAAGCTTGATGAGAGTTGCACCTTTGAGTATCTTTTGGCGCACAAAGAAGCGGTAAATTTAGGCGAGATAATGAACAAAACTCTAGAAAAGATCGAAGAAGACAATAAAGATAAGCTTGAGGGTATCTTTAGAAGCATCGATTTTAATAACAAAAACAAGCTCGGCGATACAAAAGAGAGAAACGCTATCTTGAAAAATTTGCTTGAAGACTTTAGTGACGCTAGGCTAGATCTTCGCCCTTCTATGCTTGAGGGCAACGACATAATAGGCGACGCATATGAGTATCTTATAGCTTACTTTGCAAGTGACTCTGGCAAAAAAGGCGGAGAGTTTTACACGCCAAGCGAGGTTTCGACGCTTCTTGCAAAGCTGGTTGAGCCAAAAGAGGGCGATATGATCTACGATCCTACTTGCGGTTCGGGTTCACTTCTTATCAAGGCTTCAAAAGAGATCGGCAGCAAAAATTTCCGCCTTTATGGACAGGAGAAAAACGGACAAACTCACGCACTTTGCAAGATGAATATGTTCTTACACGAGATAAATGACGCCGTGATCGAGTGGGGCGACACGATCAGAAACCCGCTTCATCTACAAGATAACCTCATAAAGACATTTGATATAGTCGTGGCAAATCCCCCTTTTAGCCTAGATAAATGGGGTGCTGACTTTGCCGTGAACGATCCTTTTATGAGATTTGCTAGCTACGCTTTGCCGCCAAAGAGCAAGGGCGACTACGCATTTGTCGTGCACATGATAAAAAGTCTAAACAACAACGGTAAAATGGGCGTCGTGCTTCCGCATGGAGTACTATTTCGCGGGGCAAATGAGGGCAAGATACGCCAAAAGCTGATCGAAGAAAATTTACTAGACGCCGTTATCGGACTACCGGCAAATTTATTTTACGGCACGAGCATCCCTGCTTGCATACTCATTTTTAAGAAAAACCGCGCAAACGAAGATGTGCTATTTATCGATGCTAGCAAAGAATTTGAAAAAGGCAAAAACCAAAACTCACTAACCGAGCAAAATATCAAAAAGATAGTCGCTACCTATAAAAATAGAAGCGAGATAGAAAAATACTCCCACCTAGCAAGCCTTAGTGAGATAAAAGAGAATGACTACAACCTAAACATCCCTCGCTACGTCGATACCTTTGAAGAAGAAGAGCCTGTGGATATCGAGGCTACAAAGGCTGAGATTTCACGCCTAGAAGCCGAGCTAAAAAGCGTTCAAAGCAAGATGAGCGAGTATCTTGCGGAGCTTGGGCTATGAGCGAATTTAAGAATTTACCAAGCGGATGGAAGGTCGTGAAGCTTGGGGAAATTGGTAAAGTGATAAATGGATTGACGTATAGTCCTGATAATGTTTCAAATAATGGATTGTTGGTCTTACGCTCATCAAACATAAATAATAATTCTATTGTTCTTAATAATGATGATGTATATGTAAAAGGCATATCAAAATTTAATAAAACGCTAGAAAATGATATTTTAATTTGCGTGAGAAATGGTAGTAAAAATTTAATTGGTAAAAGTGCATTAATTACAGAAAAATATAAGGATTTAGCATTTGGTGCGTTTATGGCTATTTTTCGAAGCAACTATAATTTATTCTTGATACATATCTTTAAAACAAATACATTTTTTAAACAAGTAAAAAACGATCTTGGGGCAACGATAAATTCAATCAATAATGGTAATTTATTAAATTTTAAAATTCCACTTCCGCCATTGGACGAGCAAGAAAAGATAGCGGAAATTTTATCTACTTGGGATGAGGCTATAAATTTAACTATAAATTTGATAGAAAGCAAAAAGCAGTTTAAAAAAGCTCTTATGCAAAATTTACTCACAGCCAAAATCCGCTTTCTCCAGTTCAAAGATGAGTGGAAAGAAACAAAGCTGGGAAATATAGGTGTATTTAAAACAAGTAGTGTAGATAAGATTATTCAAAAAGATGAATGTATTGTAAATTTAGTAAATTACATGGATGTTTATAGAAATACACATATAAATTCTAATCTTAAACTATCTCAAACATCAGCAAGTAATCGTGAAATAGAAAATTTATCGTTGGCAAAAGGTGATGTTTTATTTACTCCATCATCTGAAACGCCAGACGATATAGGTCATTCAGCGGTTATTTTAAGTGATATGCCAAATACACTATTTAGTTATCACTTGGTTAGATTTAGGTTAGATATAAAAAATGATATTGTTTTTTTAGGATATGTATTTAATCAAGACAAGATATTAAAGCAATTTGCAAGGTTGTCACAAGGCATTACAAGATATACATTGTCAATAAGTGATTTTCAAAATGTTTTTATTAATTTTCCAAATTTAAAAGAGCAACAAAAAATCGCAGAGGTTTTAACGGCTTGCGATGATGAGATAAATTTACTAAAATTAAAGCTTGAAAATTTGAAAAAACAAAAACAAGGCTTGATGCAAAAACTACTAAGCGGAAAGGTAAGGGTAAAATGATAAAACTACTTTTAAATTTATCATCTTTTTCTTGGGCTATTTTGCTTTATGTTTTAGATAAAAAAGTATTTGAAATTAGTTCAGTAAGTTTTTTGATATTTGTTTTGATCTTTATAGGGATAAATTTACTTCCTATAATTGTTTTTAGGCGGTGCAAAATATGTCTGTCCGGGAAACACAATATATCAAAGATATATCCGGCATATAGCGAGTATGTGCCTGCGTTTTTTGCAGTATGTGTTGTGGCATTTAGTCTAAAGCATTATGCAGAGTATGAATTTGTATATTTTATAATTATTGTATGTGTTTTATTTTGGTTATTTTATATGAATAACGTTGGCTATCTCAATCCTACTTTGTTTTTACTTGGGTATGTAATTTATAAAATAGAGACGGATGAGACAGAATCTATCTTAATAATGAGCAGAAAAAGAGAGTATAAAAAAATCAAAAAATTAGAATTTGAAGAGCTTATATCTGTAGATGAGCATACATATTTATATAAAGAAGGAGATTAAATGAAAAGTATAATGGCGTTTAATGGTAAAAATGCATATAAGTTAGAAATGCAAAAAGATAACCTAGACTTAATGAGGGATAATAATCAAAAATTTTTTGATACCTCTCTTCCAAATAGTAATAGTGTCTCTTTTGTGGAAAATATTTTATATAAGCTTGAAGATGAGGAGTGGTTTTATTTAAGCTACTCTGACTCTGAGATTATAGAGGAAATAGTAAAAAGCTTTAATAATTATTTAGATTTAGAAAGCCTAAATAAAGAATATATGAAAAAAGTGAAATTTTTTATGTATTCGGACGAAAATATTATAAATGTTCAAAGAGTATACAATAGTGCAATTTTGAAAACAAGCTCATTTATGAAATTCTTTAACAACTGTGTAGAATATGAATTTCATGAAGATGTAGTCGAAATACGCCAAGATAAAGATTTAATAATAGATGTTTCAAGTAAAAAGGTTTATTTTAAAAAATTTGAAACACTAACTTTGCTTGATAAAAATTTTATGGAATATTATAGAGAAGCAACAAGTAAAGAATTAAAAACATTTAAAGAAAATTTAACAGGCAAAATACCGTTATTCTCTATAAATAATAATTTTAAAATAGGTTCAATAAATAGTAAAAAGATAAAATATATTTTAGACAATAATATGCTAGAAAACTTTGTTGGAAAAGATAAAGAGCTAAAAAAGTATATAAAAAAATTTCCTGTAATATTGAATGATTTTAAAGTAAATTCAAGATTCTCTAATCTCGCTATAGATACCGATACAAAACTAAAACATATAGTCAATATTTTACAAGAGTGCTACACAATTACGGAAATAACAAAGAAAACAAGAGTGAATAATTCGTATAAAGAGCTAAAATAGATAAAGGACGCCAAATGACCCCAGATACTTCAGAAAGCAAAATCCAGCAAAATAGCATAAATTTGCTTCAAAGCTTGGGCTATAAATTTGTAAGTAGAGAGGAAAATTTAAAGCTTCGCGGCGGTAAATCAAGCGAGGTTTTGTTTAGGGAAATTTTGACCCAAAAGCTTGGCGAGATAAACGGCTATGAGTATAAGGGCAAGAGGTATAAATTTAGCCAAAGTAGCGTTTAAAAGCGGTCGATGAGCTAGCTGGGGTATCTTTAAACGAAGGGCTAATGGTCGCAAACGAAAGGATCACAAATTTACTCTTGCTTGGCACCAGTTTGGAGGAAAATTTAGAAGATGGGACGAGGAGGAGCTTCTCTTTTAAATTTATAGACTTTGAAAATTTGCAAAACAACGACTTTTACGTAACGGAAGAATTTGAAGTAAGTAGAGTAAGCCAGAGCGATGCACAAAAACACAGAAGGCCTGATCTTGTGCTTTTTATAAACGGCATACCAATAGTCGTGATCGAGCTTAAAAAATCAAGCGTGAGCTTTGAAAACGGCATAAAACAGCTTGAAAAAGAGCAGGGTAAAGATGAGATAACGCACCTTTTTAAATACATCCAGCTAACTATCGCGGCAAACGGCAGTGGAGCAAGATACGGTACTACTGGCACGCCGTTTAAATTTTATAGTGTGTGGAAAGAGCAAGATGAAGCTAAGGTAAAAGAGAGCTTAAAGAGCTTGATAAATGGTAGAGAGGTGAGCGCGCTTGATATGATGCTCTTTGCGCTACTATCTAAAGATAGGCTGCTAAGGCTAGTTAGGCACTATATAGTGTTTGATAAGAAAATGAAAAAGGTTTGCAGATATCAGCAGTTCTTCGCTATCGAAGAGACGCTAAAGAGAGTATCAATGATAAAGGACGGCGTAAGAGCGGGCGGACTCATCTGGCACACGCAAGGAAGCGGCAAGTCGCTCACGATGGTGATGCTAACAAAGCTTTTAAAGCAAATTTATATAAACTCAAAGATCATCGTAGTAACTGACAGGATAGATCTAGACGGGCAGATACATGAGACCTTTGAAAACACGGACGTAAAAGCAGGACGAGCAAGTAGCGGAAGCGATCTGATAGAAAAGCTACAAAGTGGCGTTAGCGTGATAACTACGCTTGTGCATAAATTTGAAAAGGTGAAAAACCAAAAGGTAGTGATAAGAGATAGCGATATATTTGTGCTAGTGGATGAGAGCCACCGCACGCAAGGTGGCGATCTGCATAAGGCTATGAAAAAGGCGTTGCCTCTTGCTTGTTATATAGGATTTACTGGTACGCCGCTTTTAAAGCGTGAGAAAAACAGCTTTGCTAAATTTGGTGGGGAAATTCATAGATATACGATAGATGACGCGGTAAAAGACGGAGCTGTGTTGCCACTACTTTATGAAGGGCGATACGTGGGTCAAGAGGTGCTAGACCCTGAGGGGCTAACTAGGAAATTTGACCTCATATCAAGAGAGCTTGGCGATGAAGCAAAAAGGGACTTGCAGCAAAAGTGGGCGAGGTTTGAGCGTGTGGCATCAAGCGAGCAAAGGCTGGAGCTAATAGCTGTGGATATAAATGAACACATCAAAAAGACTTTGAAAGAAAGTGGCTTTAAGGCGATGCTGGCAACGCAAAGAAAATATGACGCTATAAAATATCATGAGATATTTGAAGAATTTGGAGAGATAAAAAGTGCCTATGTGATATCAAGTAATGAGCACGAGGAGCTTGAGGGCGGGCATAAAGAGTATGTCGCAAAGGCGTGGCAAGATACTATAAGGGGCTACGGCAGCGAGGAAGAGTATCTAAAACATGTGAAGGATGAATTTATTTACGGCGACGAGATAGACCTGCTTATCGTCGTGGATAAACTTTTAACTGGATTTGACGCGCCAAGAGCAAGCACGCTTTATATAGATAAACAGCTAAAAGAGCATAATTTGCTCCAAGCTATAGCTAGAGTAAATAGGCTTTATGACGGAAAAGATTATGGCTACATTATTGATTATAGAGGGCTTTTGGGCGAGCTTGATCAGGCGCTTACTAGCTATGCGTCGCTAAGCGGCTTTGATCCAGAAGATATAACTGGAGCTGTGATAGACGTAAGAAGCGGGATCATAAAGGCTAAGACTTACTATACTCATCTGGATGATCTTTTTAGTAGCGTTAAATTTAAAGATGATTTGGAGAGCTACGTGGCGGTTTTAGAGGACGTGCAAAAACGAGATGACTTTAAAGAGTGGTTATCGCAGTTTGCTAGGGCGTTTAAACTAGCGCTTTCGAGTGAGAAAATTTGCGATATCTTAAGCGACGAGGAGATAAAAGCCTATAAACAAAAGGTTAAATTTTATAACGAGCTAAGAAAGGCTGTGCAGCTAAGGTATCACGAGGCTTGTGACTTTGGCAAATACGAAGCGCAGATGCAAAAGCTGCTCGATACTTACATAAATGCACAAGGGGTCAATGAGCTTACGAAGCTCGTAAATATCTTTGAAACGGAATTTGACGATGAGGTGCAAAGGGTCGAGGGTAAAAACGCAAAGGCTGATACGATCATCAGCGCCGTAAGCGCGGTGGTAAAAGAGAAAATGGACTCAAATCCAGCATTTTATAAATCAATAGCGCAGCAAATACAAGATATCATCGACGAGTATAAAGCAAAAAGGCTAAGCGAGGAAGAAAAACTTACCAAAGCAAAACTACTAAAAGACCTTATAACAGGTGCTTTAAAATCAAATGAAGACAGGTATCCAAAAGAATTTAATGCTAATAAAATTTTGTTTGCTATTTATGATAATTTACTTGATATTTTGGGCGATGTGGGGCTTGCGGATGTCGAGGTGGTAGCTAAAAATTTGAGCTTGAAATTTTATGAAATTTATGAAAAAGCCTCTAAAAAACCAGAATGGCACAAAAATAAAGACGTAGAAAACGAGATAACAAGCCAGATGGAAGACGCTCTTTGGGAGATAGAGGACGAATACGACGTTTCTATCGATGAGAAAGAGAAAATTTACCAAACTATCCGAGGCATAGGGATAAGTTTTTATGCTTGAAGGCGTAAAAATCGTCCGAAAAGACGTAAAAAATATCACTTTAAAAGTTAGACCAAATGGCGAAGCTATCCTAACCGCGCCAAAAACGGCAAGCGATGAGCATATAAAATTTATCATAGAAAAAAGAGCCAAGTGGATAGCGCAAAAGCGCGCGTTTTTTGCCTCGTTTAAGACGCCACAAAAAGAGTACGTAAGCGGCGAGGATTTTAAGTATCTTGGGCGAAGTTATAGGCTTAAAGTGGTACAGTCTAAAGAGGAGCGCGTAAAGCTACAAAGGGGCTATCTAGAGCTCTTTGTAAAAGATAAAAACGACCTAGAGCGAAAAAGAAATTTGGTCTATGAGTGGTATAACGAAAAGGCGACGTTATATTTTTTTAACATCTTGCAAGAGTTTAACAAGATAGTAAAACAAGATATCAAAAGCGTAAAAATAAGGCAGATGAAGACGAGATGGGGGAGTTGCAATCCATATAAATCATATATAAATTTAAACATAGAGCTTATCAAAAAGCCAAGAGCGTGCATCGAGTATGTTGTATTCCACGAGCTAGTGCATCTTCTCCATCCTGATCACTCAAAGAAATTTTATGACTATCTAACGCTTTATATGCCTGACTGGCAAAAACGCAAGGAAATTTTAGAGAGAGCTTAAAAATTTAGCTTAAATTTTGGAATATTTAAATTTTGCATTTTTAAATTTTGAAAAATATTTTAAAACTTAAATAAAAAACGACGAAAATTTTTGATCTTGTGATGTTAGTGAAATAGGTGGTGGGTTCACCAGGACTCGAACCTGGGACCATCCGGTTATGAGCCGGATGCTCTAACCAACTGAGCTATGAACCCACAGTTGAAAGAAAATCGTATTATACAAGAAAAAGCTTATCTAAATATAAAAATAGCCTTTTTAATATGGCGTATAAAAACGAGCAAATTTAAAAAGAAAAAGCCCTAAAATAGGGCTTATAAATTATTTATAATTTTTTATCGCAGCGTCTAAAATCTCTTTTGCAGCGTTTGCGTCTTTAAATTCTTTCACTTTAACCCATTTGTTTGGCTCAAGAATTTTATAAGTTTCAAAGAAATTTTTGATCTTATTTAGTGTCGCAGTTGGCAAATCTTCGTAGCTTTTTATCGCCTCATATCTTGGATCGATCTTTGTAACTGGCACAGCCAAAAGCTTCTCATCCATACCTGCTTCATCCTCCATCACCAAAACGCCTATTAAACGGCAAGGGATGACGCTACCAGCTTGGAGTGGATACTCGTTTAGCACCAAAATATCAGCTGGATCGCCGTCAGCTGCTAGTGTGTTTGGCACAAAGCCGTAGTTTGCTGGGTAGAACATCGCTGAGTAAAGCACGCGATCAACTACGACTGCACCGCTATCTTTGTCGATCTCGTATTTGATATTTGAGCCATAAGGTATTTCGATTACGGCATTAATTTTGTCTGGGTTTGAGCCAAATTTTATCTTTGAAACGTCCATATATTTGTCCTTTTTATTAGAAATTTTCGTGATTTTAGTATTTTTTGCATTAAATACTCGTAAATTTAACTACTTTATAACCTCTACGCTATCTACGTCGATCTTTGTTTTTGTAAGCTCTTTATCCACTTCGCCTCTTATTCTTAAAAGTGTATCCTCGTTAGCTGTTACATTGCCCCACTTGTTATTGTCTATCTCAACAACGATAACGTCACCATTTTTATCAACAAATTCATATTTGTCTGATTTGATGTGTGACTTTATCTTGCCCTCAAATACGACTTTGGCATCGTCATTTAGTTTTAAAGCCTCTTTTACGCTTATAAAATTTTAGCTTTTGTGATTTGAGACAAAGCCTCCAGCCATTGCGATGCTAGCAGCCAGTGAAGCGATGAAGATTTTTTTTCATTTTTATCCTTTTTGAAGGTTGTTAAATTTAAAGGATATTACATTTTTGGTGTTAATAAATGGTAAGTTTTAAAACCTTGCACCTTTTGATGCAAGGTCTGTGAATTATATGAGTTTAGCTAGTAAATTTTTGATGTCAGCTACGATCTCGTCGATGCCACGCTCGCCATTTACTACGTGAAGTAGCTCTTTTTCGCTGTAAAATTTGCGGATAGGTTTGATCGGATCAAGATAGACTTTCATGCGGTTGTTAAAGACTTCGTTATTGTCGTCAGCACCTCTTGCACGGCCAAGCACTCTAGCTCTTGCCACATCTTCGCTAACATCCACTTCGATGACACCTTTTAGAGAAATTTCATCTTGCTCGCTTAAGACTTTGTCAAGCTCGGTCATTTGCTCAACGCTTCTTGGATAGCCGTCGATTATGATGTTTGATTTATTTGAGCTTTTGATAGCTGAGACGATCGCATTTACGACAACGTCAAGTGGGACCAAATTTCCTTTTGAGATAAAGCCATCTATCAGCTTGCCAAGCTCGCTACCACTTGCGACTTCAGCTCTTAAAAGATCGCCAGTTGAAAAGTGAGCAAATTTCTCATCATGCTGTGCGATGATAGATGCGTCTGTTGTTTTGCCGCTGCCTGGAGCGCCGATGATTAAAAATAAATTTTTCATTTTTTCCCTTTTTTATATTTTTTGAGCGCCTTTGAATGAGTTTGAAAATTTCACCCTGCAGCAGACTATATGTCTAGCTTTGGGATGAAATTTTCTACACAACATCCAAATTCATCTCAAAAATTTAAATTTTTAAAATAACTCAAATTTAGACATCTAAAAGTCTAAATTTATTGCAAAAATTTAAGCCTTTTGCTCTTTTTCTCTTATCCTTAGTCCTAGCTCCCTAAGCTGTTCGTTGCTAGCGTAGCTTGGTGCCTTTGTGAGTGGGCACTGAGCGCGCTGCGTTTTAGGGAAGGCTATGACGTCGCGGATCGAGCTTGCTTTATTTACAAGCATATTTAGCCTGTCAAAGCCGATCGCGATACCGCCATGTGGAGGCGCACCAAATGTCAAAGCATCAAGCAAGAAGCCAAATTTCTCACGCTGCTCTGCTTCATCTATGCCAAGAAGCTTAAATACTTTTTGCTGGATGTCATTTTTATGAATTCTTATACTTCCGCCACCAAGCTCAAAGCCGTTTAGTACGACGTCGTGAGCGATAGAGAGGATGTCCTCAAGATCAGGCTCGTCAATATTTTTTGGCATAGTAAATGGGTGGTGCATCGCAGAGTAGCTGCCATCGTCATTTTGCTCAAACATTGGGAAGTCAAGTACCCATAAGAACTCAAGTCTATCTTGATCGATGATGCCCATTTGCTCTGCTAGGAAAATTCTAAATCTTCCCATATAATCAAGCACGATCTTTTTCTTGCCAGCGCCGAAAAATACGACGTCGCCAACCTTTAGCTCACATCTTGAGACGATCTCGTCAAGATCGCTTTGCTCGAAAAATTTGCAAAGTGGGCCTTTTAAACCATCTTTTTTCATCTGGAAGTAGCCAAGACCTTGTGCGCCAAATTTACGT
This sequence comes from Campylobacter concisus, assembly GCF_003048375.1. Classification (NCBI taxonomy): domain Bacteria; kingdom Pseudomonadati; phylum Campylobacterota; class Epsilonproteobacteria; order Campylobacterales; family Campylobacteraceae; genus Campylobacter; species Campylobacter concisus. The sequence goes on along the minus strand of NZ_CP021642.1, from coordinate 1,352,154 downwards.
ACAAATTCCTCAAATCTATTCATCTCGCGCTTACTAAAGATATTGTCGCCATTTGGCACTTTTAGCGCTTTTATGCGGTTTTTCTTCTTATCTTTTGCGATTCCGCTAAAAATTTCATTGCTTGAGCGCTCAAAAATATCGATCACATCGATCATTTTTAGATCATATCTAAGATCAGGCTTGTCTGAGCCGTAAGTCTCGGTCGCCTCTTTGTAGCTCATACGTCTAAATGGCGTTTTGATATCGTGTCCGCAGGCTTTAAAGATATCTTTTAGCATCGTCTCAGCCATATTTATGATATCTTCTTGCTCGACAAAGCTCATTTCGATATCTATTTGAGTAAATTCTGGTTGGCGATCAGCCCTTAAGTCCTCGTCGCGGAAGCATTTTGCTATCTGAAAATACTTATCAAAGCCAGAACACATCAAAAGCTGTTTAAATAGCTGCGGGCTTTGTGGAAGCGCGTAAAACTGGCCCGGATATACACGGCTTGGCACTAGGTAGTCTCTTGCGCCTTCTGGAGTTGCGCGTGTTAAAACTGGAGTTTCAAACTCGATAAAGCCCATTTTATCTAGGCTGTTTCTAGCTGCGATCGCCGCACGAGAACGCATTTTAAAGATATTTTGCAAGCGCTCGCTTCTAAGGTCTAAAAAACGGTATTTTAGCCTGATGTCCTCATTTACGCTCTCATCGCCTATCATAAATGGTAGTGGCTCGCTTGGATTTTCGATGATGAGCTCGCTTACTATCACCTCTATCTCACCAGTTTTTAGCTTTGGATTGGTTAGTCCTTCGCCTCTAGCTCTTACTTTTCCTTTTGCTTTTAAGACATATTCATCTCTTACTTTTGCAGCCACGTCGTGTGCTTCTTTGCTGTCAGCAGGGTCACAAACTAGTTGTATAAGCCCGCTAACGTCTCTTAAGTCGATGAAAACAACGCCACCGTGGTCTCTATATGTGTTTGCCCAGCCACAAAGTATTACTTCTTTGCCGATATCAGCTTTGCTAAGATCGGTGCAATAATGACTTCGCATAAAATGCTCCTTTGCAATGTTTTTTAGGCAATTATAATCGCTTTTTTCTTTTGAAAAGCTTTGTTAAAATAAAATATGTTACAATCATTTCTATGAAAAATGAACAAAAATTTAATACTACAAACGCCAAAAAAGTGGGACTTATCGCTAAAGATTATCCATTATTTAAGCAGGATTTAGCAAAGCTAGAAAAAATTTTAAAAAAGTATAACGCAGAAATTTTGCTTGAAAAAAGCTGTGCAAAGCAGGTAGAAAAAAGTGGCTTTGAGCTGATAAAACTAGCCAAAGAGTGCGAATTTCTTATCACGCTTGGCGGCGATGGCACGATCATATCAACTTGCAGAAAGCTAGCTCACATCTCGCCACTCATCCTAGGCATACATGCTGGCAGGCTCGGCTTTTTGACAGATATCACGATAAATGAGAGCGAGAAGTTTTTTAAAGACTTTTTTGATGATAAATTTGAGGTAGAAACGCCTTTTATGCTTGATGTTACGCTTCATAAAAATGATGGCAAAACTGAGAAAAAGATAGCGTTTAACGACGCGGTCATCGTTAGTAAAAATGGTGGCTCTATGACGCATATCGAGGCACTTTTAAATGAAAAGTATTTTAACTCATATTACGGGGACGGCGTCATAGTGGCAACTCCAGCAGGAACTACGGCATATAATATGAGCGCAAATGGCCCTATCATCTATCCACTAAGCGAGGTCTTTGCGCTAACTCCCATCTGCTCGCACTCGCTCACGCAGCGTCCAGTCGTGCTTACGAAAAATCACACGGTCAAATTTAGAACAAATAGCGACGCCATTTTAGTCATAGACGGACAAGACCGCTTTGATATGAGTAAAATTTCAGCCGTTAGCATGAGTCTAAGTGACAAAAAAGCGAGGCTGATACGCCATATTGGCAGGGATTATTTTCAAATTTTAAAAGAGAAACTTCACTGGGGTTATAATGATTGATCGAATTTTGATTAAGGATTATCTAAATTTTAAAAATATTGAGCTAAATTTCAAAGAGGGTCTTAGCGTATTTACGGGCGTCAGTGGTGCTGGCAAGTCGGTGCTGATGAGCGCGATAATGGCTGTTTTTGGGCTAAAAGATAGCGAGGCAAGGCTGATAGAAGCTGACGTGGAGCATAAATTTGAGCTTGATGAGTTTGGCATAGAAAACGAAGAGCTCAATATTTTTAAGCTTTTAAAAGATAAGAGCACGAGGTATTTTATAAATCAACAAGCCATCTCAAAGAAAAATTTAGCCCAAGTGGCGCGCGAGCATATCAAATATCTCTCGGCAAAAGAGGCGAATGAATTTGAAAATGAGAAATTTCTAAATTTGCTTGATAGGCTTGAAATTTCAAAAAATGAGAAATTTAAAGAGATAAAGCAGGAATTTGAAGAGGTGTTTTTGGAATTTTCTAAAATTTCAAAAGAGCTAGCCACTATAAAAGAGGAAGAGAAAAAGGTCGAGGAGCTAAAGGAGCTTGCTAGCTTTGAGATCGAGAAGATAAGAAGCGTCGGGCCTAAAAAAGGCGAGTTTGAAGAGCTTATGGAGACTAAAAAAAGGCTTAGTAAAAAAGACAAGATAAATGAGGCGTGGGCTAGGGCTGAGCGGATATTTGAGCTAGAGCACAGCGTAAATGAGGCGCTAAGTATCAGCGACCTTGACAACGGCTTTTTTGAAGATGCGATGAATGAGCTAAGGGTCGCAAGAGATAGCCTAAATATGGAGGAGCTTGACGATATCGACGTGGAGAGCGTGCTTGATAGGATAGAGGCTCTTAATGCCATCATTAGAAGATACGGCAGCGAAGAAGAGGCGTTAGAAGCGCTTTCTAAAAAAGAAAAAGAGCTTGCCAGATATGAAAATTTAAGCTTTGAAAAGAGCGAGCTAGAGAAGAAATTTGAAATTTTAAGCAAAAAGGCAAATGAGCTGGCTGGCACTTTAAGCAAGGCAAGGGGCGTGAATTTAAAAGAGCTTGAGGCGATGATAAATTTATACCTAAAAGAGCTTTATATGCCAGATATTACGCTGAGTATTGAGGCTAAAAAGCTTGATATCTTGGGAGTTGATGAAATTTGTTTAAATTTAAACGAGACCTCGCTTAAAAATTTAAGCTCAGGCGAGCTAAACCGCTTAAGGCTGGCTTTTATAGCTGCCTCTAGTGAGATCACAAAAACTGGCGGTGATGTCATCATTTTAGACGAAATAGATGCAAATTTAAGTGGAAAAGAGGCGATGAGTATCGCAAATGTCTTGCTTAAGCTTGCAAATTTCTATCAAATTTTTGCCATTTCGCACCAGCCTCAGCTTAGCTCAAAAGCAAATTCGCACTTTTTAGTAGAGCGTCACGGCGAGAGCTCAGTCGTAAGAGAGCTTGACAAAGAGGAGCGTGTAAATGAGCTTGCACGTATGATAAGTGGCGAGCATATCAGCGAAGAGGCGATAAATTTTGCAAAAGGACTTTTAAAATAGCTTGAAATTTAAGTTTTAAATTTAAGCTTTGTGATTAGGTTTATTTGTTAAAATCCGAGCTAGTTTAATAAAAAATCGCAGGAATAATATGGAAAGAATTCTAGTAGTTGATGATAATAAGGCACTTGCTAAGCTAATCGTCATGCAGATGGAAAAGAGCATTGAGGATATGGCGATCGACGTTGCGTATGATTTTGCCGAAGCCCAGATGCTAATTAGTGAGCACGGCAAAGATTATTTTATGACTATCTTGGATCTAAATTTACCTGACGCACCAAATGGTGAGATCGTTGATTATGTCCTTGCTCAAGGGCTCTGTGCTATCGTTTTAACTGGTAGCATCGATGATAAGACGAAAGAATTTTTTATAAACAAAGACATAGTTGATTACGTCTATAAGGGCAACATGGATGATATCAACTATATCTTTCAAATGATAAACAGACTAAGCAAAAATAGACAATACAAAGTCCTTGTCGTTGAGGACTCACTGCCTTTTAGAAATATGATAAAAAAAATCTTAACTAGCCTTCAGTTTAAGGTTTTAGCAGCGGCTCACGGCGAAGAGGCGATGAGCTATTTTGCTGATAATCCTGATATAAATTTAATCATAACTGACTATAGAATGCCTGTTAAAGATGGTTTAGAAGTCTTAAAGGAGGTGAGAAAAGAGAAAGATAAAAACCACCTTGGTGTGATCGTGATGACCTCGCCTAGCGAAAAGACTGATGCTTCGATATTTTTAAAAAATGGAGCTAGCGACTTTATAGCAAAGCCATTTTCAAAAGAAGAGCTCATTTGCCGTGTAAATAATACCATTGAGGCGATGGAAAATATAAATAAGATAGCAAATTTTGCCAACCGCGACTTTTTAACTGGTGCTTACAATAGAAGATTTTTCTATCAAGATATAGAAGAGTACGTCCAAGCAGCTGAAGAGCTTGATGAGCCTTATGCATTTGCCATGCTTGATATAGATCACTTTAAAAAGATAAATGACACATACGGACACGATGGTGGAGACAAGATACTAAAATCACTCGCAAAGATACTAACTGACAACACAAAAGGAAGAGATGTGGTCGCTAGGTTTGGCGGTGAGGAATTTTGTGTCGTTCTTAAAAAGATAGCAAAAGAAGAGGCGATTAAATTTTTTGTAAATTTAAGAGCAAAAGTGGCTGAAAATGAGGTAAATATAAAAGATAAGATCGTAAGAGTGACCGTCTCTATCGGCATATCTTTTGGAAAAGGTCACTGCGAGATAGATGATATGCTTGAAGCTTGCGACTCAGCGCTTTATGTCGCAAAAGAAAATGGTAGAAACAGGGTAGAAATAGCTTTATGATTATAGATACGCATTGCCATTTGGATAGCAAAGTTTATGATTTTGACCTAGAGCAAATTTTATCTGAAGCTAGAAATTTAGGGCTAAAAGGCTTTATTATCCCTGGAGCTGATATTAATGATTTACCAAAAGCGGCTAAAATAGCGCACGAAAAAAATGATATTTTCTTTGCCGTTGGAGTTCATCCTTATGATAAAGAAAATTTTGATATAGAGACTTTGAGAGAATTTGCCAAAGACAAAAAGTGTGTGGCTATCGGCGAATGTGGTCTTGACTACTACCGCTTGCCAAAAGATGAAGAAGAAAAGCTAAGAGAAAAAGCTGATCAAAAACGTGTTTTTTTAGCTCAACTAGATTTGGCTGTTGAGTTAAAAAAACCCGTTATCCTCCACATCAGAGAGGCTAATGAGGACTCTTTTAACATCTTAAAAGAGTATGCGCCAAAGCTTGAAGCTGGAGCAGTTTTGCATTGTTATAATGCCTCGCCACTTCTTTTGGAGCTTTGCAAATTTGGGAATTTTTACTTTGGCATAGGTGGCGTTTTGACATTTAAAAACGCTAAGAATTTAGTTGAAATTCTGCCAAAAATTCCTTTTGATAGGGTATTGATAGAGACTGACGCCCCTTATCTCACGCCAGAACCAAATCGTGGCAAGAGAAATGAGCCGGCGTTTACGACATTTGTTGCTAAAAAGATAGCTGAAATTTTAAACCTTGAATTTGAAGTAGTTTGCAAAACGACTTCAAATAATGCCAAAAGGTTATTTAAGTGCTTTGCCTAAATTTTGGGCATTGTGCTTGCTTAAGATGCTAGCATCATTAAGCTTTGACACGAAAAAGGATAGAAATGAAAGCAATGCTTAAGATATTTTTATTATTTGCATGTAGCACCTTGCTACTAGCAAACGCCCCTGAGAAGAGCTCTTACGACACTCAGGTTAAAATTTTAAAGGAGCTAGATATCGATGCTAGCTTTATGAAAACTTCTCACTATGCAAAGATGAGACAAGGCATACAAAACTCACAGGTAAGAACATTTACAGATGCCTTGAAAAATGGCTATATGTATATACCAATGATAAAAGAACAGATCAAAAAATCAGGCGTGCCTGAGTCGTTTTTCTATCTAGCTATGATAGAGTCAGGCTTTTCTAATCATACTGTCTCAAATGCTAAAGCTACTGGTATGTGGCAGTTTATGGAGCAAACAGCAAAAATTCATGGCCTAAAAGTAGGGCAATACACCGATGAGAGAAAAGATCCGGTTGAATCAACTGTCGCAGCTACAAACTATCTAAGATCACTTAAAAATCAATTTGGCAAATGGTACTTGGCAGCAATGGCATATAACTGCGGCGATGGTGCATTAAAAAAAGCTATACAAAAAGCTGGTACAGACGATCTTGTAACACTTCTTGATGCTGAGAAAAAATACCTCCCAGCTGAAACTAGAAATTTCATCATTAAAATTTTAAGAGCGGCATATATAGCAAAGGATGCGGACTTTTTGATATCTAAAGAGTCATCTTTGCTAAACATAAATGGCGGATTAAGACTTACGAAAGTAAAAGTGCCAGGCGGTACAAATTTAGCTCAGATAGGCGACAGCATCGGTCTTAGCACAAAAAAGATGAAAAGTAATAACCCACATTTAAAATTTGTATTTACTCCTCCAACTTTAAAAGATTATTACGTTTATATCCCTGAAAATAAAAAGCAACTTTTCTCAGATAATTTCAAACCATTTAATGGCAAAAATAACTTCTACGCATACACAGTAAAAAAAGGCGAGACCTTGCTTTCTATCTCTAAAAAAACAGGCGTTAGCCACAGAGCGATCAAGGACTACAACGAGCTTAGCACAAACGCAGTAAGCTATAATCAAAAACTAATAATCCCTTTTTCTACTCAAAATAAATCTCACAACTACGTAGTTCAAACAGGCGATACAATCGCATCTTTATCAAAGAAATTTAACGTAAGTGAAAAAGATATAAAAGATGCAAATTCTTTGGCTAGTTCAAATTTAAATGTCGGAGCAAATATTGTCATACCGTAAGAGCCTAAATTTCTACTTAGGACTAAGTTTTACACTTTTAATCACTGGTTGTTCTTGGAGCGGGGCTCCATTTACTCCAAGTGGCCCAACTAATGTAAGAGGCAACAACTCCGCCTCAGTTCAAAAAGCAACAATGAGACCATACACCATAAATGGCAAAACCTACTATCCAACCGTCGTAAGTGTCGGCGATAAAGCCAGCGGAACGGCAAGCTGGTATGGTCCAAATTTTCACGGTAAAACGACCTCAAATGGCGAAGTTTATAATATGTATAATATGACTGCGGCGCATAAGACTTTGCCGATGAATACAATACTTAAAGTAACAAATTTAAGAAATCAAAAAAGTGTTATCGTGCGCGTAAATGACAGAGGACCTTTTGTGGCTGACAGGGTGCTTGACCTTTCAAAAGCAGCTGCGATGAAGCTTGATGTCATCGGCACCGGCACAGCTCCAGTTAGTATGGAGGTTATCGGCTTTAATGAAGACATCAATGCCGTTACAACCGCTAGCGCGCAACCAACAAAACCAACAAGCACTGGCATAAAAGTGCCAAATCCAGTCTCTCCAACAGCTCCAGTTGGCGGCATCGTGATCTCATCAGAGCAACGCGTTGTGGGTGGAGATTTTATGGTACAAATTGGCTCGTTTAAGAACCTTGAAGGCGCAAACAGATACCAAAGAGAGCATAAAAGCATAGATGGTTATAGATCAGTCGTTAAGACATTTACGATAGATGGCTCAACCATTTATAGGGTATTTTTAAATGGCTTTAGAAGCGAGGACGAGGCTAGGGATTACGCAAGAAGCGGTAAATTCCAAGGCGCATTTATAGTAAGAGGTTAGGGCGTGAGAGAGGACATTTTAGAACTAACTAGAAATACAAAAGAGACGCAAATCTCAATGAAGCTCAAAATTTATGGCTCTGGGGTTGCAAAGATAAGCACAGGCATTGGCTTTTTTGACCATATGCTTGAAGCTTTTACCAAGCACTCTTTGCTCGATCTTGAAATTTCATGCAAGGGCGACACGCATGTGGATTTTCACCACAGCGTCGAGGATGTAGGCATAGTTTTGGGGCAACTTTTAAAAGAGGCTTTATATCCATTAAGCGGTGTTGAGAGGTTTGGCGAGGCGAGCGTTGTTATGGATGAGGCGGCTGTTTTTTGCGCGCTAGATCTTAGCAACAGGGCTTACCTTGTATATGAAAATTTTAATGAAAATGCCAAGGTTGGCGAGTTTGACACTGAGCTTGTGGAGGAGTTTTTTAGAGCAGTTGCCATAAATTCAGCCATCACTCTTCATCTAAATCAAATTCGTGGCAAAAACACTCATCACATCATCGAAGCAACATTTAAATCATTTGCCGTAGCACTCCGCAGAGCGCTTGCCAAAAACGCAAGGATCGGCACTCCAAGCACTAAGGGCGTTTTATGATAGAGATTATATTTTTAGACGTTGATGGGTGCCTCACTGATGGCAAGATCATCTACAATGCAAACGGCGAAGAGCTTAAATTTTTTGATGTAAAAGATGGCTACGCGATAGAGAGCTGGCTAAAGCTTGGCAAGAAAGTAGCTATCATCACTGGCAGAAAGTCGGCTATCGTTGAGCGAAGGGCTGAGGATCTAAAGATAAACCACGTCTATCAAGGCGTTGGCGATAAATTTGAAGTAGCAAGAGAGATATTAAAATTTGAAGGGCTTAGCTTTAAAAACGCAGCAGCTATCGGCGATGACTATAATGACTATAAAATTTTAGACGCAGTTGCATGGAGCTTTAAGCCAAAAGATGCCATTAAAGAGCTTGATGTAAAGACAAAGCTAAAGCACAAAGGCGGCAATGGCGCTGTTAGAGAGATGATCGAGCTGATCATAAAATCAGAAAATTTATATGACGAGTGGTCTAAGCGTTGGTTGTAAAAATTTTCTACTTCGTCGTGGCCATTTTTAGTGCTGTGATGATATTTTTAGCGGCTCAAGACCCATACCTAGCAAACGTGCTAAAGGTTGATACCAAGATATCAAATATGCAGGTAAATGACGTGGTTGATTATGAGATAAACTCAACAAAGATAAGCGGAGTTTATGAGAGTGACGAGCTAAACAGATATAGCGACAGGGATGAATTTTTAGACTTTAAAGCGAGAATTTTAAGGGGAAATTTAAGACATTTTCTAAGCTCAGATAAGGCTATCTCGCAAAATGACGAGATAATATTTCAAAAAAATGCAAACTATGAAAACAACGATAGTTTGAAATTTAAAAGCGATGAAGTTATATACAACACAAAGACAAAAATAGTAAGATCAGAGGCAAATTTCACCATCACTAGAAATGGCGACAAAGCACTGGGAGATAGTGGAAGCTACGATCTTGGTAAAAAACAAACGCAGATAAAAGGGTTAAGGGCATGGGTAGAAGAAAAGCAGCGATTTTAGCGATGATTTTGGGCTTTACATTTTTAAATGCAGAGCAGGTCGAGATCACATCAAATGATTTTTTTGCTGACGAAAACAAGCAGATCAGCGAATTTGTAGGCAATGTAAATATCAAAAAAGGCTCATACGATGAGCTAAAGGCAAACAAAGTCGTTGTGCATTTTGATAAAAAGCGCCAGCCAGTAAAATATGTAGCCACAGGCAACGCTAGAGCTAAAATTTTCATGAAAGATAAGCACTATGACGGCAAGGGCGATACGCTCACGTACGAGCCAGCAAAGCAGACATACACAGTAACTGGCAACGGTTACTTGCACGAGGTAGAGACTGATAAAAATGTCTATGGTGAAAAGATCGTTGTCAATCAAAAAGATGGCACATATAGCGTAAATAGCGACGAGAAAAAGCCGGTTAAATTTATCTTTCAGATCGAGGATAAAACCAAGTGATAAGAGCCTTGAGCGCTAAATTTATCACATCAAGCCCAAGCATAAAGGAGGCTCCAAGCTTTGTGACAAGCGAGGTGGTCTTTTTGGGTAGGTCAAATGTTGGTAAAAGCAGCCTCATAAACGCACTTGTAAATCAAAAAAATTTAGCCAAAAGCTCATCAACTCCTGGCAAAACGCAGCTTATAAATTTCTTTGAGGCTGAGTTTTGTGAGGAAAAAGAAGAGAGTGAAAAAGAGAAATTTAAACTCATCTTGGTTGATCTACCAGGTTTTGGCTACGCAAAAGTTGCAAAGTCAAAACACGACGAGTGGCGTAAAAATTTAGATGAGTTTTTGAAATTTAGAAGCGACATCAGACTTTTTATACATCTAATCGACGCTAGACATTTTGACTTAGACATCGACGTAAACGTGGATTCTTACCTAAAAAGCTTTTTAAGAGCTGATCAGAAAATCTTAAATTTATACACAAAAAGCGACAAGCTAAATCAAAGCCAAAAGAGTGCGATAATGAAATTTGACCCAAGTGGTATTTTGGTCTCGACACTCAGCAAAAGCGGCATCGACAAGGCACGGGAAGCTATCATAAACCACGCTCTTGGTAGGTAAAATGCAAACCATAAGCAGCTTAGACATTAAAATTTTCAAAGGCTTTTGGTGGGCTATTTTTTTGCTCTCTTACGAGATCGCAACTACGCAGTTTGGCTTCTTGCCGCCACTTATTGGCATTTTTTTTACATATATGATTTTAGAGTATTCAAGAAAGCAAAAGCAGTATGATGAGTTTAAGCCTTCGTGGTATTTTTCACTCGTTTTCTTGGTCTTTGCTGAGCAAATTCATGGCTTTTATCTCTTTTCAACTATCATTGCATTTTTGCTATTTTACAACTTCGTGCTAGACTGGCTATATACGACGATGAAGTGGCGAAACTGCCTGCTTGTAATCTTTGTCGCCTCTGGCTATGTGCTAACCTTTCTTGTAAATAACCTTTTTGCCTACGTCTTAAACGAACCAAATTTGACTTTTAGCGCAGAGTATCTATTTTTCATAGCGCTTGAAAGTGTGCTTGCTATCGTGCTTTTTAGGGACAAAGTGCTATGAGGATGCGTATCGTTTTTGGCGTGATTGCTCTTTTTTGGATCATGCTTTTGGGGCGGATTTACCACCTAAGTGTCAATTCAAACACCTACTACAACGAGATCGCTGAGCAAAATGCGATAAAAACTATCTACATCCCACCAGTTAGAGGTATCATCTTTGATGCGCACGACAAGCCTATGGCGGTCAATCGCCTAGGATTTTCTATCTATGTAAGGCCGCACCTTAGCGCAAACAAAAAGGTGAAAATTTTAGACGATGAGCTAGCCTATATCGGCTCGCTATTTGGCGATCTAAACGTCACCAAACTTAAAAATGAATACATAAAAAACGACTCAGCTTACAACCAAGACTTCATAAACGTGGTCGAATTTGTTGATTATGATAAATTTTTGCCATTTTTTGCGCCACTTTCTCTGCGTGAAAATTTAGAGATAAGACCCGCTTCAAAGCGCCACTATCCATACAACGACCTAGCTTCTCACATCATCGGCTACGTCGGTAGGGCAAATCAAAAAGATATGGAAAACGACCCTTTGACAAAGCTTACAAACTATATCGGTAGAAGCGGCGTAGAGCGCTTTTATAACCCTATCTTGCAAGGAATTCAAGGCTTTAAAAAGATCAAGGTAAATGCGCTAAATGAAGAGATCGAGCAGGTGAGCTATCAAGCGCCACAAAGTCAAAACATAAAGCTCGCCGTCGATCTTGAGCTTCAGCAGTTTGTCGCTGACGTCTTTGGTAAGGATGCAGGAAGCGTCATAGTTATGAGCCTAAAAGATGGCGCTATAATCGCAGCAGGAAGCTTTCCTGAATATGATCTAAATCCTTTTGTGCTTGGAATTTCTCAGGCTGAGTGGGAAGAGCTTGTAAAAAATGTCGATCACCCATTTACAAATAAGCTAATAAACGGCCTCTACCCGCCAGGATCTGTCGTAAAAATGGGTATGGCTCTTGCCTTTTTAGACAATGGTATGAGCAAATATGATAGCTTTTTTTGTAGTGGCTCGTATGAGCTTGGAGGGCGTAAATTTCGCTGCTGGAACTCGCATGGTCATGGCACGGTTAATATGAACACAGCCATTAGAGAGAGCTGCGATGACTATTTTTACAAGGGTAGTCAAAAGATAGGTATAGATGCCATTGTGCCGATACTTGAGCGTATGGGTTTTGGTAGAAAAACAGAGGTTGATTTGCCAAACGAGTTTGTGGGGACGCTGCCAAGCAGGGAGTGGAAGATGAGGAAGTATGGCAAGGCGTGGTTTCAAGGCGAGACGCTCATCACCTCTATCGGACAGGGAAATTTTCTAGTCACGCCTATGCAGGTGGCTAAATACACAGCAGGCCTTGCAACTGGGCTAAATGTGACGCCACATTTTTTAAAGAGCATCGATGGCAAAGATGTTGATTTTACGCCAACAGATGATGCTTTTACGCCGTTTGAAAAGTCGCAGCTACCTGCCATTAGGCATGCGATGTATGAGGTGGCAAATCACCCAAGAGGTACGGCAAATAGGCACTTTGTGGGAAGTCTTGTAAAGGTTGCGGCAAAGACTGGAACAGCTCAGGTCGTTGGCATCTCGCAAACTGAAAAGAAGCGTATGAAAGAAGAAGATATGGCGTATCTGCAAAGATCTCACGCGTGGATGACGACCTATGCGCCTTTTGAGGATCCACAATACGTCATAACGATGGTTGTTGAACACGGTGGTCACGGTGGTAGCGCTGCTGGACCAAAAATCTCTCAAATTTATAACAAGCTAGTTGAAATGGGATATATAAAACTTGATAAAGTCCAGACTGAGAAAGATAAGAAATAGATTTTTTGAGTATGTAGAGGCAAGCCATAGGATTTTGAAGCTTATATGTAAATATGAGGAAGTTTTTGAGTATATTCTTTTTTAAATTTTTGATTTTCAAGCTACAAGCAGAATGTAATTCAAGTTTTTTATCCTTTTTAAACAAAAAATATAAAGTTTGCAAACTTTTAAATTTTCATTCTTTCGCAAGAATTGACTACTAAAATTTGGCTTTGCTTGCAGCTTAGCTCAAATTTTAGAGCAAAAAATACCATTTAAAATTTGCTCGAATTTAACCAAAACCGTATACAGAGTTTTTGCACAGTTGCATGTCATCTTGAACGTGCCAGAGAAGAGGGATTGTTTAAGGAAGAAGGGAGCTTTTTTGTTTCGTGAGCTTCGTAACTACAAGCAGAGCGTAATTTAAGCCTTTTTGTCTCTTTTTTGATAATTTTATATCGCAAGTCAAATTTTAAAATCTTGCTCACTCGCTTTAGCAGATTACTAAAATTTATGGCTCATAGTCACTAGACACTAAATTTAAAAGCATGATATGCTTGCTCATAAATTTTAAAATTTGTTTGAGTTTCTTGTCATAAACCGCATGCAGCGCTTTGGTGCCATTGCATGCACCTTGAACGTGCGAGGAGTTTGGAGGATTTAAAAAAAGGGGATAAGGGGACGGCCTCGTAACTTGAGTCCCCTTGTCTCCCTTTTGAATAAAAGAGTTTATAAATTTAAAGTTGTGATTTCAAAAAATAGAAATTTGCTATTTTGCAAATTTTAAATTTTCATTCACTCGCAAGAATTGACTACTAAAATTTGGCTTCGCTTATCGCTTAGCTCAAATTTTAGAGCCGAAATTACTCGTTCATGAAATTTTAAAATTTACTAGAAATTTTTGCGTTATATTGTTTAATTTATTAACTACTTATATGTGCCATATGGCGTTTTTTTGGATTTTAGGATCGTCAAAATTTATAAATTTTCCTAGCCCCAAGTGAGACAAAATGGGGCTAGAGTAGGGATTATTTTTTAGCTACAAGAGCGTTTTTTAGTACATCATCGATCGTATCTACGGCGATGATCTTCATATCAGCTTTTACTTCGGCTGGGATATCGACAAGGTCGCGGTCATAGTTTTTGCGAGGTATCAGAGCTGTTTTGATGCCAGCTTTGTGAGCGGCTATAAGCTTTTCTTTTAGTCCTCCGATAGGTAAAACTCTGCCAGTTAGCGTGATCTCACCTGTCATTGCGATGTCGTGCTTGACCTTTGTGTCAGTTAGTATCGATGCGATCGCAGTTGCCATCGTGATACCAGCGCTTGGGCCATCTTTTGGCACTGCACCTTCTGGCACATGCAAGTGAAGGTCGTAGCGTCTATAAACGTCGCTGGCTTCTAGCTTGTGCTTGTCATCATCAAATTTTGGCACGATAGCCATCGGCACTTTTAGCTTTTTGTTATCTATCAGCACTTTTACCACGCTAAATGCTATCTGAGCGCTCTCTTTCATCACGTCACCTAGCTGACCGGTGATCTGCATATTGCCTTTGCCTTGGATCCTGATAGCCTCGATCCTTAGCACATCGCCGCCGACACTTGTCCACGCGAGACCATTTACCAAGCCGATCTGATCTTTTTTATCCGCTGGCTCGATCTCATAGACCTTTTTCTCTAAAAACTCTTTTAAATTTTTAGCCGTGACGCTGATCTTGCCTTCGTTCTTTTTAGTGAGGATATTTTTGGCGACTTTTCTTAGTATGTCAGCGATCCTGCGGCGTAAATTTCGCACGCCACTCTCTCTTGTGTAGTCGCTAATTATTAGCTCAAGCGCCTCTTTGCTAATGCTCACATCGCTTGGTTTTAGGCCGTGCTTTTTAAGCTCTTGAGGCAAGAGATATTTTTTAGCGATCTCAAATTTTTCTTGTGGGGTGTATGAGCTAAGCTCGATAAACTCCATCCTGTCGCGAAGTGCAGCTGGTATCATGCTCACGTCATTTGCTGTGGCGATGAAGATGATCTTGCTAAGATCGATGTTGAAATTTAGATAGTAGTCTCTAAATTTATTATTTTGCTCTGGGTCTAAAATTTCAAGCAAAACAGCGGTCGGATCGCCTCTGTAGCTTCTGCCAACCTTGTCGATCTCGTCTAAAACAACTACTGGATTCATCTGTTTGGCTTCTATGAGCCCTTGCACGATACGACCTGGCATAGCGCCTATATAGGTGCGGCGGTGGCCTCTTAGCTCGTTTACGTCTTCAAGTCCGCCAAGAGCGATCCTGACTAGCTCACGCTTTAGCGCCTTTGCTATCGAGTTTGCAAGGCTTGTTTTACCCACGCCTGGAGGGCCTGCAAAGCATAAAATGGCGCCGTTATTTACCTTTTCGCCAACGCCTCTAAGCTCCAAAAGCTCACGCAAAGCAAAATACTCCTCTATGCGCTCTTTTGGCTTTTCTAAGCTGTAGTGGTCGGCATTTAGGTGCTTGCTCACTTCAGCGATAGATGACTTTTTCTTAGCTATGTTTTCAAATGGAATTTCAAGTACCCAGTCGAGGTAGCTTTGCAAAGTATTTGCGTCTGCTGAGTCTGGGTGCATGCGAGAGAGCTTATCTATTTGTTTTTTGATCTCTTTATAGGCGTCCTCAGCCATAAATTTCTTCTTCGCATCAAGCTTTTTGCGGTACTCTTCAAGCTCCTCTTCACGGCTCGTGTCCGCTCCAAGCTCAGCTTGAATTTGCTTTAGCTGCTCTTTTAAGAAGTACTCTTTATTTGTCTTGTCGATCTTTGAGTGAACCTTGTTTTTGATCTCTTTTTGAAGCTTGTTTGCCTCGATCTCTTCGATGACGTAGTCGATGAGCTTTAGTAGGCGCTGTTCTAAATTTTCTTCGACAAAAAAGCTATAAGCGATCTGTTTTTTTAGACGAAGTGCGCTTGAGACTAGGTCGCAAACCCTGATCGCTTCAGCGCTCTCTTCGATCGTTTTTAAAAGATCAGGTGGGAAAAAGTGGCTAAACTGCGAAAGCTCTCTTACTTTTTCTCGTAAAACTACGATGAGAGCGTCAGTTTTGACCTGTGATGGGCGCTTTACGTGGAGCATATCGACGATGCCACGGAGTGGGTTTATACCTGATTGCTTTAAAATTTTACCTTTGTCGATGCCCTGAAATAGCACTTTTACGCGTCCGTCAGGTAGGGGCACACGGCGCATTATCGTGCCGATCACGCCTGCATCATAGATGCCGTCAAAGTCTCTAGCGCCGTCTTGCTGGGGCTTTGTAGGCACGACAAGGATCGGCGTCTCTCCTTGTATGGCAAGCTCAAGAGCTTTTAAATTTTCTTCGTCGCTTAAAAAAAGCGGCGTTATCATAAATGGATATAAAAATAGCTCGTCCTCAACTATGATAGGGATCTCAGTTGGGAAGCCTTTGTTTTCGTTTATTTGCAAAATTTCTCCTATTCAAACAGTTTTCTATACCATGCCACGTCAGGTTTGATAAGGTCTGAGTTTTTAAACGGCGACTCTTCTAGCTTTTGCTCGTAAATTTTAGCCGAAACGTCACGGCCAGTTCTCTTGTAAAGATCTGCTATTTGCATATCTAAGAAGTAAAGAGCAAGTTTAAATTTGATAAGCATGGTCTCGATAAGCGGCTTATACTCGGTATTTGGATACATATAAAGAAATTTTTCGATCTCAGTTACGCTATCCTCCATTAGCTTTTGGTTGCGGTTTGGCTGGGTAAATGAGTCAAAATTTGCTTTTATCTTTAGGTATTGAGCAAATTCTGTTTTTGGGCCGTTATCGCCGTATCTTTTGATGTATTCATCAAGATAGTGATTTGCCATGAGATACTCTTCGTCATTTGCGTGAGCTTGGGCAAGGATGAGTAAAATTTGCTCCAAAAGTGGGCTTGCAACGTGCTCGCTAGCCATTGAAACGTAGTGTTTATCAGCTGACTCCAGATCGCCATCTTTTATGTCAGCGATGACTTGAGCGTACCACTCGTCTGGGCTTAGATTGTAAAGCTCGGTGTATTTTTCAGCACAACCGCTAAAAAGCCCTAAAAGAGCCACAACTGCTAGAAATTTAGAAAATCTTTTCATGCTTTTCCTTAAAAAGTTTAAATTCACGTATTCTACATTTTTTGCCATTATTTTTGTATAAATTTTTTAAAACTATGCTAAAATAAGGTAATTTTACAAAACAGGAGTCAGTATGATTTTTAGTGTTAAAAGCCCTATTTTAGGCTTCGAGCATATCAAGACGATGGAACTGATTGAGCTTGATAAATTTTTTGTTAAGCTGGCAAGCAAAGATGACGAAACATCTTTTACTATGATAAATCCTTTTGCATTAAGAAGCTACGAATTTGACATACCAAGTTATTATGAAGAGCTTATGGAGATCAAAGAGAGCTCACAACTTAGAATTTATAACATCATAGTAGTTGCGCTTCCGCTTGAGAAATCAACCGTGAATTTCGTAGCTCCTATCGTTTGTAATATGGACAATATGACCTTGTCTCAAGTGGTTTTAGACGTTACAAAATATCCACAATACGGACAAGCTGAGATGATAGAAAATTTTATACAAAAGTAAGTCGCAGGGAGGCTTTTAAAAACAATCCTTGGTTTTCTTTTGTGTTAAGGAGATTACAATGAAAACTATATGTCTTCTTTTTTTTGTTATTGCATTTAGTTGGTGCGCGCCTAGGGAATGCACACTAGCCGAGGCAAAGTCCATCGGTTGTAAAGTTACTAAACCTTATAATGAAAATAGCACTAATGTACAGTATTTATGCTTTACAGATATTGAAGAGTATGTTGATGGTTCTCCTAAAAATATCCCTCACTGCATAACAACTTATCCTATAACTTGGACGGTAGATACAAAATTACTAGCACTAGATCACTATCATGGCTATATTTCAAACGGCTTTGAGCCATTAAAAACTGCTGTTGATGACCATTCTTCAGTAGGGTTAAAACAAAGAATAGTAAATGGCAAGCTAAATACAAGAGTAAATGGTGACATGGCAACCATAGGTGCTACTGTTATGATCCAGCGAGATGGTGAATATAACTTTGATCCGAGTCCAACTAACGGCAAATCATCGACTTATTCTGAAAAAATTTTTAAAAATGATGGTAGCTTTAGTGTTAGTAACTATACGCAGTGTCAAAGTGATTTTATTTATAATCCAAATAAGCTTAGTTATTGCCAAAACTCGGCCTTATCTACATTTGACTTTAGCGAAAAAGGCACCTTTATACAAAACAATCTTAAAGGCAAAAACGTGGTCTACGCCAGACTATACTGGGGTAGTTCCATCTATCAAAACTGGAAATTTAAAAATGAAGTAGCGTCAGATTTTATATCAAATGCATTGAACTTTATAAAAGGATATAGCAGGATAGACTTTAAGGTTCCTGGTGAAGAACAAGCCATAACGATAGACGCCAAACCAGAAGATATCTTTTGGACAGGTTCGTTCAGCGAGTATCGACCACAGTCAATGACTTATGAAGCATATGAAGGATCTGGTGACCACCAAACGGCTGTAAAAGCTGGTATAAACTACATGTATGTTGCAAGTGCTGATGTAACAAAGATCGTTCAAAAGAGTCTTGGAACAACAAAAGAGGAGAGAACTTTTTATGCTGGAAATATCAGAGCTACGACCACTCCTTTTAAAAAAGATTTTCTGGAGGATAGTGATAGGTATTTTGATAGACCTCCTAAAAAACCTGGAAAAAAAGCTAAAAAAGTTGATTTAGGAGGAATCTTAGGCGTATTTGGCTCATTATTGTTTTCACCAGTTAATAAAAATGAAAATGGCGGATATTGGATGCAGACATATCCAGCTCAATATGCTGGTTGGAGCTTGGTTATCATCTATGATTTTGATGATGAAACGGCCAGAGAAAATAATATAGAACCAAGGATGGTTAGTATATTTGACGGTCTTGAAAAGCTTGCACCAGAATGGCTTACAAATGATGAAATTACAACAAAGCATTTTAGCCCAAAAACTTCCAACATAGATATTGATTTTACTAATCTTAGTAATCCAAAATATGGAGATATAAATGCTACACTTACGATGCTTTCTTTTGGTGCCAGAAGGGAGGTCGAGGGTGATGATATAGAGATAAAAACAGAGCATAATAGTCTCTTTAAGAGTGTAACCAGCGAAAATAACAAAAAAGGTAATCAGTTTAACTCAACTATGACAAAATTTGGAGAGTTTATAAATCCTAGCAAGAATTTTAATAACCAAATCGATCTAGACATATTTGATATTTCAAAATTTATAAAAAACGAAGACACGAATGCCCAGATACGTTTTACAGTTGCAGCAACCAAAGCCACCTGGGTAGTAAATGCAGATCGTCCAAATCTAGCCTTAGTTGGTTTTTCTAGTCGTATGTATAGGCCAGAAGTTTGCTATGATGAGTATATATATAAAAAAGAGCCAAACCAGCCAAACAAGCCCGAAAATAACCCTTATGGCAAATTTGTTTTTACTAAATTAGAACCAAATAAACCAAATAAGGTATCAAAAGACACTATCTTAACAACAGTAGTTCGGATAAAAAATGAATCAACCAATGAAGACGCTAAAAATTTTGCTTTAAAGGCCATTGTAGCTTCAAGTCAAAAATACATTCAAGAGACAACATATGTAGTTCCAAATATAAATACATCAACTATGATGAATAATCCTAGGGATATATTGAATAATAATTACAACAAAGACAATACAAAACTACAAAAGCTAAATGGCAATGAACTAACCTTTTTCTTAGGAGAAGGCTCAGACACAGATAAAGGCGGGATAATTAAAAAAAATACAGGCAATTATGCTTATGTAGCATATGATACTATGTTTGATCCGTCGCCAAGTAATAACAAGCCTAAAGTCTTTAAAGGACATAGCTATAAATCAATGGTTGTAAATTCAGAGCCTTATGATACATACATTAAAAAATGTGATCCATATGAATACAACATCGAGATAGAAGGAGACAAACCAAACGACTTCATCCCAAGTAGCAAGCCAGATGATGGCACAGGGGCTTTTAAAAATAGACTTTTAACCCAGATAGTCTCAAAGCCATTTGATATCTATATCACAAACTACGGAGAAGATGGCAAGAAAAAAGCACCAGACTCTCCAGTGAATGTAAAGGTTGAGTTGGTTACGTCTTGCAACGCCGCATCAAATTTATATGAAAAAAATATAAATTTTAGCGATAAAGAGAGTGAGGTTTTGTTAAAAGATATCAAAGTAGATAGGGCTTATAAAAGCCTTAAATTTAGAATTTCACACCCTAACCCTAAGAAAAAAACAGACCCTACAGCACCAGAGAAAATCGTATCATGTGAAAATTTAGATGATTTTGCCGTTAGACCAAGCCACTTTAGGCTTTGGGATAATGCAACAGGTGCTGCCATAAACACTTCAACAAAGTCTTTTATAGGCGGTGAGACATATAATGACACCATTTCGCTTGCCGCTATGAAGCTAAACGATAGCGATCTAGCAATAGGCTATGCAAATAGCCTACTTGCAAGCCTTGTAGCTAAAAATGGTAACGTCTGTAATGCCATTTTAGATAGCAAAAACAGGCTAAATGTAAAATTTACAGAGGCAAGCGGAGGACTTGGCAAGATCACACGTAGTGCAAATAGCAATGATGGCTTTTCATACTCAGATATAGGCAATACAACTTTTTATGTAGTAGATAGCAGTTATACTTCAACAGATCAGCACGCTTCACCAAGAGGCGATGACTGTGTGAAAAAATATAGAAAACCAGCGTTTGATCCAAACAATCCAGCAGATGATCCAGATGGTATCGGTAGGGTTAGCTGTGATATCGAGCTTAAAAAAGAAGGCAATGTTACGTTTCAATTTATCCCAGAAGATATGCAAATAAGCAATTTAAAAATCATAAAAGACGACGACGTGACTTATCTCGACAATGACGGCATGCAAAGAGTAAAACTTAGTTTTGATGTGACTGCAAAACTATCTGATACATTAAAAAATCTGCATCCAGAGCTTTATGGCGACTATAGATACTCAGATGAAAAATATCTACCTGCAAAGTTTTATGTCGATGCTTGCTATGCAAATGAGGCTAATTTTGAGCTAAAACTGCATAAAGTCCCTTTAAATTTCACAGACAACAACGGCAATGTTGGCACGCTTAAAAAGGCAAATGAAGAAATTTTATTTTTTGAAGTTCTTGGATCAAATACTAAAAAATTAACTGGTTCTAACGCTAAAAAAGGTATGTTTTATATTAAAAAAAGTGCATTTGAAGAAGGCAAAGCTAGCGCTGAAGTCTATTTTAACTTCGCTAGAAAAGTAAATCACGCTAAAAATCCTTTTACGGTATCTAGCGATGATTTTAGTCTTGACAACTTAGATACGATCATAAATTCTAAGTCTTATAAATATGAATCTCCAGCCAAAAAAACATCGGCAAATTTCTACTATGGCAGGGTCTATGCGCCTTATTACGAGGGTCCAGCAGATGGATTTTTTGCCAAAATTTATTATGGTGTATATTGTGATGATTGCGACAAAGCTACATACTTAACAAGTGGTACTGGCACATGGCAGGCTTTCCCAGCGGCTACTTCATGGTATGTAAATCCTTCACATAAAGTAGGAGTGCTTAAATTTGATGATTTTAGCTTTTCTAATAATACAGTTTTAGGAAATAATGTAAGTGCTGTAAATAATGGCGAACAACTAATTTTTGTAAGCAATCAAAAGCCAGTTAAAGACATAGCAAAGATGCATGCTAATATGTGGCTAATATATAATGAATTTAATAAAGATGCTACAACAAATGATTTTACACTAAAATTTCTAGTGCCAGATGGTAACTGGGCTGGTAAGACACTAAAAGAAGGCTCAGAAAAGGGCGATGTAGGAAATGTAGTGGGTGCAGAGGGAAATTTTAAAGACCTAAGCAAGAAGACAAATAGGAGAATTTCTTGGTAGATTCTAGCCATTTTTTTTCAGATTTTAAATTTCAAAAAATAAGCATACATTTAGAACCAAAAAGATATACTTGCCCACTATGGCAAGATGCCAATATGTTAGTTACATTATGGAGATTGTAATTTGAAAATTCTTTTTTTATTCCTATTTTCTTTTATTTATATTTTTGGTGATGCAGTGTATCCAGCAGGAACGAGTTTTGTAAAAAACACTAACAAATCTTGTACACCAGCATCAGGTACTTGTCAAGCCGGAACATGTTTGCTTGATCAAGACGGAATTAAACACTGCATAGAGCCGTCTAAAAATGGCGGAAAGGCTTCTTCGAAAGATGCGGATGATATGTATTATATATATAGTCAAACAT
The DNA here is from genome assembly GCF_003048375.1 of Campylobacter concisus. NCBI lineage: Bacteria > Pseudomonadati > Campylobacterota > Epsilonproteobacteria > Campylobacterales > Campylobacteraceae > Campylobacter > Campylobacter concisus. The sequence continues at coordinate 1,330,060 of NZ_CP021642.1, read as the reverse complement.
CATGTTATGTTGAAGAAAATATAGAGAAAATAAAAGGGTATTTAGATAGTTCTAGAAATAATAAGCTTAAAAAAAGAGAAGAAGGTAGTTTTAAAAGTGTTATTGGGGATATGGATGTTATAGGGGCTACTGTCGTCATACCAAAAGTAGATGGATATAAATTTGATCCAACAAAAGCAGGCGCAGACCCATCTCCTGTTGTTGAGAAAAGATATGTTAATGAAGAACCTAGTCTTAGTACAAGCAAATTCCCAAATTCATCTCGTGCGACATTCACATTTAGTGGTAAAAGCGAGCATGAAAAAAAATATGTAGATGGCAGTAAGATAAAGTATGCTAGGCTTTACTGGGGAGGATCTATATATAAAGAGTGGTATTTGGCTTCCGACTATACAGATGAAATTTTTAAAGATATATATGGTTATTCAAGAGTAAATTTTAAAACCCCTAAGGGTACTTTTGTGGTGCAAGCTAGCAAAGATGATATTAAATTGGTCGGCTCTTTTTCGCAGGGTTATCGCGATATAATCACAAAAAAAAGTTTCAATGGTGACAATACTGAAGAAGCTACGCTAAGTGGAAGGGGTGGATACTATTATGTCTATCAGGCAAGTGCTGATGTAACAAAGCAAGTGCAAGATAGTCTTGGTAATAATCCAGAGGATAAAACACCAGAAAAACGAACATTTGCTGTTGGTGGTATAGCATCTACTATAGTACCATTGACAAGAGAAACTGGCAAAGTAATAAGTTTTAAGAGGGGTTACCCAGAAAAGATTGATCCAAACGAGAGATGTATAGCTTATCAAAAAACTTTTAGAACACCTTATGGTGCTATACTTTATGCGGATGGCAAGTGGAATTCGTCCTTTGGTGCATCTCAATTTGGTGGTTGGAGTTTAGTGATTGTTTATGATATGGGTGAAGAAGGCAGAGATAAAGGGGTTAAGCCAAGATCTATAAATTTGTATGATGGTATGGCTGATATCTATCCAAATGCAGCCGATCAAGATGAACCTAGTCAATCCTTTGATCTTAAATTTGATGAGTTCTATACTCCAAAAAGCGGATCAGTAAAAACAACTTTGGCTTTTATGGGGTTTGGTGGTAAGCCAGAGGTATCTGGAGAGGATATACAGGTAGAAAATAAAAATACTAATAAATTTGAATCTATTTTTTCATTACAAAATCCAAAAGGTAAACTTTTCAACTCGTCTATATCTAGATTTGACAAACCTGCTGTTGAAGGCAGGACTTTTAATGGTCAGATGGATCTAGACCTTATAGATATATCAGACAAAATGACAAACAAGCAAGAAGATGTTGGAGTCAGATTTAAAGCTAAGGGGTACACGGAAGCTAGTGGTACGTTTAATGGTGATAGACAAAATATCGGCATGGTAGCCTTCTCTACGTTACTTTATGATCCTGATGTATGCTACGAGGAAAACCTTGCGATAAAAAGTGGGGTCAATAATTGGATAGCTATAACACCAAACACAAAAATTAAAGTAAAAAAAGGCTCATTGTTAAGATCAACTGTGACAATACTAAACAGAGGCAATGAAGATGCCCATAAAGCCATATTGAGGGTAAAATTAAAGCCTGAATCTATGATTTATGAGAATGATACTAGTAAAATAATAACGTCTGGTACAAATTTGAGTAATTCGAATTGGGCTGCATTTGACGATAATGGAAAATACTTAAATAAGATCGATAATTATACTTTAGAATATAATATAGGCACAAATGCAACTTATGCGATTGGCGGAGAACTAACTCATGGACAAGGAAACTTTGCAAGAGTTCAATTTGACAGCAAGATAGAAGATAAGTATAAAAAAACAGAATATGAAGCTAAATTTATAAATAATGATACTGGCTTGCAATATGATTATGGTATAAGCAGATGCGATGATGGAAAAAATTATGAACTAGAGGTTGTAAAAGAAAAAAATAACTTTTATCCACGAAGTAAGGAAAATGACCCTAATGGTGATTTTAAAAATAGGCTTTTTACAAAGATAGTAAATAAACCATTTTACATCTTTATAACAAACTATAGCGAAGTAGATCAAACTCCAAAAACACCAGAGTTTCCTATTGATGTGGATCTAAAACTCGTGGAAAATTGTAGTGATGAAGAATCTGTACTAGGAAAGCAGTCTATAACACTTCACTTTACAAATAAAGATACTGAAAAAGTAAGAGTAGCTGTACCAAGAGCATATAAAGCATTGCGTGTTAAGCTTACTTATCTTGATGAACTGAAAAATAAAAATAAGGTAGTGTGTGAAGCTTTTGATGCATTTGCTGTAAGACCAGCTATGTTTCAGCTCTATGATAAGTCAGGCAGTGGTGGTTTATATAATGGTAGTAGCGTACTTGTGGGAGGGAAAGACTATAAAGATATAACCTTGGCTGCTTACAATTACAATAAAGATAAAGATAAGGCAACTCTTGCAAATGGATATACAAATACCTTAATCGCAGGTAGCTCTGCAACAGGTGTAAATCGTTATACAGAAAATAATGTATCAATCTTGCCTGTGGATAAGGCAGGGTGCATAATCACCGAAGATACAAAAAAGAGACTAAGTGAAGACAATAAACTAAAAATAGCCTTTGATAATCCAGCAAAAGCGGTAGGCACTATAACTAATTTAAAAACAAATAAAGAGGGATTTTCTTTCTCTGATATCGGAAATGCTAAATTTTATGTTGTGGATAAAAGTTATACAAGCATAGATAAAAAAACTCCACCACAAGATAGTGACTGTGTACTTGATAAGAGTGATAATGATGAAAACACCGAAGGCAAGGTCGGTTGTGATATAGAATTTGGTGAGAAAAAATTTGGTTTTGAGCCAAATGATCTTGAAGTAAGCGAGTTTAAAATTTTGCCAAGAGGCATTAGCTACATCGCAAATGAAAGCAGTGCAAGCTTTACTCCTATCTTGAGCTTTAAAGTAAAAGCTAGACTTTTTGATGATAATCCTGCACTTTTATATAAAGACGGTTGTTACTCAAACAATACACGCTTTAAGATAAAAGTAGGAGAAATGATAAATGGCTATACTGACAACAATGGCACTTTACTAAAAAACGATACAGATGGGTTAGCTAAGCTAAATAGTGAAATTTTGTTTTTTGGCAATCTTGATGCTAGTAAAGTCGAAAAAGTACATCCATCTTCTTTGCACGAAGGGCTCTTTGAAGTCAAAAAAGAAGCGTTTAAAGGTGGCTACGCTGATGTAAATTTAAAATTTAATTTCAAACGTGAAAAAAATGTAGCTAAAAATCCTTTTGAGGTAACAAGCGATACTTTCACGTTTGAGAGCTTAGTCGATACAAATAAAACAAAAAATAATGGCAACTACAAAAAGCCAACCACAAAAACATCGGCAAAATTTTACTATGCTAGGACATACGCGCCTTACTATGAGGGACCAAACACTGGCTTTAAGGCAAAAATTTACTACGGAGTGTATTGCAATGGCTGCGACGAGAGTAAATTTATATTGCAAAAACCTGGATCAAGCGCTCGCTGGGAGGAGTTTGCGGGTACGCACTCATGGTACGTAAATCCTCTTCATAGCTCAGCTTATGGCGAAGTAAACAACTACACTTATACAAACGAAAACTCAAGAACGGTCGAGGATACGACCAAGCGAACATCACCGGTTGATGGCATAAGCTATATATTTGTAAGCAACCCAAGAGCAGTTACAGATATAGCCAAGATGCATACAGAAAACTGGCTCATATATAATGAATTTGATAAAGACGCAGCGACAAATGATTTCACAGTGAGATTTCTCGTGCCAAATGGCGACTGGGCTGGCAAGACCCTAAAAAGTGGCTCTAGCAAAGGTGACGTAGGAAATGTTGTAGGCGGCGAAAATAACTTTAATGATCTAAGCGATAAGACAAATAGGAGAATTTCTTGGTAAAAAGAGGCTTTTCTCTTATAGAGCTTATCCTCTCGATAGTCGTTGTGGCGATCATCAGCACGTCGATACCACTTGTATTAAAGACCACATCTGAGCTAAATCAAAAGGCGGTTACGCAAGAGAGCTTGATGAATGCTAAGACCTACATGGGGCTTATCTTAAAAGCTCCCTTTAGTGACAAGGTCATCAAGGTCTCAACAAACATCGGCGGCAGTAGCGCTGAGACGGCTTACTTTTTTCCTATCATCTTAAAGCCAGGTGATCAAAGAAACGAATTTTATAAGATAAATAAAATAACAGGCGACGGGCATAGAGTTTTTGCCTATACAAACTCATCAGATCTAGTACCTGATACGGCAGTGAGGTCTGTGGATTATTACAAAACAAGAAATAAAAATTTAAACACAACAAATCAAAACAGAGACTATATAGTTGGCTCAGAATATAACGTCAGAATAAAAAATGGTAATGGGGATTTTAAGCCAAATTTAGGGCTAGACAACAGCGACGTAAAAGAGATAATTGTAACTGCTACTTCGTATAAAAACAACACAAAACAAGAGACTACATCAGTGCTAAGAGCTTACGCTTTTAATCTAGGTGAGGGCGGCTCGCTAAATACGAAAGTGTGGAAATGAAAAGAGCCTTTACTCTTCTTGAGCTTGTAGTCGTTATCGTCGTGCTTGGTATCATTGCTATGATGAGCTTTAACGCCATAATGAACATCTACTCAAACTACTTTCAAACAAAGACAGTAAATGAGCTCGAGACGCAAACAGAGATCGCACTGGAGCAAATTTCAAAGAGGCTAGAGCACCGCATAAAGCCAAGCGTGATCGCTAGAAAAACTGATGGAGCTTTTTTGGCGCTAAATGATAGTGGGGTAAATTTAGATGCTAAGTATGAAATTTTAGAATTTATCCCCTATGCGTATGAAATTTTTAATGATGTGCCTTCTGGTAGTAATAAAGCAGGCAGATACAGTGGCTACGCAGATCTTGCTAAAAGCTCACCAGCAACTGGTCTGATAAGTCCTGGAAGTAATTTTTCTACCGAAGTTGTTGAAACCATAAAAGATCTAACTTGCAGGGAAGATACAAATGCCACTTGTGTTGATTTCACAAAAAAAGATGGCGGCGTTGTAGCGATATTTTCTGATGTTTATTATAATGTGCAAGATTCTTTTGGATATAAAGGTGATATTACAAAGCTAGACATAGCAAAAGTTGGCGTAAAAAGCACTGATGGCAACACGCTAGAAATTTCAGGATTTGATGGCAAACAAATTTCAGAGCAGTATCATCTAGCTTACACAGCAAATGCCATAGTGCCAGAGCAAAGCGCTGATCCAAAAGATGCGGCAAACGGCGTCTTTGATCTAAATTTATACTACGACTATCGTCCATGGATGGGAGAAAAATATAAAAAAAATGGCGAAAAGGCAACCCTTGCTAAAAACGTTACGAGGTTTGTCTTTACTGAAAAAAATGGCGTCATCGTGCTAAAACTTTGCATGAGGGCAAAAAACTCAGAGATAACTATCTGCAAGTCAAAGGCGGTTTATTAATGAGGCGAGGATTTACACTCATTGCAGCGATATTTTTTGTGGTGATCGCAAGCTCTATTTGTATGCTAGCTCTTTCGATCGCTAGTACTTCAGTTAAGCAAAATAGTGAAATTTATCTAAGAGAGCAAAGCGAGCTAGTAGCTCGTGCAGCGACAGAATACGCCATGCTAGCTATCATAAGCAATGACTTTAGCACCACTTGTCTAGGGAACCAAAGCAAAAATGCAAGTGAAGACAATCCGATAGCTGGCGAATTTGGCGACCTCTTTACTTTTAAAGTATATGTAAAATACTTTGGCGATATGGGCAATGCTTGTAAAAACAAAGATGCTGTGATAGTAAAAGGAGCAAATCAAGGCACAATAATGCTTGATGTATTTGTCAGTTCAAAACCGGGAAAAGCCTCAAATCCTATAAATTTTCACAAACGAACTCTTCAGAAACTTTAAAATTTTATAAAGATTTTACTTTAATTTGCTTTTAGTTTCGTCGTGTTATAATCATCTTACTTTCTATAAAGGAGATTGCGATGAACATAAGCATTGTTGGAAAACAATTTGAGCTAACAGAGCCTATCAAAAACTACATCCAAGACGCTTTTGATACCCTTGGCAAGTACAACCTTGACATCATCTCAGCAAGATGCGTAGTAGGAGCAGACGAAAAGCAAGGTAAAAAGGGCTTTAATGCAGAATTTTCTCTAAATATGGCGCATAAAGACACGATAGTCGTTCGCCAAAAAGACAAAGATCTCTATGCAGCGATCGATCTTGCTATCGAAAAGGCTTCAAAAGTTTTAAGAAGAGAGCACGATAAGAAATTTACAGTAAAAGGCAAGGCTGATGATAAAGAATTTCGCTCGAGAATAGGCGAAGAAAAGATCGAAGGTGTTGAGGAGATCGTGCCTATGGAGCTTGAAATTTACAAACCTCTTGAGGTAGAAGAAGCGCTTGATAAACTAAAATCAAGCGATAAACAATTTTACGTATTTAACGATGTCGATGCCAAAATGCGCGTCATCTACAAAAGAACAGACGGAACTTTTGGTCTTTACTAAAACTAGGGGGCGCTTTGCCCCTAAATTTATTATCTACTTTTAATTCTTGTTTTAAATTTCAAATTTTATTTTGTATTGTCCAGCGTTTTGTGTTGTGTGGCGGTATTTTGATGTGCAAGCCATAAATTTAACTTGCTAAATAATATAAAACTGCGTAGCTAAATTTAAAAAGCATTTGTTAAATATTTTGTTGTTTAAAAATGGTGCATAAATTTAAGAATATAACGAGTGAAATTTATAAAAGACTTTCAAAAAACTTGATGAAATTTAATATGTAAATTTAAAAAATAGACAACGTCTAGAGAAATATAGCTACTTTGACGGCTTTAAAATGCTTATAAAATTTAAAAAATTGGCTAGTAAATTTATAAAAAAGTTTTCAAAAAGCGTGAAAAATTTACGAGGCAAATTTAAAAATTAGACAATATTTAGATAAATTTGGCTAGCTTGGTATTTTTGAAATGCTTATAAATTTAAGAATTTGATGAGAAAATTTAATAAAAGATTAGATATAGTAAAAATTAAGAGATAAATTTAAAAGATTTTAGCCCCAAAATAGGGCTAAAATTTATGGATTATAGACCTTCAAAAGGATTTGAAGCTACGTCTTTGCGATCAACTATGTAAGGTATGATAGCTGCGTGGCGAGCTCTCTTGATCGCTTTTTCTACCATCTCTTGGTATCTTTTTGATGTGCCAGTTAGGCGTCTTGGCATGATTTTAAATCTCTCTGACAAACAATACTTCAAAAGTGAAGTATCTTTGTAGTCTATAAAATCAATCTTTGCTTCTGTAAATTTGCAATATTTGCGTGAATATTTTCTTTTTTCTGCCATTTTTTATCCTTTAAAATTAAAACGGTATTTCTTCATTGTTGAAGCTATCAGCATCAACGTCTATATCAGGAACTTCTGAATAACTCTCTTGCTTTCTTTGTAGCGCAGCTTGTGGCCTAGCTTCTTGTTGGCGGTTATATTGGTTATTTTGATATCCGCCTTGCTGTCCGTAGCTACCGCTATTTTGGCTATTCATAGAGTATCCGCCTTGTTGCGTTTGGTTATTTGAGCCAAGCATCTCCATGCTCTCAACGGCGATAGAGTGTTTTGAGCGATTTTGTCCGTTATTGTCGGTCCACTGATCAAATTTAAGTCTTCCTTCGATAAGCAGCTTTGATCCCTTGTTGAGATATTGGTTTGCTATCTCTGCACTCTTGCCAAAAAATGATATATCAATAAAGCAAGTCTCATCTCTTCTTTCCCCATTTGAGGTGATTTTGCGTGTCACAGCTATACTAGAATTTCCTATGGCAACGCCGCTAGTAGTATATCTAAGCTCTATATCTCTGGTTAAATTTCCAACTAATACTACTTTATTGAACATTTTTTATCCTTGATTATTCTTCTGTAAATGTTTGCTCGTCTACTTTTTCAGCTCTTGGCTCGCGTGGTGCTCTTGGCTCGCGAGTCTCTTTTTTGATAGTTTGTTTGATACCTTTGCAAAGTCTTTCCCAAGCTGCGATTTCGCGTTTGTTTTCATATTTAACGCTTAAAAATCTTATGATATCTTCAGTGATCCTTACGTTTCTTGTAAGCTCTGCAAGAAGTGCTGGTGGAGCTTTGTAGTAGATAACAAAATATGTTCCACGCTCATATTTTTTGATGGTATAAGCTAGCTTTCTAGTGCCCATCTCAACGACAGTAGCGATCTCGCCGCCGTTTTTTGTTATGACTTCTTTTACGAAATCAACTTTAGCTTTAACTTCCTCTTCCGTCAACGTCGGCTTAAGAATAAATAAAAGCTCGTAATGTTTCATTTTTTCTCCTTATGGATATTTAGCTCACTTTGTGAGCAAGGATTTTGCATTAAGCAAGGGTGGATTTTAGCTTAAATTTACTTAATATTTGCTGTTGATATGAGGTGTTGGAGGTTTAAAATGGTTGATAAAACGAAAATTTCTTTATCCATTTTTGTATTTGTTTTTAGCTCTAGCTCGGCTAAATTTAGCGTTTTAAATATCTCCAAATAGGCATTTAAACTTATCTTTAAGCTATTTGCTTTTAATAAATTTGCCACATTTACAGGTGGCTGATAACCGATCGCTTCGTCTAAATTTAAGCGGCCATTTATCTTGATGTAAGAGTAAATTTTAAACAGCCTAAAAAATGCTTTGTAAAGTGAGTTTAGAAGTAAAATTTCATTAAAATTTGGATCTTCTAAGTAGGTAAAAAAGTCGTTTTTTATATCTTTTAGAGCCATAAATTTATTGAAAAAGTCATCAAAATTTATCCCGCCAAGTCCAAAAACAAGCCTTTTTACATCGTCTTGTTCGATGTGGGTGTTTAGGCTCTTTAGTTTTGTTAGCTCGCTTGCTGCAAGGTATAAATTTTCATTATGTGTAAAATAAAGCTCATAAAGTGCGTTTTTGGTTATGTTTAGTCCTATCTTAGCTGAGTTTTTAGCTAGTAAATTTATCGCTTCATCTGGGTTTGAGGGCTTAAAAAATCTAGCAAAATTTGTCCCAAATGCCTTTTGCGTATCAAAAACTAGCTTCATATCGGCCTCATAAAGCTCAAACAAAAAGTAGTTGTCATGGCTCTTTGAGCAAAGTGAGATGAGCTCTTTTAGCTCTTTTGATGGGATCTTTTTGTCGCTTTTTACATAGAGGATATTTTTGCCACCAAAAAGCGACTGCTCGCTTAGGTGAGAGCTTGCTTGTGTGTAGTTGTACTCGTCAAAATAAAGGCTTAATAAATTTGCATCTTCGCTTGCATAAATGCTTAAAATTTCCTTGCCAAAAAGCTCTATCTGAAACTCATCCGCGCCAAAAAGCAAGAAGTAGTTGCTTAAATTTGCATTTGCTAAATTTAGCTCCAAATCTTTTCTATACATCGATCTTTCTTACCACTTTTGCAAAAATTTTAGCGCTCGCGATGTCAGCCTCTGTGATCTTTACGACAAGCTTTTGAAGTAAATTTGCGCTGTATCCAGTGATGAAAATCCTAGCTCCAACAAAATGATCATCAAGCTTAGCGACCAAAACATTTTGGTTTTCACTCACGTAGCAACGCACCTCTTTGTCGATGTTTGCAACTGCCCAGCGTGCAAATTTCCTATCCATAAAGTCGTAGGCCACCTTGTCGGCCTCTCTTTCAAGCTCGCTTAAGGTTGCGCAGGTGCTTTGGATGTTTAAAAGTAAGAAGTTGTAAAGCTTCTCATCTTTTGAAATTTTAGCCTTTAAAAGCCTGTGCAAAATAAGATCAGAATAGCGTCTAATAGGGCTTGTAAAGTGCGTGTATCTATCAAATCCAAGCCCAAAGTGGCCTAAATTTTCACTTGAGTATTCAGCCTTTTTTTGAGACTTGATGATGAGCTTATCTATCTCTTCGCGGTTGCCCAGCTCATCGGCCTTTGCTTGGATCTTTCTTATCAAATTTGCAAGGTCGCTCTCGTAGGTAAAGTCAAGCCCCAAAAGCTGCAAGTCTTCAAGCAAGGTATCTATCTTTTTAAAATCAGGCGATGCGTGGTTTCTAAAAACGCCCTTTGTGATGAGCTTTGCAGCAGCTTTGTTTGCTAAAAGCATGCAGTCTTCAACTAGTCTGTGTGAGTCGGAGTCGCTTTCGAACCTAGTTTGCGAAATTTGACCCTCGTCATCAAGGCTCATTCTAAGCTCTTTTGTCCTAAAGTCAAATGCGTGCAAAAGCCTTTTTTTGCGAAGCTTCGTGGTGAGTTTAAAAAGTGGCTTGATCCATGAAATTTCACACTCTCTTTTGTCTTCTAAAATTTCATCGATCTCATCGTAGTTAAAGCGTCTTTTTGAAAGGATTATCGCCTCAAAAAGTTCCTCTTTTTTTACCTCGTTGTTTGCATCGAGTGAAATTTTAAAACAAAATGCAAGGCGCGGCACATCTGGTTTTAGCGAGCAGATATTTTCACTAAGTGCTCGTGGTAACATCGGCACTGAAATGTGCGGAAAATAGATAGAAAAGCCTCTTTTTTTAGCCTCGCTATCAATGGCGCTATACGCGGTCACATACTCGCTTACATCGGCGATTGCTACGTAAATTTCGCGCTTTTTATCATCAAAATATATGGCATCGTCAAAGTCTTTAGCATCGACTGGATCGATCGTGCAAAAATCTAAATTTCTTAGATCAACCCTGTTTGGATACATGCTAGCATCGACTTCATCGCCAAATGCCTTTGCTTCAAGCTCGCAAGCCTCGCTAAATTTATCATTTTTATTATAAATAGCAAGCGAAATTTTCTCATCGCTTAGCGGATCTTCTAAATTTCCTAAAACCTCGACTATTTCGTTGTTTAGATTGTTTATCTTTAGTAGCGTCCCAAGTGGGAGCATCTTTAGGCTTTTTTGAGTTGCCTTTAGGGTTGTGCTTAGCCCAGTTTTTAAATTTACCCCTAAAATGGCCGCCCCAAAGCGTTTTGTATAGACCACACTAGTCTCATTTGCAAGCTTTAGGCTCATCACTATCTTAGCGCTTTGGCGTTTTTTCTTAAGTGGCAAAAGCTTTGCTAACACGATATCGCCAAGGTGAGAGTTGTTTAAATTTTTATTTTCTACGATGATATCTTGCTTGAAGCGCTTGTCAAATGGCATGATAAAGCCAGTTGCGTTTTGGCTGATGTCTAGCTTGCCGCAGACATAGCCGTTGTTTAGGTAAAATTTATCTTTATGTAAGCTTACGGCACCAAGGTTTAGGAGATTACGTAAGATCTCTTTATCTTCGTTTGATATCTCTTTTTCTTTGATGCCAACTAGAAGTGATGTTAAAAATTCTTTCACAAATTGTCTTTGACTTTGCTAACAGCCATTAAAAATGTATCTCTCTCAAAGCCATATTCGTTTATAAGAAGTGTTGCGTTATTTACGCTCACATCATCAAGCTGGTTAAAGATATTAACCGCTGTTTTTACTACTTTTAACGCTCTTGCGTACTCTTTTATATGATCAGGTGCCTCTTCTGGAGTGTTTGAGTAGAGGATAGAATTTCCAAGCTCGATCTCTAAATTCCACTGCTCAAAAATTTTAGCCGTGACCTCTTCGTTTGTGATGTCTAAAATTTCAGACTCTAAAAGCGCAAGATCATAGGTAGATGAAATTTGTTTTAACTTTGTTTTAAACTCAGCAACTTGGTTATTTTCTGTGAGTTCATGTGCTAAAACGATCTTGCCAACTTCAAGCATAAATGAAGCAGGAGAGAGAATTTCTAGATTTTTAGGTTTTATCTTAGAGTACCAGTGATACATCAAAGCATTTTGCATGATTGAGATATTTAAAAAATCTTGTGCGGTAATGTCATATGGCTCTAAATTTATAGAAAAGGTCTTTTTAATGGCACTTGATAGCGCAAAACCGCGGATAGTAGCCATGCCAAAAAGTGAAATGGCTCTTGCGATAGTTGTGATCTCTTGAGAAAATCCGTAAAGTGGTGAGTTTGCTGAACGCAAGATATTTGCTGTTAGCATAGGGTCTTTCTCGACCACTTTTGTGAGGTCATTTATCGAGCTATTTTCGTCAGCATGTAGGCGCTGGATCTGTATGACAGTGTCGTCTAGTGGCGGAAGCGCTTTGATTTTTTTAAAAATTGATTCATTCATGTAAAGTGACTCTTTTGGTTAAAAATTTTGTCACATTATAGCAAAAAGCTGCAGCATAAAACTTAAAGATACTTTTTTGCTCTTTTTCAGCAACGTTTTTGTTGCTAAAATGTATAATTTTGCCAAATTTTAACAATAGGAGAAACAATGGCTATAAATGTTTATTATGATAAAGACTGCGATTTAAGCCTTATTCAGAGTAGAAAAGTAGCAATCATCGGCTTTGGCTCGCAAGGTCACGCACACGCTGAAAATTTAAGAGATAATGGCGTAAGTGTCGTAATCGGTCTTGCAAAAGGTGGCAGAAGCTGGGCAAAAGCTGAGGCAAAGGGCTTTGAAGTAAAAACTGTAAGCGAAGCTACAAAAGGTGCTGATGTAGTTATGATCCTAACACCAGATGAGCTTCAAGCTGAAATTTATAAAAATGAGATCGAGCCAAATTTAAAAGATCACGCTGCTATCGCATTTGGACATGGTTTTAATGTTCATTTTGGACAGATCAAAGCTCCAGCAAACATAGACGTCATCATGATCGCTCCAAAAGCCCCAGGACACACAGTTAGAAGCGAATTTTTAAGAGGTGGCGGCATACCTGATCTTATCGCTGTTGAGCAAAATGCAAGTGGAAAGGCTAAAGAGATCGCTCTAAGCTATGCTTGCGGTATAGGTGGCGGTAGAACTGGCATCATTGAGACAACATTTAAAGATGAAACTGAAACAGATTTATTTGGCGAGCAAGCTGTGCTTTGCGGTGGTCTTTGCGCACTTGTAAATGCTGGATTTGATACGCTTGTAGAAGCTGGATATGAGCCTGAGATGGCGTATTTTGAGTGCTTGCACGAGCTAAAACTAATCGTTGATCTAATGTATCAAGGCGGCATGGCTGATATGCGCTACTCTAT